>JAVVFF010000001.1:0-54732 GCA_032250995.1 Methylophaga sp. | reverse complement strand
GTCGATTATTAAAACAACTCAAGTCTGGCAACAATTTAAGCAGGTTCGTCTGGTGCATGCTGTGCGGTTTGCCGAAGAACTCAGCTATCAGGATACCATTGCTGATGTTGAGGCAGCACATGCCGGACAATTTCGTTATCAGCCGATAGTCAGTCGCGAAGCTGCGCCAAATGCGCTAAGTGGTCGTATTCCTCAGCTTATTGAAGACGATCAACTCGAGCCGGCATTGGGTATTGAAATTGATAAAGACAGTCAGGTGTTGTTGTGCGGCAATCCGGCGATGGTGCAGGAAACGACCGAGGTGTTATTAGCGCGCGGTCTGACCCGGCACAGTCGCCGTGAAGCGGGCAATATCAGTATTGAAAAATATTGGTAAAAACGGGTTAGCAATGTTTTGATAACGGCTTGTAAAAACGAAAATTTATTTACTTAGAAAGGCTTACCAAGAGGCTGCTCAAATTTTGACGGAATCGTAAGCCACTTTATAAGTCTTAAAAAGCCTCAAGTCACGGTAAAATTTCATTCGCCGATCACCGTATTAGCATTCATTAGTAAACCCCTTTTAATGCCGCAGATAAGGTCTGCAAAGCCAGCTATTTTAAGGGTCAATAAATCAGCATGACTGCAAAGCTGATTTTTTTGCTTGCAATACGTTGAAATTTTTTACAGTGTAATGTTGCATAGTTATTACTGGATCGTGCTTTGCGATCCTTATCAGGGGGAGGGGCCATGTCAGATGTCTGGCAGGAAACCATCACCAACGCTGAAGTGTTACGTCGTGATTTACACGCGCATCCTGAGTTGGGCTGGCAGGAATACCGCACCGCAGATCGCATCCGCGATATGCTCAGCACGCTTAATATTAACTGGCGTGCCTGCGCCGGTACTGGCACGCTGGCTTGGTTGAATCCAACTGGTAAAGGCCCGCACATCGCGCTGCGGGGTGATATTGACGCGTTGCCAATCAATGAAAATACCCAAAAAAACTGGACCTCTCTGCATGCAGGCTGCATGCATGCCTGCGGTCATGATGGACATACGGCCACCCTGATGGCCACCGCGCGTTGGCTGAAACTGCACGAACAGCTTTTACCTGGTCCGGTAACCTTAATTTTCCAGCCGGCAGAAGAAGGTGGCCATGGCGCCCGGGAAATGATTGCCGATGGCGCTTTGGAAGGAGTTGATGCGATCTATGGCTGGCATAACTGGCCAGCCATCCCGTTTGGTAAATTGGTTTGCCCTGATGACATTGTGATGTGTGGTAATGGCACATTTGAATTAATTGTTGACGGCCTTGGCGGCCATGCCAGTCAGCCGGAACTGTGCCGGGATCCGGTATTGGCAGCCAGTGCCATTACCTTGAATTTGCAGCAAATCATCAGCCGGCGTTTGCCACCACAACAGGCCGCTGTGGTGAGTGTGACCTCTATTGAAGCGCCCAGCGCACCGACAGTGATTCCTCAACAGGCCAAAATTGGCGGCAGTATCCGTGTTTCTGATAAAGCAACTCGGGAAATAGTTAACGGTCTTATCACTGAAATCAGTCAACAGACTGCGGCCAGTTACGGTGTGCATTGCGAGGTTAATATTTATCCACGTTATGAAGCCACTATTAACCACGCCCAGCAGGCTTTGCAGGTGCGTGAACAATGGCAGATTTTGTTTGGCTTTGATGGGGTGCACAGTGATATTCGCTTGCCGATTATGGCCTCCGAAGACTTTAGTTATTACCTGCAGGAAATTCCCGGTGCTTTTGCGCTGATTGGTAGTGATGATGGTCCAGAGCATCAGGCGTCATGTCACAGTCCACTTTATGATTTTAACGACCGGCTCATTCCGTTGGTCACTGCTTTGTTTTCGCGCCTTTGTGGCGCACCCGTTCCGGAGGAACTGCCCAGCGTCGGTAAGACGTGAAATACCTGAGGAGAAATAAATGAGTATTTTTGAACAACGAGAATCGGCAATTCGGGCTTATTGCCGGGTTTATCCGGTGGTGTTTGATAAAGCGTTGAATGCCCGGCAGATTGATGAAAATGGTCGTGAATATATCGACTTTTTTGCCGGTGCCGGTGTGCTGAATTTCGGCCATAACAATCAGCGAATGACGGATGCGGTGATCGCCTATATCCAGGCCAATGGCGTAACGCATAGTCTTGATATGCATACCACGGCCAAACGGCAATATATGGAACATTTCACCAAGACCATTCTAGAACCGCGCAATATGCCGCACAAAATGCAGTTTATGGGTCCGACGGGCACCAATGGCGTCGAAGCTGCAATGAAACTGGCGCGGCGGGTGACCGGTCGGCAGGATATTGTTGCTTTCAGCCATGGTTTTCATGGCATGACCCTTGGGGCGCTGAGCGCCACCGCCAATCAATATTTTCGTAATGCTGCTGGCGTACCTTTGAATTATGTCAAACATTTTCCGTTCGGTTGCGAAACGGTTTGTCCGGGCTGTGAGCTCGGTTGTGGCATGCAAAGCATCGAACAGCTGCGCGCTATTTATGCTGATAGCTCCAGCGGTATTGTCCCGCCGGCGGCGTTTTTACTGGAAACCATCCAAGCCGAAGGCGGTGTTAAAGTCGCCGAAAAAGGCTGGCTGCAGGCATTGGCGACACTGGCCAAAGAGGTTGATGCCTTGCTGATTGTTGATGATATTCAGGTGGGTGTTGGCCGTACCGGATCGTTTTTCAGTTTTGATGATTTGGATCTGGATCCCGATATTATTTGTCTTGCCAAAGGTATTGGTGGTCTGGGCACGCCGATGGCCATGAATCTGGTCAAACCCGAACACGACCAGCATTGGTCACCGGGCGAACATACCGGCACTTTCCGCGGCCAGAATATCTCGTTTATTGCCGGCGATCAGGCGCTGACTTATTTTGATGATGATGAACTGATGCAAACCGTTAAAGCTCATGGCGCTATGATGGCGGACAGTTTGCAGCCATTGGTGGATCGACATCCTCAGGTCAATCTGACCGGTAAAGGTATGATCCTGGGCCTTGATGTCGGTAATGGTGAGCGTGCCAAAGAAATTGTCAGTCAGTGTTTTGAATCCGGTCTGATAATTGCCAGTTGTGGTACCGGTGGTAGGGTGGTGAAATTGATCCCGCCGTTGACCACGCCTGAGGCCGATTTGCAGGAAGGCCTGCAAATTCTGATTAAAGCCACAGATAATGTGATGATGCGGGAGGCAGCATGAGACATCGCGATGATATGACCTTCCCGTTTGAAGAATATGAACGACGATTAAGTGAATTGCGTGAGCGGATAGCCGAGCGCTTTATGGATGCGGTGGTGATTTCCGACCCGGAAAATATCATGTATCTGACCGATTATCAGACCACCGGGTATTCCTTCTTTCAGGCGCTGGTCGTACCGCTTGAAGATGAGCCGTTTATGATCACCCGTAAGCTGGAAGAATCCAATGTGATTCACCGCACCTGGGTGGAGATCACCCGGCCGTATCCGGATACCGGTGATGCCATTCAGATGCTGGTGGATGCGCTGCGTGAATTTGGTCTGGATAAAAAACGTATTGGTTATGAGCGTAACAGCTATTTCTTCCCAGCTTATCATCAGGATTGCATTCATACCACGCTGACCGACGGTAAATTGCTGGATTGTTTTGGTATTGTCGAAGAAGGCCGGGTCTGCAAGTCACCGCTGGAGATTGCCCTGATGCAAAATGCCGCGAGAGCTACTGAGGCGGGTATGCAGGCGGGTATTGACGTCACTGAAGCCGGTGTCACTGAAAATGAGATTGGCGCGGCAATTAGTTCTGCCATGTTCAAAGCCGGTGGTGAGCCACCTGCGGTAATGCCATATGTCACTTCCGGCCCACGGACCATGATTGGTCATGCAACCTGGGAAGGCCGTGTCGTGCAGCCCGATGAGCATGTTTTTCTGGAAGTGGGCGGTTGTTACCGGCGTTATCATACGGCGATGATGCGCACGATTGTGCTCGGTAAACTCAGCTCATCAATGTATAAAGCGCAGGAGATTATGAAAATGGCGCTGGATGCCGTGCATAACAATTTTCAGCCGGGCATGACTGTCTCGGATGCCGACAATATGATCCGCAATATCATCACTAAAAACGATATTGGTGCGCGCCTGGTGACCCGTTCGGGATATTCCATTGGTATTGCTTTTCCACCCAGTTGGGATGAGGGCTATATCGTCAGCCTCAAACAAGGTGAGTCCGCGGTACTGAAACCGGGCATGACCTTCCATATTATTCCGTGGATGTGGGGTGTTGATGGTGACAAAACTTGCGGTATTTCTGACACCCTTCATATTACCGAAGATGGTTGCGAATCGTTTTTCACTATGGACAGGGATTTTATTGTTAAGCCAGCCAGCAACAGTAAGAAACTGCTGAATCTGGATAGTGCGCGGCAAAACGAGACCGCCAAAGACGATAAAAAAACCACCGCTAAACAATCTTCCTGAGGACATTATGCTAACTGCAACCAACCCTTTTACCGGGCAAGTGCTCGAACCTTTCCCATCGCTTGATAAAAATGCAATGTACGCTCGCATTGGCGAAGCCACTGCTGCCTTTACCGCGTGGCGCGACACAAGCTTTGCCGAGCGTGCCAAAGTACTGAAAGCCGTTGCCAAACAAATGCGTGCCGAAAAGCATGATATTGCTGAAATAATGGCATTGGAAATGGGCAAACCGATTAAAGAAGGCGTGCCGGAAGTCGAAAAGGCCGCGAACTGCGCCGAGTATTACGCAGATCATGCTGCGGCCTATCTTGCCGATGAAACGCTGCCATCGGATGCCAGCCTCAGTTATGTGACCTATCAGCCGCTGGGGACGTTGCTGGGTATTTTGCCGTGGAATGCACCGTTATGGCTGGCATTTCGTTATTTAGCACCGGCCCTGATGGCGGGCAATACCTGCGTGATGAAACATGATCCGCATGTGCCCCGAACCGCGCAGGCTATTGCCAATGCGTTCTTAAAAGCCGGTGCACCGGACAATATTATGGTTAATCTGCCACTGGAAACCCCGGATGTAGAGTTGGCGATTCGCGACCCCCGTATCGCAGCAGTGTCATTTACCGGCTCCGGCGGTGCCGGTCGTAAAGTTGCTGCGATTGCTGGCAGCGAAATCAAACCCTGTGTTTTGGAACTGGGCGGCTCCGATCCGGTGCTGGTGCTAAATGATGCCAATCTGCACCAGGCTGCCGATGTTATTTGTCTGTCGCGGATTATTAATGCCGGTCAATCTTGTATTGCTGCTAAACGAATAATCGTTGAGGCGGATGTCCATGATCGCTTTGTTGAATTGGTCAAACAGCGACTCAGTAAATTACAGCTCGGTGATCCATTGCAAGCCAATACCGATATCGGTCCGATTGCCCGCGAAGATTTACAACTGAATTTACACCGCCAAGTTGAAGATACCATTGCTGCCGGCGCCAAATGTCTGCTGGGTGGCAATTTGCCGGAGGGGGATGGCTTTTTCTATCCGGTCACGTTATTAATCGATGTGACGCCGACCATGTGTGCTTTTCGTGAGGAGACCTTTGGTCCGGTGATGGTGATTATTAAGGCTGATGATGTAGATCATGCTTTGGAAATGGCCAATGACACCGAATATGGCCTCGGTGCCGGGGTATGGACAGAAAATGCTGATTTGGCGAAGACGCTGGCCATGCAGATTGAAGCTGGACAGGTGGCAATTAACGGTATTGTTAAAACCGATCCACGGCTACCCAGTGGTGGTGTAAAAGGTTCCGGTTATGGCCGTGAACTGGGCCCGCAGGGTATTAAAGAATTTGTTAATGCCAAGCAGATTTGGATCAAATAAAAAGCCTCCAGCCCGGTAACAATACCGTTTTGACATTAGCCCCAATAGTTGGTCAAACCAACATTGGGTTTTTTTATGATTGTTCAGCTAGCACTGTTGCCAATGAAGCGGCTAATGCATCAAGATTCACACCGAGTGCGCGGACCAGCGCCGGATATCCGGGCTCACGGAGTTCAGTTTGCAGATGAAAGTTTTGTAATAGAACGCGTTCGCCTTCAGCAGTATGTAATTGCCACTGGCCACTGGTTAACGCCAGCCCGTCATGACGACCGTGAAAAGCATCGATTACCAGTGACAATTGTAAATCAGCATCTGTTTGCGGGCCGACTACAGTAAATACTTGTTGCTGCTGATTTAATCGGTCTTGTAAAGCCCGGTTAATTTGCTGGTGCAGATTATCGGCCCAGAGATGGTTTTTTGCCTGATTCAGGGTGATATCGTCGAGTTGCAGGACTAAGCCGCCATCGTTCAGAAAATCCGCCAGCTGGATATTGCGGATTTGTAAAAAGCGCGTTGCCGGTTTGCCAGCATGCTGGATTAAGTCTGCTTCCGGCAAAAAGTAGCGATGATTTTCAACCGGTTGCTTGGCGCAAGCGGCCAGCAACACCACAAAAAATACAGCAACATTCAGTTTAAACTTAATCACGAAAACACCTGCTTTTAAGGTTGGGGTGCTGGCGGCACCGGATCGTTGACCGCTGGCGGATTAAAAATCAGCGCATTGGGGTGTTCGCTGAGCGTTCGGGCAATCGGCTGTAGATCGCGCATGAGTTTTTCCAGACTTTGCAAGCTGCGATTCAGCTCTTGATACACTGGTGAATTCGGCGACATGCCTTTGATAACCTCACGCAATTCGGCCAACGTTTCATTAATATTGTCAGGTATGCGCTGGGTTTGCGGATCATTAACCAACTGGTTGATGCTGCCACTCAGATCACGGATTTCACGCAACAATGCTTCTGATTGCTGCAAGCTGTTATCCATGCCCTGCAACAGCGGCTCAATTTGTAAGGCATTGAGTTTGTCGAGCAGGCTGGAGACTTTCAGCTCAATCTGCGCGAGTCCCGATGGTGTGGTCGGAATTACCGGCCGATCCTCAAAACTTTTGGCGACATAAGCTTCTGTATTGTCACGCTGGAAGTTGAGATCAACAAACAAAGCACCGGTCAGCAGATTCCCTGATTTTAAAGTTGCCCGCAGGCCGTTATTAACCATGTTGTCGAGCCTTTGTTGCCATTCATCTAGATCGATTTTTTCCCGTCCTCCCAAACGTTGTGGCTCGATACGGATCAATACCGGAATAGCGAAGCTTTGACGAATCGGACGCTCCGGTGAGGTAAACCGCCATGGCACTTTACGCACTGTGCCAACCCGGATGCCACGAAACTCAACTGGTGCGCCTTCAGAAAGGCCCCGTACCGTATCTTCAACCAGCAAGACATATTCCAGGTAGTTGCTGTAGATACCATGGCGGGCGCTTTCTTCATTCGGGAATAACTGATAAATCCGTTGTGGATTTTGCTCGGCAGAAGTTGCCGGTAAATCTTCCATCTCACCAAAGGTGACACCACCACTGATCAGTGCTTCCAGTGAGGCAATATTAACTTCAATGCCGGCAGAGCTAAGTTCTAAATTAATGCCTTTAGCTGACCAGAAGCGGGTATTGGCACTGATTAAAACGTCATAAGGGCTTTTGATAAATAGCTGATGATTCACCTGACGGGTGTCTTTATCAAATTCGGCGGTTTCAACGCGGCCCACAGTGTAACCCTGATAAGTGACTGGATCGCCAGTGCGTAATGAATTACCCAGCTGACTAATCAATTTCAGCCGTATGCCTTCAGCACCATCCAGCGACATAGGTGGTTGATCCATGACTTCGAATTTGCGCTGTGGCTGCTCGGATTTGCCTGGTTGCAGTTGAATATAAGCACCCGATAACACAGTGCCAAAACCACTGATGCCTTCACGGCTGATACGTGGTTTGACTACCCAGAAACGGGTGTCTTCAACCAGAATCTGTTCAGCATCATGATTGATTCGCGCCATGATTAGTGCCTGACTTAAATCCTTGGAAAGTTTGACTTCTTCGACCTGACCCATATCGACATTACGGGTTTTGATGCGGGTTTTGCCAGCTTCGATACCTTCAGCATTAGCCATAGTCAGCGTGATTAGTGGTCCGGTATGACGGTAGTTATCAATAATCAGCCAAATACCAATCAATACTGCGACTACTGGAATGATCCAAATCGGCGAAAGCCGGGAGGCTTTAACCGCCGAAGCACGATGCAAATCAGTATTTTGCGTTGTATCGGCTGAACCGGTGTCAGTCATGCAAGGCATCCTTAGTGGCTAAAGGTGAAATCTCGGCAGGTTTATCCCAAATCAAACGCGGATCAAAACTGATGGCTGCCAGCATCGTCAATATTACCACTGCAGCAAAGGCCAGGGCGGCCGGCCCCGGCGTGATAGACAGCAAACTGCCCGCACGGATTAGCGCCACCAGAATTGCCACCACAAACACATCAACCATCGACCAGCGACCAATAAATTCAGTGACACGATATAAACGCACCCGGCTGCGATGGCCGATTTCAATGCTTTTACCCACTCGCAGACATAACCAGCCCAGTGCCAGAATTTTACCAACCGGTACCATAATACTGGCTACGAAAATAATCAGTGCAATCGGCCAGGAACCGGCGTTGATCATATCTATGATGCCGCCAATAATAGTTTTTGGCTGAGTATATCCGAGCCGGGTGCTGTACATAATCGGATAGAGATTGGCCGGGATATACAACACACAAGCGGCCGCTAATAACGCCCAAGTGCGTTGCACACTATGCGGTAACCGGCGTTGTAAAAGCTCACTACAACGCTGACAGTATGCCTTGCCAGCTTGGGGTAAATGTTGCAACAGACCACAGGTTTTGCAGCTGGTTAAATGTTGTGAAGCGGCGGTTTGTCCGGTCTGACTGCTCTCCGGCGCCAGTGGTTCACCGGCAATAGCAAACCACAGCCAGTCATCATCAAGCGAACGCATGGTTAGCAGCAACAACACCGCAAAACTGCAAAATGCCCAAAAACCGATCCCCAGCGTAATATCAGCGCCGCCAGAGATTTTAAACAAACTGACCAATGCGCCGAGGATAAACACATCGGCCATCATCCAGGGGTGCATATGTTTCAAAGATCGGGCAATCGTCCGGCTGAAACGCAGTGGCTGCGCACGGAGCAAACCGGTTTGCAACCAGACCACACTGAGCAGATAAACGGCTGGCAAAATAACAATGGTTAACGCCACTAAAATCGCTACCAGCGGTTGGCCAAAACTAAGCAATTCCGTTGCCGTCTGACTCAATTCAATCTGTTGGTCCACGCCCAAAGCAGCGTAGCTGACAAACGGAAAACTGACCGACAATAATAATGCCAACAGGGCTGTTAATGCTAATGCCATACTGCGTTGTACCGGCCGAAAATGGCGTTTTACCAGCGTATGATTACAACGCGGACAAGTGGCTATTTCACCGGGGCGCAGCGCTGGTAGAACCACTACCCAGTCGCATTCCTGACAGGCACGCAAACGTCGCCGGCTGGTACGCGATTCCGGCGAACCGGATTCAATATCGATAAAGGATTTGGTTTGCTGATGGCGCAAAGCAATTTTCCAGATGAAAGAGTCCGATAATTATAACTTAGCAGCACAACAGGTTTTGTGACTTAGCCTGTGCTGTTGCCAGAAGCTGAACAGCGTCAAGCTTTTTTAACAAATTCTGATTTAAGCTTCATGGCGCCGATACCGTCAATTTTACAATCGATATTGTGATCACCTTCAACAATGCGAATATTTTTCACTTTGGTACCGACTTTGACGACCAGTGACGAACCGTTGACTTTTAAATCTTTAATCACCGTTACTGTATCGCCATCTTGTAGCAACTTTCCATGGCTGTCATAAATTTTATCCTGGTCATCATCCTCAGTGATGTCGTCCAGCATCATCCACTCATAAGTACATTCTGGGCAAATCAGCAGATTATCATCCTGATAGCTGTATTCAGAATCACATTTTGGGCAGTTAGGCAGCGTTGGCATTAATTATCCTGAGACTTTACGCGTTATAGCCATTGTATGACATTGCTGACCAAGCGGGCGTTTATTCCAATGTTAATAAGGTGTCTTTAATCACTGCCCGGGTTGCCACCAACCTGGGTAATCAAGGCATCAGTTGCCGGTTTATCGGTGGCTATGATGACCCATATTTGCTGCCAAAGTTGCAGTAAATTACCCGCGTCATGATTCACATCATCACTGACAATCATGCTTAAATCGTTGATGAAGCCAACCTGAATACAGTCTTTACGCTGGCTGCCATCGACGGTGTTATGGTCATAATGCATACGTAAATTATTTGTTCGGGTTTAGCCAGCGCTTTAAATGGCTCAGAGGCCGCAGTGCGGATATTGCCATTGTTTTCGGAGATTTGCAGCTGCCAGATATTGTAGCCAAAACCCGGCACCACAATGACAACATCCAGAATGGCTGTCAGATAATAGATAAGCCTGAAGTTTACTGCGAAATCACGTAGCAATTCCTCAATTTAATTAGCGATTAAAACGCCCCCAAATACTGAAATTTACAACAAACCAAGTCGTCTGAGACTATAAATCAGCTCATTGCACTATCGATAAATAAGTCGCCCTGATACAACGCGATGATGCGATTTTTGCTGTGGTCATGCGTCAGGCAATGGATAATGCAGTGCGCCACATCAGCGCGACTGATAATGTGTTGTGCTTTATCATCAGGTCTGAGTGTGCTGATTTTGCCGATCGCTGGACTATTAATAAGTTTGCCCGGCCGCAAAATCGTAAACGGCAGGCCACTGCCCAACAGATATTGATCGGCGAAATGTTTGCAAACGTTATAGTGTTTGATAGCCGGATTGCCATTATCAGGATCACCGGCATTTTGCGCACTAACCATTACAAACTGTTTTACTTGGTGTTTTATCGCCATTTCTATCGCTTTGCAGGCGCCCCATAAATCCACCAAAATAGTCTTATCAGCACCGGTTTTGCCGCCACTGCCGGCGGTAAACACTATCTGGTCACAATCTTGAAAAGCGTCGTCTGGTAAAGATTTTTCTAAATCAGCAATCACCACTTCGGCGCCCAACTGTCGGAAATAATCAGCTTGTTCAGGATTACGAACCATTGCCCGGACGGGTAGTTGTTGTTCAGACATTAACTGCACTAACAATCTGCCGATCTGGCCGTTGGCACCAATAACGAGTGTGACAGGCATGGTTGACTCCAAATTATTGCGATGTTTTTTGGCTGACTTTAGCATTAAAGCGTTGCCGACCAATGATAAACCGTTGATATTGGTCTTTAGCTATCAAATCAACCATCATGTGCCTCAACTGCAAATAATAATCGACGATCATCAACTTCGATTAAGGTAACCGTTGCGGTGATTGTCAAACCAACCGGCGTCACTGCCTAATGACTTATATTAATATGTGCCCGAAGTTTGTTCATATGGCCAGTTGAAATGTGGGTTGATCAGTTTAATACAGGTCCACTCCAAAAAAAACAATGGCAAACATGGCCGGCATAACCAGAAATTCTTCCGCCTCAGGATAAGTCGCCGGCACCGTTTTCGAGTCCGGTACGGTGAATTGGTGCCGATAACGAAGTCCGGGTTGCAGGCTGGGTTTCATCGTGACCTCGGTTCGATAAAGGTGATGCAATAATTAAAAACCGGGATGACGACAATTTGTTGTTTTAATTGAGTTCAGGCTATTTCGCTGTGTTTCGCAGCTAGAGCAATTTGACCTTGCGCCAGCAACCAGCCAAGCAACATAAACACCAGCATACCCATGAGAATCGCGATAAAACTGACGCCATCATCGATCAAAAAGCCCAGAATTGCTGGCGCAACACCGGTTGAAAATACCATTAAGGCAGATTTTACGCTACGAACCCGACCAAGGTGTTCGCGTCCCCACAGTATCACCAATAAACTATCGACCACCGGTGATGACATACCCAGTGAAACGCCGGCGCCAATCATTAAAATCAAAACGCCGGCATTACCGCCGAATATAATCGCTGCAATGATTGTTAAAAAAAATGGTAATAAATATAAGCGAGCCAGCAGTGTCACGCCCCATTCATCAACCCAGCGTCCGCCCATTAGAGCGCCCGGGAAACGTGCCAGTCCCATTGCCATTAAACCCAGTGCATAAGCCGTTGTAGTGGCATTTAAATCATTGGTCATTTGTGCCTGATAAATAAAAATCCCAGTCAAGGTTACCGGTAAGGCCATGGTCAATGGAATGAGCTGCCAGAAACGCCATTCGCGCAGCGGGTTAGGCCCCCGAATTTTGTTGCCACGGGCATCACGCTTAATTTCAGGCGCTGGCGGCCACGGCGAAAATATAAATAACAACAGCCACATCGTCGCAATTAATAAAGTGACAGCCCACCAGATCTGTTGCCAGCTAAGCCAGCCGATCAGGACGGCTAATAACGGCGGTAATAAAATTTCGCCAACTGGCATACCTAGACTTACCACGCCCAACGCCCGGCCACGATTAATTGTGAATTCGCGACCAGCCAAAGTGCTGCCAAAATGGTTCATCAAGCCCTGACCGCAGAGGCGCACTAAACCGAGTCCGATAATCGCAGTTATCAGCCAGGGCGACAGAGTCAGCAAAGCGACACCAATTAATAAGGTCGTTAATACCAAAAGTGCATAATGGCGCGGCGAGATCCAATCCAGTTTGGCGCCAAAATGCATGACTAAAAAGCCACTGACCATGGTAATAGCAGCATAAACACTACCAAACGCACCGGCTGATAAATTCAGGCTTTGAGCGATATCTTGCTGAAACAAGCCGATAAAAAAACTCTGGCCAAGATTGCCGCTAAACATTGCAATAAAGCTGATGGCTAGTAATCCAAAATGTTGGCGGATCAGTAACCAATAGCCGGTTTTTGTATCGTTATCCATGAATTTCCCAGGATCTTAATAAAGATCAACGACGTTTAAATAACTGTGGATTACTGCTGATAAAGCGTTGGATCATATGCTCTAGAAAGGAGTTATCGTCGGTGGTTTTCAGATAACCATAGCCGAGTAGACTAATGATTGACGCGCCACCGGCATCAACAATCAAATCCCACATGGTATCGGTCAATCCGGAATAGTCACCAAACATCGGTTTTTGCATAGTCATGGCAAACAGCGAGTCCATGATGAATTCAAATATTTCCCACAAAGCGCCTATGCCAATGGCAAACAAAAATGCAAAAAAAGCCACAAACCCCGGCCGCATATGCAAGTCAATCCGCTTACTCTCGTTAAGCACATAAACTAGCAAAAAGCCAATAATGCCGAGCAAAAACCCAGAGCTGGTATGCAGCACAATATCCCACCACCAAAAACGGGTGTAATAGCCGTGGACTTCACCAAGAAAGACAGCAGCAAAAACAAACCCAATGGTTAGCAGTTGGAATTCGGCTGGGATGCGTACCTGAAAATGGCGGGCCAGTAGCAGCGGATACAGGCTGATAATGATAATGCCGGTAATAATTACCACATTCAGCCATTGCTGTTCCCATATAGCGGCAGCCAGGCCCAGTACCAGAAGACCCTGTAAAATCAACGTTAAACGCTTGTAAAACAAATTTTCTGTCATTTCTTACCCCAAACAAACTCTTGTTATTCTGAGGTCATTTAGTCAGCTTTAGCAATTTAAGGTCTGTTTTTATATTTCACTACTTAGTATTAACGTTGGTTTTGTTGGCTTTGCCGGTTCAGGCAACTGAACTTGGTGTTTTGGCAACATCCGGCCATGCTTTATTGATCCGACATGCGCTTGCCTCGGGGGGGCGGAGATCCGGCTGATTTTCAGCTGGAAGATTGTGTAACACAACGTAATTTATCGCCACAGGGACGTCAGCAAGCTCGGCAAAGCAAATAGGTGATACATTGCAGGCAGCCGGTATTAAAAGTGCAACGGTTTATAGCAGTCAGTGGTGCCGATGTCTTGAAACTGCTGAATTATTGGACTTTGGCAAACCATAACCACTACCAGCCATAAATTCTTTTTTCCGATCTGCAGATTCCAATGCCAAAACAGAATTGACCAAAACGTTTCAACAACATTTGTTTACGGGGCGCGATCAAGCGGCAAGAATTTATCTCAGTCATCAGGTAATTTTATCCGCTTTTCTGGGCGGCTTTGCAGCTTCAGGAGCTGGTTATCTGATCCGAATTAGCGAGCAAGGTGAAATGGAAGTTATCAATGAATTTTCAATAGACTAGCCGTCGGAAAAGGTCCGCTGATTTGAAGCCTGTGGCCTGAATTTGTATACTGATTGCGTACAATCATTCCGCACGACCCAGTCCAAACCCAGAAACTAATGGAGAGTTTTGTGCACATAGATGCCTTCAACCGGACTGTAAAGCCGGTGTTTTTCGCTGTTTTAATTGCTTTCTTATTTGCCTTTGTTTCGATGACGCAAGCAGGCCAAACTGCCGTTACATCCACTGATAGCACTGAAACTAAACCCTCATACGAAACACTCGCTGATGTATTGGAAAATCCAGAATCCCGGCAACAGTTGATTGAAGAACTACGTTCAATGTCTGGAAAAACAGATGCTGAGGGCAGCGATGCTGCGTCTCATGCATCCGCTGAGCAAGGTGCGTCTTTTGCACGACAAATCGCTAATACCACCCAGCAAGTTGCTCAGGATTTAGTGTCGACTATCAGCAATAGTTTTCAGGCGGTCAGTAAGGTTGGCTCGACAGAAAGTCAGCGTGACTGGTCACAACTGATGACGGATCTATTGCATTTATTGGTGGTTATCGCTGCAACGATTGGTGTTTTTTGGCTGACCCGGCGCATAGCCCGCAAGTTATTTACCAAGGCCAATAACTGGGCGGATGCTGATACCCGCAATCCACTGATTCGCAGAGGATTAGCGATAACAGCGTCGGTATTTTTGGATTTGTTGGTGGTAGCGCTGGCCTGGGTCGCCGGTTATGCCGTAGCGCTGTTTGCCCTTGGCAATGGCGGCGAAATGCAGTTAATTGAGTCTTTATATCTCAATGCCTTTTTGATGATTGAGATTTTCAAAGTCGTGCTGCGTACCGTGTTTTCGGTTAATGATGCTGCTTTACGACCTTTGCCGATGAACGACGATACTGCAATTTATTGGCATAGCTGGTTGAACCGGCTGACCAATTTTATTGGTTACGGAGTACTGCTGCTGGTACCACTCATTAGTAATTTATTTTCATCGGCGGTCGCGCAGTTACTGAATGTGTTGATTGTCTTATTTGCTTTTGTTTATGCGTTACTGACTATTTTGCAAAACCGCATGCAGGTGCGTGAACAACTTCAAACACTGGCATTGGATACTAGCTTTAGTCTCAGCCGGGTTGGCTTGGGTATGCTGGCCCGCAGTTGGCACATTCTGGCCATTGTTTATTTTGCCGTGATGGCTGGTAGTTTGTTGTTAGAACCGAAACAAGCCTTGCCATTAATGCTGATAGCAACGCTGCAAACCTTGATAGCGATTGCAGTCGGTATGTTATTGATGAGCATTTTGGCCTGGTATTTAAACCGGCCACTGAAAGTGAGTGAAAGCCTTCGTAGTCGCTTCCCAATGCTGGAGTATCGACTGAATGGATTTGTACCGAAGATTTTCCAAACGCTGCGTATAGTGATTTTGATCAGCGTAGTTGCCATTGTCTTGGATGCCTGGCATATCTTTAATCTGCGAGACTGGCTGGCCTCATCAGCAGGTATTCATTTTATTGCCACATCGCTGACTGTCGGCGCGATATTGTTAGCGGCGATTTTGATTTGGATTGGTGTGGCAAGTTGGATCGAGCATCGACTCAATCCACAAAGCGATACTGATGCACCAACGGCACGCGAAAAAACCCTGCTGACAATTTTTCGTAATGCCTCAGCAATTGCCTTGATTATTATGACGGTGATGATTGTCTTGTCAGAAATTGGCATCAATATCGGACCATTGCTGGCCGGTGCTGGTGTGCTCGGTTTGGCGATTGGTTTTGGTGCTCAGAAACTGGTGCAAGATGTTATTACCGGCGTGTTTATTCAAATGGAAAATGCCATTAGCGTCGGTGATATTGTGACTGCCAGTAATATTACCGGTACGGCTGAGAAGCTCACGATTCGCTCTTTGAGCATTCGTGATTTGTCCGGTACGTTTCATATCATTCCATTTTCATCAGTGGATACCGTTTCTAACTTTATGCGTGAGTTTGCTTATCATGTGGGTGAATATGGCGTCGCTTATCGTGAGAATACCGATGAAGTTATCGTTAAACTGCGTGAGGCCTTTGATGAATTGCTGGCCGATGAAGATAACCGCAGCAAAATTCTCATTAATGAACTGGAAGTACATGGTGTCACTGCACTCGCCGATAGCTCAGTCAATATCCGGGTGCGTATTAAAACCCTGCCGGGGTCGCAGTGGGCCATTGGCCGGGCTTATAACCGGCTGGTGAAACAGCATCTGGATGCGGCAGGTATTGAGATCCCATTCCCGCATCTGACCTTGTATTTCGGTGAAGACAAAGAGGGTAAAGCGCCGGCAGCACCACTTAGGGTGCTTGATATGCCGAAAGCAAAAGTTGATGGTAACAAAACGATAGAAAAAGCCCCGTGCAGTGAAACCAATCCAAAACGAAATGAAGATTTTGACGAGACAGATTAAAGCTGTATAGCCGGCAGTGTATAGACAATTCCTGTCGGCTTTTTAGCGTAGTCTGCGTTGGCAAACTTTCTACGACAATCATGGCAATGGTCTAGCGATTGGTTTATAGCGTCATCAGCGCGCTGATAATCTTGTTGCAAATATAAAATAGCCGCACGCATTGTGGGCTCGTTTGCATAATTCATTAACATCTCATCAAGTATCAACTGCATATTGGCATCGACCTGAAAATAATGCAGATCGGTGACATTAGCAGCTAATGCCAAATCCATTGCCCAGGCAGCTTTGTCATATTCACCGGCAACCGCTGTGGCCAGCGCATAACCAACTTTGGGCAAGGCACTTTGTGGATTTTGCTGGCTTTGATAAGCAAAGCCATCCAGCGCCAACTCGGTTTGATAATTGCCCAACGCTGACCAGGCATCAATATTTTGCCCGGCAAAATTGCGGCTTGTTACCGGTTCAGTTTGGGTAGCCGGGGCAGGTGAATAAGACTGTGGCGATACCGTATTGTAATAAAAGCCTGAATAAATAATTGGCGCCACAATGCCCAGACTAATGCCATTGTGATGCTGGTAACGCGGTCGATAATGCTTGCTGGTAGCCATCAAAACGTGGCCGGTAATCCCGGTAATGCGGCTTATCATGATGGTCATTACGATGGCCGGAATGCTTAAAATTATTATAATTCTTTGGCCGCTGAGATTTGAATGGTTGGTTACCAAAAGATTGATGACCACTGATGCCGATGCTGGGCCGATGATGATAAAGCGATGATTGGCTGCCAAAACTACTGCAATTACTGCAGGTGCGCGGTTTCATGCTCAGATCAGCAACAACCGGTAATGGTGACAGCAGCAATAAAAAGCTGGTGACTACGGATAAGGCAATAGCAACGGAGTGTTTTATAAATAGCATGGCCTTGACCTCTGTGGATTCAGGCAGTGGTATTGTGACCCCAAAAAAGCGCTGCTGTTCAAACTTTACCTGATTTAACTTTCTGTTTCTAAAGACAAGATTTGTCCATCGGCCCCATGGCTTTTTGTTATCATGCGCGATCAATTCCGTATTTAAAGCACCTTATGTCTCAGCAGTCATTCAGCAAATTACCCATACCGGCCGCCCAAATCGAAGTACTTGATAGCCTTGGTTATCAAACCATGACGCCTATTCAGGCACAGTCATTACCGGCTATTTTGCAAGGCCGAGATGTGATTGCCCGCGCCAAAACTGGCAGTGGCAAAACCGCCGCTTTTGGTATTGGTTTGTTGCAAAACATCAAACCGCAATGGTTTGCTGTGCAGGCGCTGGTGTTGTGTCCTACCCGCGAACTTGCCGATCAGGTCGGCAAAGAAATCCGTAAATTAGCCCGGTTTATTCCCAATCTGAAACTGGTCTTGCTCTGTGGAGGTAAAGCCATCGGCCCACAAATCGGCTCGCTAGAAAAGGGCGCGCATATTATTGTCGGCACGCCGGGACGGATCCAGGATCATCTGAAGAAAAACACGCTGAAACTCGATGGTCTCAATACGGTGGTGCTTGATGAAGCCGACCGTATGCTCGATATGGGCTTTATTGAGGTGATGCAGGATATTCTCAGCCAAACCCCTAAGCAGCGTCAGACCTTATTGTTCTCAGCGACGTATCCGGAAGGCATTGCTAAAATCAGCCGTCAATTCCAGGGCGATCCGTTGACCGTGACCGTTGAAAGTGAGCATCAGTCGGCGGTTATCGATCAGCTGTTTTATGAAATCAAAAAACACGAGCGAAATAACACGCTACGGGGCTTGTTTGAGCATTACCGGCCACGCACAGCGATTGTGTTTTGCCATACCAAAAAACAATGTGATGAAGTTGCCGATTGGCTGAACAGTCAAAAAATCAGTGCTCAGGCAATTCATGGTGATTTGGAACAGCGCGACCGTGATGAAGTGCTGGCCTGTTTTGATAATCAAAGTTGTCCGGTACTGGTCGCCACCGATGTGGCCGCGCGCGGACTGGATATTAAAGCTATTGATATGGTGGTTAACTACGAATTACCGCGCGATCCGGACGTTTATGTGCACCGTATTGGCCGGACTGGCCGTGCCGGCGCAACCGGTCTTGCCATGAGTTTGGCCGTCGAAGCTGATGCGCCGCGCATGGCGGCGATTGAGCGTTATTTAAAACAGCCTTGTCGTTGTGATGTGCCGGCCTCATTGGATCGCGATGCCAGTTATAGTTTGCAATCAGAGTGGTCGACCATTCAGCTAGATGCCGGTCGCCGACAAAAAATGCGCCCCGGCGATATTCTCGGCGCGTTAACCGGTGATGCCGGATTGGCCGGCAGCAGCATTGGTAAAATCAGTATTATGGATATGTCCAGTTATGTGGCGATTGCCAAATCTGCTTTGGGTCAGGCACTTGATTATCTGGCGCAGGGCAAAATCAAAAACCGTAATGTACGGGTGCGAAAAATTCGCTGAATGGCAATTGCTTTATCAGAGCAGACTGATCCGCTTCAGATGGGCATTAGTCTTTAATAAATTCGCCAATGGGTGCGTTTTGCAGCAGGTTTTGTAAGTCGGCAGCGCGTAATGCTAAGGCATAACCGAGCACACCACTGCCGATAATCACTTCATCGTAGTGAGAAATACTCTGATCCACTAGCACTTCGATAGCGTCAGGCAAGGCTATCGGCGGCACCGCGCCAACCACATAGCCGGTTGCTGCCGAAACTTCAGCAAACTCGGCCATACGCAGTTTTTTTTCACTCAGCTGTTTACGCAATACACCCCAATCAGCGCGCCCACCGCCGGTGACTGCCAGCAGAACAAATTTATCCGAGCCGGTTTTAAATAACAGACTGCGTACCACCGAATGCGGATCACGTCCCTGACTACTGAGCCATTCCTCTAAATTGCGGATCGGTTTTTTATCATCACTCAAAGGGATTTCAATCACGGAATAAGCAATTTGTTTTTGTTGCAGTAACTCGGTGACCGGTGATTGCAGTTCGGACATGATGTTCCTCGGATAAATAAATCAGCACATTAACGAATTAACACTGGCGAAGCAAAAAAGTAGGTTGTTGCTGGCAGTCAATCAGTTGATGCTTAAACAACCAGTCGCGGGCATCTTCGGCATCCTGTTCAAACCAGGCCTTTGCATTCCCGAGCCGGAAATTATACCCCCAGCTATCCATATCTTCGAACATACGTTTGCGGCCGACATCGGGCAGATAATCACTGAGCAGAATTTGCAGGTAACAGACGCCGTTTTCTTCGTCGTAATCACCCTCGGCATCAGTATCCAGTGCGGCCCGGCGTAATGGATCCATACAAATATAATGACTTGCTTCATGCAACGCTGAATGCACCGGGGTATCGCTGCGAATAAGTAATTGATTACCTTTGAGGCCGGCTTCACGTTCGCCAAAAAAACTGCCGGGAATAGCTTCATCATCTGCTACAGCAACGATTTCAATGCCATAACGGCTGAGTAATTGTGTCAGTGCTGGCCGAATGGCTAAGTCGCAATTCAGCACATTAGTCGGATCTTCAATCAGCTGATTCACGCCGCGCATCACCGATAATATGGTTAATGACCAGACCCGCCAGCGTCAGGCCAAAAATAGACGGCATATAACTGACCGTGCCATTCACCGCCCGGGCGCGGCCACGACTGACCGGCTCTGGTGGTAATGGTGGCAGCGGTGGTTCCAGTGAATAAACGGTCTGTACACCACGGCCCACGCCACGTTTACGCAACTGAGAACGTAATTGTTTGGCCAGTTTACAGATTGAAGTATCCATTAAATCGCCGGTACGCACTTGTGTTGGATCCAGTTTGCCGCCGGCGCCCATGCTGGCAAATACCGGTAATTGCCTGCGCCAGGCAGTTTCCAGCAGTGTTGATTTACTGCTCATGCTGTCAATGGCATCGATGATGATGTCATAACCGTTATCAAGGATCTGAGGAATGCTGTCCGGCGTTAAAAAATCGGTAATAAGCGTCAACTGGCAGTCAGGATGAATATCGCGAATCCGCGCTGCCATGACGTCAGCTTTCAGCTCACCTACCGTCGATTTTAAGGCTACCAGTTGCCGGTTAAGATTCGATCCTGACACCACATCATGATCCACCAGCGTTAATTTACCAACGCCCATACGCGCCAGCGCTTCGGCAGTATAGGAGCCAACGCCGCCCAACCCGGCCAGAAACACATGACTGTTTTGCAGGCGTTCAATACCGGTATCGCCTATTAAAATATGGGTGCGTTCAAACAGGGGATTTGCGTGCGCCATTTGTAACCTCAACTGAATAAGGTGCTATTTTCCGCTATTGGCTTAAGACTTTGCAAAAGCCATTGTTAACGGCGCGTTGAAAATTGTTTAACCGCTTTGATAAATTCATCAAGCAAGGTGCTTTCCTGCCGGTAGCGTAGCCGCCGGTACAAAGCACTGATTTTCCCAATCTGCGCTTGCTGTTCGGGTAATCGGGCCGCAGCGCGCTGAGCAAAATCCTGTGCGCCTTCATGCGCCTCGCGCTGCACACCGCTTTTTGCCAGTTTGTGGCAAAAGTGCTGATAATAACGCTGAACCGGATCGGCAATCGGTTTTTGCCAGAGCATCAACAGGGCGATAACGCTAAAAATAAGGCTGATCAAAATCGCCAGCCATAAAACCATTTTCTGCCAGTCGGGTTGTTGCATACCGAGCATACTGAGTAGTGCTTTTTGCAGCGCCGGCCCATAACCGACCACCCAGATATCCCAGGCATTGTTCAGTGCGCCCCAATTGTTTTTGACATCTTGCCAGAGATTTTCCAAGCCCAGATTACCGCCTAGAAAAGCCGGCGAACGCCGCGAATCCGGCAACAAATCATTGATGCCCATTTCGACCCGATTGGGCGATACCGCAGCGGTGGGATCAACGCGCTGCCAACCTTTAAAAGGCAACCAGACTTCGGCCCAGGCGTGGGCATCACGCTGGCGAATGACCATCACATCATCAACCGGGTTGATTTCACCGCCCTGATAACCGGTGACAATCCTAGCCGGTACGCCGGCAGCGCGCATCAATACTGCAAAACTTGCCGCATAGTGTTCACAAAAGCCCTCTTTGGATTCAAACAAAAATTGATCGACGGTATCACCGCTGAGCGCCGCTGGTCGTAAGGTGTAATAAAACGGTTGTTCGTTAAAGTAGTTCAATACGGTCTGCACATAATCGGCATCATCCTGACTGGCTTGTCGCAGTTCCAGCGCCAGTTGTTTGGTGCGGGGGTGCTGATTGGCTGGAAGCTGCAAGGCGGCTTTCAGCAGCGGTTCTTTTTCAGCATTAAATAAGTACTGCGTGTGTGACGTCAGTTCAATCTGGCTGCGGCTGCGCAGTTTTTGTTCACTGGTCAGCAAACCATCCGCAGTAAAATTCGTCGACATTGCTGATTGTTTGTCGGTTGGCATATCCAGCGCAAATAACCAATTACGGTTATGTGCCTCCAATGTCATCGTGTACCGATAAGCTTCACTCGTCACCGATAAGGCCGGACTGAATTGATTAACAATATCGCGATCCAATGGTCGCCAACCGGTGCCATCAGTTGTCCACAAAACCGGCCCGCGCCAATAGCGTTGGTTATTAGGCGGATAGCGGTCATCAGCAAATTCCACCCGAAATGCAATGGCATCGGACTGGATAACCTCGCTGATCCTGCCCATCAGCAGTTCGTCAGACATACCGGTGCTGCCGGCACTGCGTGATGAACTCCCCAAGGTCATGCCATCGGGTAATTGCTCACTGCCGGCATTGGCATCGGCCGGTAATCCCCAGATAGGACCGGGGATCCGTGGGAATAACACAAATAACACCAGCATCACCGGCAAGGCTTGTAACACCATGTCACCGGCGAGTTTCAGCCGGGCTTTACTACTTAACACCGGGCTATTGATATGGATCAGCGATGCCGTCAGCATAATCACCACGCCGATCATCAGGCCGACGACCAGCATATTCTGGGTATAGAAAAAATTGGTGGTGACCAGAAAAAAGCCCAGAAAACAGGCCATATAAAAATCACGGTGATTGTTAATTTCAACCACTTTAAATGCCAGCATCACGGTCAGCAGCGCGACACCGGCATCCCGACCGATGGTCAGGCCGTAATTGGCAAACAGTAAGACAATCGTCAGCACCGCGCCCAGACTATGCAGCCATTTCAGACTGCGTTTTTGTACCGGTAACAGCCAACCCCGCCAGTGATGCATAACTCGCCAGCTCATCATCAGCACAAATAAGCCAGCGACCCACAGCGGCTGATAAATCAAATGGGGCAGGGCGCTGATACTTAGCGCCGCCATCAGCCAGATAATCACGCTTTGCGGTATCGGTTTATTGGTCATACAACGCCAATGCTTTTAAACATTGCTGCCGGTGCGCATCACCCAGGCCGCTGGCAATCTGCAGATTCGGTAAACTCAGACTGTAACTGCGCCCGGCAGCATCAGCCTGCAACAGCCATTGGCATAATTGCGACAGTTTATGTTCGGTACCCGTTAAATCAGCAACGGCTTGCCAGTCCAAAGTCAGCTGACTGCCTTTGGGCTGGGAAAATTGCTTGGTGCGCATCACATCATCACGGGCCAGCGCTTTCCAGGCAATTTGATGACGGGCATCACCAACACGATATTTCTGAAAACCGGCAAATTCATCACGGCCCGCTTGTTGTAATTGTTGTTGCTTAACACCACTGCTGCCGGTATCGGGCAATGGCAACTGACCCTCTGGCTTTGGGTAGATCAATGCCCGGCGATTGCTGTCGATAAAAGACCAGCAGAAAAATAAACCCAGTGGAAACACACTGGACAGACGCAACCGACCTAGATCCTGCCAGCCACGTTTGTCCGTCGGGATAGCGATTTGTAACAGTAGCGATTGTTGCCCCGGAATTTGCTCGGCACGGGCCAGCGTTTGATATTGCGAAAAATTTTGCAGTGGATTCCAGCGACGTTTGGTGACGTTCTGACAATACGCAATATCGATGGCCGTTAAGGCATGATTGCGGGGGTTATCAAGATATATCGGCAGCTTCAGTGCCTGCCCGGCAAAAACTGGCTGTGGTTGACCGGGACGGCATTCAACATAACGGGCATTGCGATAACTGTGATGCATGACCACATGGCCGATTCCGGCCAGCAAAAAACTCAGTAAATGGCCGAGACTATTGTTGTAATTAATGGCGCCCAGCAACATCAGCAAAATCAATGCAGCATAACCATAACCGGCGCGGCTGGGCATGATATATACCCGCCGGCCACGGGTGGCAGTTAGCCGATGCCATTGTTTTTGCAGTACTGCCAACATTGTCAGGGAATAGCGACCTGTTGTAATAAATCGGCTGCCCAATCAGTCGTCAGCGTGTCATTTAATGCCTGTAAACGATGACCAACGACACTCGGTAATACGGCTTGCACATCTTCCGGTTCGACATAATCACGGCCACTGATAAAGGCCCAGGCCTGAGCGGCGTGTAATAAACCCAGACCGGCACGCGGTGAAATACCGGTTAGAAACTGTCCGGACTGACGGGTATAGGCGAGCAGCGCCTGAATATAATCAACTAAGGCATCGCTGACGGTGACTTTTTTCACTTGTTGCTGCAGGACGATCAAGTCCTGCGGCGTTATCACCGGCTGTAATGTTTGTAGCATTATCTGGCGATCTTCTCCCATCAATAGCGCCCGTTCAGCAATGCTGTCGGGATAGCCGATTTCGATACGCATTAAAAACCGGTCTAACTGGGACTCCGGCAAGGCAAAGGTACCGATTTGATGGGTTGGATTCTGGGTGGCGATCACAAAAAACGGTGATTGCAAAGCAAAGGTTTCGCCCTCAATGGTGACCTGTTGTTCCTCCATGGCTTCCAGCAAGGCACTTTGGGTACGCGGTGAGGCGCGGTTGACCTCATCGGCCAGTAATAACTGGGTAAAAATCGGTCCGCGATGGAAGGTGAATTTTTGCTGTTCGCGTTCATATATCGAAACGCCCAAAATATCAGCAGGCAACATATCACTGGTAAATTGTATTCGCTGAAAACTTAATCCCAGTGTGGCAGCCAATGTGTGGGCTAGGGTGGTTTTACCCACACCGGGCAGATCTTCAATCAGCAAATGACCACGGGCCAGCAAGCAACTCAATGCCAGTTTGACTGGCCGTTTTTTGCCAAGAATGATTTGGTTAACCTGATTTAGAATTTGCTCTGTGCTGCCCTGCGCCATAAAAATTCCTGATTGCGTAAAAGTATTGATGCTATGACTCATTAAGGGATTAATGGTTTTGAGTTACGAAGTAAGTTGGCAATAACACCTGCGCTTAATACCGCTTTAACTTTATCATTGCTGGGTTTATTGCGGCAGTCAAAAGGGTTACAAAGCAATTTTTTTAGTTCAGATCGCGAATAAGCTGCGCACATTAGTGCTGGTTTGGGCGGCAATATCGGCCATGGTCTCGCCACGTAATTCAGCGAGTTTTTCGACGACCAGCGGAATATATTCCGGTGAATTACGTTCGCCCTGATGGCCACAAAATGGCATATCCGGGGCATCGGTTTCCAGCACGATTTGTGATAACGGCAGTTCGCTGAACAGACCTTGCAAACGTTGTGCCCGTGGATAGGTCAGGGCGCCGCCAATACCGAGTAAAAAACCTAATTTCCGGTATTGTTGGGCTTGCTGCAGGCTGCCGCTAAAAGCATGAACGATGCCGCCCTTTAACGGGATTTGTCGCAGCAGTTTAAGCACTTCGTCATGGGCTTTACGAACATGCAAAATCACTGTTAACTGGTGCTTTTCAGCCAGTTTTAATTGGCCCTCAAATAAGGCTGACTGGGCTTTTTTATTTTGACCGGGCAGAAAAAAATCAAGACCGATTTCACCCACTGCGATGGGCTGAAATTTTTCAATAGCAAAATCTAATTGCAAAAGAGCATCGTCAGGGTGTTGATCCATAAACATTGGATGACAACCCAGCGCATAATGCAGAATGGGAGATTGCTGGCAGATATTTATTAACTGTGGCCAGTGCTTACAAGTCACTGCTGGAACGATGATATGGGTCAGTCCTAAGGCCTGGCAGTCGTTAATAATCGCATCACGATCGACGTCAAAATCGGTAAAGTTGAGGTGACAATGGCTATCAATTAACGGCAACATGTTTTAATCATAAGCTGAGGGAGGCGACATCATGAATAACGAGCAACAACGCGCTGCCAGCCGGCCGCATGAGCGCTTTTTGTTTAATCTGGCGATTTTCCATTTTTTTGTTCCGGCCATTCTATTTGGTACAAAAAATCTGTGGTTAATTTTCACTATACCGCTTTTTGCATCCTGTGTGATCCTTGCCAGTATTGGTTTTCAAGCTAAAAAACCGGCAGATAAATCATCATTGGTTTTGGCCCATTGGCAATTAGCCTGGCGACGAAGTCTTTACCTGCTGATTGTCTATTGTATTTCGTTATTGATCTTCGGTATGGGTATGTTGCTGACGATGAATACCGTCAGTGGTAGTGATCAGTTTATTCAGCGGGCTATTATTGGCTGGTTCGCCTTGGCGCCCTTATCGCTGGCATTGGTGGTCTTACTGATTATGGAGGGCAGCGCATTGGTGCAATCCCGAAATGGCGTAATGCCGGTAGATATGAAGCTTTAATCCGCGCTCACGGCACGAACCTCAGCGGCACCTTCGCCACGCGGATCACTGGCTGCCTGAAGTTTGCCGGTTTGTTTATTCATCATAATCAGCTGCATATTGCCAAACTGCCGATCCAGCTGATTGATCTGATGACCACGATTTACCAACGACGCGATAAGCTTATCGTCAAAACCGGCTGATTCCAGACTGATATGATCGGGCAAATATTGATGATGTAAACGCGGCGCAGCGACAATCTCATTCGCATCCTGGCCATTAATAAAATGCAAGATACCTTGCAACACCATAGTAATAATACGACTGCCACCGGGTGTGCCGAGGATCAGCAGCTTTTCGTCATTTTCGACAAATGTCGGCGTCATACTTGATAACGGCCGTTTGCCCGGTTCTATACTATTAGCTGATTGACTGACCAGTCCATAGGCATTGGGCGTGCCCGCCTTGGCCGAAAAATCATCCATTTCATCGTTGAGCAAAATACCGGTGCCTGGCACCATAAAACCCGAGCCAAACGGATAATTGATACTCAGTGTCGCGGCAACTTTATTACCATGCTGATCGATAATCGAAAAATGGGAGGTGTCTTGACCTTTACCCTGAAATACATCGTCACCGGCTTCACTGACCGAGGCTTTATTAGCATCAATACTGGCAGCCAGATCAGCAGCAAAATCTTTGTCGGTTAAATGCGCGGGAATATCAACGAAGTCGTTATCGCCCAAATGCTCACTGCGTACCTGATAAGCGCGGCGCATCACTTCAGCCAGATAATGCAGGCGCTGTGCCGGATCGGCATCCAGGTAATTTAATGTCGCCAACTGGTTGAGCATATTGATCAGCAACACGCCGCCGCCGGAGGGCAGGGCGGCAGTGGTGATTTGATAATCGGCAAACTCGCCGGTCAGCGGCGTGCGATGTTTTAGCTGATAATTTGCCAAATCTGCTGCCTGCCAGATACCACCTGCATGTTGTACGGCGTTAAGCATGTGTTTTGCTGTTTCACCTTGATAAAAATCATTACGGCCTTGAGCGGCAAGGCGTTCCAGCGTGTTTGCCAAATCGGGCTGAAAAATCAAAATGCCGGTTTCAGGGATAACACCATTGGGCATAAAAACCGATTTGGCTTCGCCATTTAATTGATCACCACGAAACTCCAGCATCCGCTGATAACGTGGTGTTACTTTGAAACCATCACGAGCAAACGTAATCGCTGGTTTTAAGGTCACTGCCAACGGTAACTGACCAAATTGTTTACTTAGTGTGACCAGACCCGCCGGTAAACCGGGAATCCCAGCCGCCAATGGGCCGTTTAATGATAAATCACGGTTAACGTCACCATCGGCATTCAGATACATATCGCGATGAGCATTAAGCGGCGCGGTTTCACGGCCGTCGAGCATGACTTTTTGATCGGTTTGGGCATCATGCAATAACCAGAATCCACCACCGCCCAAACCGGAACTGGCTGGCTCAACCACTGCTAATGCAGCACTAACGGCTACTGCTGCATCAAAGGCATTGCCACCTTGTTTGAATATTTCAAAACCCGCTTGCGTCGCCATCGGGTGAGCACTGGCAATGGCAGCTTGTTGCGGTTTATTGCCACAACCTACTGTTGTTAAAAGCGTCAGGCTAACAAAAAGATAAAACCAAAAACGCATTTAATTAATACCCTTTTGCTGGGTAGTCAGTCGATCCTGTTCACGGCGGCGCTGTTTTTCGAGACGATGTTGTTCAGCAATTTTGCGGGTTTCCAAACCGATATGAGCTTCACCTCGGTCGCGCGCCAATTGCATTTGTTTCTCCCGCTCGGCAAACCGGGCTTTTTGCGCATCAGTGGTTTGCTCAAAACAATGCGGGCAGCAAATGCCCTGCTGGTATTGTTCACTTTGTTTTTCGGCTTCGGTAATCGGCATCCGGCAGGCGTGGCATTGGTCATAATCACCTTTTTCTAGCTGATGATTGACAGTGACCCGTTCATCAAAAACAAAGCATTCACCCTGCCATAAGGTTTCATCTTCCGGCACGTCTTCAAGGTATTTGAGAATGCCGCCTTCTAAATGATAAACCTCTGCAAAACCTTGCTCTTTGAGATAAGCGGTCGATTTTTCACAGCGAATACCGCCGGTACAAAACATGGCAACCTTGCTGTGTTTTTGCGGATCCAGTTGTTGTTTGACGTAGTCCGGGAATTCGCGAAAACGCTCGGTTTTTGGATTGACGGCATTTTTAAAGGTACCGACCTGATATTCATAATCATTACGGGTATCAATCAGCAACACATCCGGATCGCTGATCAGTTGGTTCCAGTCTTTGGCTTTGACATAAGTGCCCGCTGAGCGGCGCGGATCAATACCTTCTACGCCCATAGTGACAATTTCTTTTTTCAGTTTGACGCGGCTGCGTAAAAATGGCGGGGTATTGGTAAACGATTCTTTGTAACTAATCGGATCCAGTCGGGGATCTTGTTGCAGATGTGCCAGCAATTTATTAATTGCACTTCGCGAACCAGCGACTGTGCCGTTGATGCCCTCGTGAGCAAGCAGCAGCGTGCCACGGATTTTCTCGGCAAGCATCAAATTCAGTAACGGCGTTTTCAGCGCCGCATAGTCATCCAGAGAGACAAATTTATACAGGGCACAAACAACAATATCAGACATACCGGTTAATTTCTGGTGATGAAAAACGCTTATTTTACAGGCATTAACTGTGACTGTGGATCTGACTTGACAATCGTTTTCGACAAGCAGCTAAATAAGCTGATTACTTGCTTGTATTCGAGGTGCAGTATGAATGAATTACAACGCTGGCAGCAGGAAAATCATGCTTGCTGCAGTGATCACACCTATTGGCTACAAGAAGTTGAACATTGGACTAAGCAAAACCAGCGCCTGGTCGGGCTGATTTATAAACTGGAACATGCTTTGCCGGAATATTCTGCGCGACTGGACCAGCATGTAGCACGCATCAATACCCATGATGCGGAAATCAAACGCTATGAATGTGGTTTGGATCCCCGCTGTTTAAGCGATTGCGATAGCTATATTGGCAGTGACGAACAGCGCCGTTTTCATGAAAAACTTATCAAGTCACATGACATTATGCGACAGCAGCATGCCGATTTTGAGGCGCAGCATAAAGTTCAATTGCAGCAGTTTCGGGAAATTGCTTTACAGCTTATTGAAGAATTGGCCAAGGATTAACCGCGCCATTGGCGGACTGGACCGGTATCGATATGCACAAAATCAGAGGTTGGGTAATATCCTACACCGCCGGCATGCAGTTTTAGGGCAGCTTCATGTAATTCAGCCAGTTGCCGGCCGGGTAAACGGACATCCACGGCTTGCCCCAAGGTATGAAAACTTTTTTTGGCAACGCCGCCCCCGCCAGTTTTTCGCAGCATTTCATTGGTTTTTGCCGAGCGGTAACCAGAAATAATATGGTAAGGCTGTTTACCCTGCATTTGCCGGTGCAAAATAGTCATTAAGTCGATCAGATCATTGTCCATATCAATCATTTCGTTGGTACGGTGATCGCGCATAATATGGCTAATGGCATGCAGCTCGCTGTTTTGATAATGACCTTCCGCCCAGTAGGTGGTTTTTAGCTGTTCGCCGGTATGCAGGTTGTACAGCGCTATTTTACGTTCAGGTAATTTAGCCAGGTTAGCAAAGGCCGGCGGCATTACCAACATCGTTGCCGTGGCGCCGAAACTGAGTTTGAGTAAACGGCGGCGATGCTGGCAAGTGGCCAGCTGCGGTCGATCGAAACGACGGAATTTATCGCACATACGAGAGTGTCCTTGACAGCAATTCACGCGATTATAGAGCTGATTATCTTTTTATTACAAGAGTTTAGCCATGCGAGCATCGCGGCCATAATGATCGGCGGCAAAGCGGATCTCGCCATTTTCTGACCAAGCGGTTTGATAGACTGCATAAACGGGTAAAGGCGTTTTGAGTAGCTGTCCGGTGTTTTGCCGGCTGGCTAGGATACGGTCAATCAACTGCGTACTGTCGGGCTGGTCCAAACTAAACGCTGCCAGCGCCAGTGGATCTTCGACGCGAATACAGCCAGAACTGAAATTACGCTGACTTTGGGCAAACAAGTCTTTTTGTGGCGTGTCATGTAAATAAATGCTCCACGGGTTGGGGAACATAAATTTCATGGTGCCCAGTGCATTCAGCGGCCCGGGTTGTTGACGCAAAATATACGGGAAATAACTGCTGCTTAATTGTTGCCAGTTAATGTCGTCAATCCGCCGCTCAATCCGCTGTTCATCAATTTTTTCAAACACTTGAAATTGCTGACTGGCAAGGTAATCCGGATCCGCTTGTTGTTTGGGTAAAATGTCTAAACGGGCAATCTTATTGGGCACAGTCCAGTAAGGATTAAAGACAATATGACTCATAACACTATTGAAACTGGGCGTTTGCCGGTAGCTACGGCCAATAATGACCCGCATATTCAGGGTAATCGTTTCATCTTCAATGGCGGTTAATTGATAACCAGCCAGATTAACCATTAAATAACGATCACCGTGATTATCAGGCAACCAGCGTAATCTTTCCAAGGAGGTACGCAGCTGCGAAATGCGCTGACTGACCGGCTCTGACATGACTTTGCGGGTAGTGCTGCCAATAATACCATCAACTTTTAAACTATACCGTTCCTGAAATTGTTTAACCGCTGCAACAAGCTGTTCATCGTAAACATCAACCGGATTTGAATGCACAGCAATATCAGTAAATTCAGCCGCCAATCGCTGGCGTATATTCACTAGTTCAGCATGTTGCTCGCCGGGTTTCAGCAACGGCATATCCCCAATAGCCGGCCAGCCACCTTGTTTGCCAATTTGCCGATAACCGGCCAAGGTTTGTTGTAAAAATGCATAGTCAGGAGTTTGTGGCAACAAAGCTTGCATGGCGTTATTTAACGACTTGGAATCAGCATTTTGACTAAGTAAATTATTGAGGAAAGCGACACTATCAAATTCATCGCCGCTAATATGCCAGTCGGGATCAGCGACTGCCGGGCGAATTCGACCAATAGCCAGTTCTTCAGTTAAACGCAGAAAGGTTGCAGTCAGTAATTCGTCAGTTTCACGGGCGTTCAGCCGACTGATATTGTTAATCTGTTGCAGTAGTTGCGGCAACTGGTAATCACGACTTTTCAGGCCGTGTTGTTCGGCATTTTGCAGCCAGCTGATGGCAACTTCACCGCGCTTGTTAAGTTGCTGGTCATCGAACCATTGTAATTGCGTTGGGTCTTGATAAAGCGCCAGACGCACGTCATTGGTCAAACCAAAACTGCCCAATTTAGCGCCTGCCTGTAATGGCGGCACCAAGAGTAGAATTGCCCATAAACCTAAAAACGACAAACTACGCATCACACTTTCCGATGTGTTGTTATAACAGCCTTATCTTCACCGCTAAAATTAACGTGGTCAAGCCGCCAGGCGCTTATTACGGATCAGCAACCACAGAAAAAACGGCCCGCCGAGCAGGGTGGTAATGACACCAACTGGTAATTCTGCCGGGGCGATAATGATGCGTGCCAGCGTATCACAAATAATCAAAAAACTACCGCCGAACAATAAGCTGGCCGGGATCAACCACTGATGATCCTGGCCAATCAACAAGCGGCAAATATGTGGCACCATCATGCCGACAAAACCAATCGGGCCGCATAAAGCAACAATGGCGCCGACACATAAAGACGTCACTAAAAACAACAAATAACGCAGCCGATTAACGTTAACGCCGCGGCTAGCAGCAATATCATCACCGGCCATCAGCAGGTTTAATTCGCGGCTAAAACCGATAATCACCAGCGCTGCAATAATGACAAATGGGGCTAACTGGCGAACATCGTCATAACCCACCACGGTCAGGCTGCCCATTAGCCAGCGAATGATCTGAAAAGCATCATTGACATCACTGAGATACTGCACCAGCAGAATCAGACTGGAAAAAAAGAAGCTAATAGCCACACCGGTAAGCAGCAGTGTTTCAGTAGAAAAGCCACTGCGCAGCCGACTAATGAAATACACCAGGCTGATCGAAATCAGGGCGCCAGCAAAGGCACTCAGCGTTTGCGCACTTAAACCGAGGAGCAGAAAATTCAGCCCCAGATAAACGCTCACCGCAGCACCTAGCGATGCACCACTGGCGACCCCCAGTGTAAAGGGCGTGGCTAGCGGATTATGAAACATTGCCTGAAACACCAAACCACATAAGGCCAGCCCGCAACCGGCCAAAAATGCGAATAATAATCTGGGCAGCCGAATATCCCACAAAATTTGCTGGCGGATGTCAGCTGATCTAATGCTTTGTAAATCCAGCCATGGACTGACTGTCAGCACCACGATAGCCACAATCAATAAGGCTATTAATGTGCGTTTTGGATGCGCCTGTAGGCTATCCATTATAGGTTTGCCGTTAAGGCCACATTGCGACCGGTTTGTGGATGCTGCACAAAGACAAACGCCTGCTGATAAAGGATTTGCAAGCGTTGGTTATCGAGAAATTGCTCTGCGGCGCCCAACCAAATCAATTGCCCCGCTTTCAAGGCCATTACCCGATCCGCATGCTGACCGGCATGGTTAATATCGTGAGTGACTTCAATAATCGTTTTGTTATGTTGGCGGTTGAGGTTTTTAATCAATTTTTGCACTTCGGCCTGATGATGCGGATCTAAGAAACTGGTGGGCTCATCCAGCAGAATAATTGGCGTATCTTGCGCTAATGCAGCGGCAATCATGACTTTTTGGCATTCGCCGCCACTTAATGTTGTCATTTGCCGGTGTCTGAAGGATTGGCAATCGGTGATCGCCAGCGCGTTTTCTATGGCTGTTTGATCAGCTTGTTGCCAACTGCCCAACCAGTGCAAATGTGGGTAGCGGGCCATCCGCAGAAAATCTTCAACTATAAAAGGCATCGTCCGGCCACTGTTTTGCGGCACGTAACTTATTTGCCGGGCAAGGTGTTTTTTTGCATAGCGGTTGAGTGGTTGTTGATGCAAAAAAATCTCGCCTTGCGATAACGGCATCATGGCATTTAAGGTGCGCAGCAGCGTACTTTTGCCGGCACCATTGGGCCCGGTGATACAAAGATGTTCACCGGCCTCGACCGAAAAGTTGATATCGCTCAGTAAACGGCGTTTATCAATGTCTACCTGCAATTTTTGAATGTTAAGAAGCATTAGCAGGCAATTTAATTTCCGGATGCAGCAACTGGGCAATATCGATCAGCAATTGAATAATCCTGGGGCCGGGCACCGTGGCATAGCCGGCCTCGATAAAATGAATTTGTTGTTGTTTAACCGCCGTAATGGGTGTTAATTGTTGCCACTGCTGGCGGACTTTTAGTAAGTCTGCATTATGCGCGCTGGCATCGGGGAAAATATCAATAATGACCTCGGGATTCATTCGTAGCAAACCTTCCATGGAAACCGCCGGCACTTTAAGGCGTTTATCCTGATACACGTTTCGGCCGCCTGCAAGGCGCAGGATATCATTATAAAAATCCTGCTGGCCGGCGATATAGACTAAATCAAGTTGTTCGCTATTCGTGTAATGGGCGATGGCCAATAAGGTATTTTTGCGGGGTTTATCGGCTATTTGTTGTTTGACGGTGGTAATTTGCTGCTGCAATTGATCATGTAACTGTTGCGCCTTTTGTGGGTGGCCGCTGGCTGCACCAATGCGTAAAATACTATCCATAATGCCAGCTAAGCGGGCGTTATCGATAAGCAGCGTGTTGATTCCCAGTTGGCGCAGTTGTTTATTCAGACTTTGCTGGCGGTCCAGCATGATCACTAGATCGGGTTGTTGGCTGACAATTTGACTTAAAGATGGATCCAAATAACCGCCAATTCTGGGTAAATCCTGCGCAGCACGGGGGTACTGACAAAAATCCGTTACCGCCACTAACTGCGCACCCGCGCCGACCGCAAATACAGTTTCGGTGATACTGGGGGCCAGACTGATAATCCTTTTGGCAACCGCCGCTGATTCGGGCGCATCTTTATCTGTCGGTGTTTGCCATAGGGCAAACAACCAGATCATAAGCAGCGGTAATAGCGGCCAGAAACGACGCATCAATTGGTCTCAAGTCGGTAAAGCTGTTTATTATAAGGCTTAGTTAATGCGAGATCAGATAAGAGGACAAACCATGCAACTGACCGAGGCTATACCACGGGATGCCGAGTGTTTATTTACGCTCGCTGAAATCGATGCAGTGCTGGATCAACTGGCTGGCCAGCTAAATCGTGATTATGCCGATAAAGCTCCGCTATTGCTGTGTGTGATGAATGGTGCGGTGATTACCATGGGGCAATTATTGCCGAAGCTTGATTTCGCTCTGCAGATTGATTATATACATGCGAGCCGATATGGCGACAAAACGGTCGGTGGTGAATTGGTCTGGCAGGCACAACCGCAAACCAATATGGCTAGTCGGCATGTTTTGCTGATTGAAGATATTTTTGATGAAGGCCATACCTTAATCGCCTTGCGGCAATATTGTCAGCAACATGGCGCTGTATCAGTGGCTTGTCTGGCACTTGTCGATAAAAAACATTCACGCAAAACTGGTCAGCCCCCGGAATATATTGGTCTGAGCGTCGCTGATCGTTATGTGTTTGGCTTTGGTATGGATGTACAGGGTTATTGGCGTAATGCGCCGGGAATTTTTGCCATGGCGGAGATCAGCTTATGATTGGGATTATCGGCGGTAGCGGTTTAACGCAGTTACCAGGATTAAATATTGTCGAACAAATTCGGCTGGATACGCCGTTTGGCGAACCCTCAGCGCCGATTGTCCGAGGAGAGCTAAATGGCCAAACGATTATGTTTTTACCGCGCCATGGTGAACATCACACCATTGCGCCACATTTGATTAACTATCGCGCTAATCTGTGGGCATTACATCATTTAGGTGTCAAAGAAATTGTTGCCGTGGCCGCGGTGGGTGGCATTAGCGGATTAATGACGCCGGGGGTGTTGGCATTGCCGGATCAGGTTATTGATTATACTTGGGGGCGTGAAAGCAGTTTATTCAGTGACGTTTTTAGCGCCGATAAACACATTGATTTTACTTATCCCTATGATGCCGGTTTGCGTCAGAAAATTCTTAATGCCGCGAACAATATTAATCTTAAATTAATTAATGGTGGCTGCTATGCAGTTACCCAGGGCCCCAGATTGGAAACCGCTGCCGAAATTCGCCGTTTAGCTCATGATGACGCCGATATGGTGGGAATGACGGCGATGCCGGAAGCCGCACTTGCCCGGGAGCTTGGTATCGCGTATGCCGGTATTGCCGTGGTCGCTAATAAAGCCGCTGGTTTAATTGAAAAACCCTTAGCTATGGACGAGATCTTAGAAACGCTGACGGCGGCAATGGATGATGTCAAAAAACTTGTCAGTGAAGTGGTGAACAAAAAAAGCCTACTCTGACAGAGAATAACTTTCCGAGCCTTGAATACTAGCCAGCGCGGCATCAGGCGTGCTGACCGGGATCAACTGCAAAATCGCGCCAAATCGGGGATGATCAAAATAGTGCAGTTCCTTGCTGCGCAGCCGCCGGGACTCTCTAAGATTCGGATAACGTTGCCCCTGAAAGGCGTCATCACCAACACTGCGCTGGCTACCATCTTGTAACCACAAATCCAGCTCGCTATGTAAGTATGAAGATTTATAAACCCGGATATGGCCACTCAGCCGTTCACCCTCAATGGCGACTTTTAAACTGGCGTTTTTATTAAGCACACTTTGTTGCCAGCTGTGATAACTGAGCACGCGGTAATTTGCTGAATTACGCAACCGTTCGGCAACGCCAGCCAAAGATTCACGGTTGGCGGGCTGAATTTTGCCATTGGCCGTTTTTGGCGTGACAGCAGAGGGATCCATGGGTGGCATCACCGGCCATTGTTCATCCGTAGCCGGATTAAGCTGTTCAAATACGACCAGTTCAACCTGATACCACTGTTGTGCATGTGCTGGCATGCTAAGCAGTAAACCCGTAAATAACAATATGCTCAAACGTTTGGAAATTACCATGTTTTTGCCCTGTATTAATTACAGCTTATTGTCTAATGCTGGTGGCTAAATGTCCAAGTTTTATCGGATATTTAGTGCATTACTGCTATTATCGGTAGCAGTAAGGATGTCAATAAAGGAGTGCAGTCATGGGTGGGTTTGCAAGCTTAGTGATTATCATTGCGGTACTGTCGGTGGTGATCATTTTAATGGGGGTTAAGCCGGTGCAGCAGGGCCGCGAATTTACTGTGGAACGCTTTGGCCGGTACACCCGGACACTGCGGCCTGGTTTGAATTTAATTGTGCCGGTCATTGATAAAATCGGTGCCAAAATCAATATGATGGAACAAGTCCTCGATGTGCCTTCACAGGAGATCATTACCAAAGATAACGCCATGATCCGCGTTGATGGCGTGGTGTTTTTTCAGGTGATTGATGCGGCCAAGGCAGCTTATGAAGTGAGCGGCCTTGATAATGCTATTCTCAATCTGACCATGACCAATATTCGTACCGTGATGGGTTCAATGGACTTGGATGAATTGCTGTCCAAACGTGATGAAATAAATACCCGGCTGTTGAATGTAGTCGATGATGCTACAACCCCATGGGGCATTAAAGTCACCCGTATTGAAATTAAGGATATTGAGCCACCTGCGGATTTAATCGAAGCCATGGGCCGGCAAATGAAAGCTGAGCGGGTCAAACGCGCCAATATTCTTGAGGCTGAAGGTCACCGTCAGTCTGAGATCCTGCGTGCAGAAGGTGATAAACAAGCCGTCGTGTTGGATGCTGAAGGCCGGCGTGAAGCGGCATTTCGCGATGCAGAAGCTCGGGAACGTTTAGCAGAAGCCGAAGCCCGTGCCACCACGATGGTCTCGGAAGCAATAGCCAAGGGTGATATCCAGGCCATTAATTACTTTGTGGCGCAGAAATACGTTGAAGCCCTTAAAGATATGGCCTCTGCCAATAACCATAAAGTGGTCTTGATGCCACTGGAAGCCAGCAGCGTAATTGGCTCATTGGCCGGTATTACCGAACTTGCCAAAGAGGCGTTTGCGAAGAAAGGGCCTGATAATGCCGCTAATTGATTTTTGGCATTGGTGGATCTTGGCGGTGGCCCTAGTCATTGTTGAGATTTTGTTGCCCAGCTTTTTTGCTTTGTGGCTGGCCATTGCCGCGGCACTGACCGGTTTATTGCTGCTGATTTTTCCGGGACTTGGTTGGGAATGGCAATTGCTGCTGTTTGCTTTGTTTTCGGTGGTCAGCATTATTGCCTGGCGGCGTTATTATCAAAAACATCCGATTAAAACCGATGAGCCACTATTAAACCGGCGCGGTGAAGGTTATCTGGGCCGCGAATTAACGCTGAGTCAGCCGATCGTTGATGGTATTGGCAAAATCAGGCTCGATGATTCCACTTGGAAAGTGCAGGGGCCAGATTGCCCTGCGGGCAGCAAGATCCGGATCATTGCCCTGAATAATGTGGTGTTTACCGTTGAGCTTGTCGATTGAAAGCGTGACGGCATTTTTTAATACTGGCCTCAGCCAGCAGCAGTTTTTGGACCAATACTGGCAAAAGCAGCCACTGTTGATCCATAATGCTTTTCCGACTCCTGTTATTGATTTAACTGCTGAAGATCTGGCTGGTTTTGCCTGTGAGCAAGATATAGAATCAAGGCTGATCTGCCAGACTGGCGATCAGAAATGGTCGCTACAACAAGGGCCATTGGCAGAATCGGTATTTGCCCAGTTGCCGGAAAAAAACTGGACCTTGCTGGTGCAGGATATGGATTCGCACTGGCCGCCGTTACAGACTTTGTTGACGCCGTTTAAGTTTATCCCAGACTGGCGGCGTGACGATATTATGGTTAGTTATGCGGTACCGGGCGGCTCGGTTGGCGCGCATCTTGATAATTACGATGTGTTTTTGCTGCAAGCACAGGGTGTGCGCCGTTGGCAGATTGCCGCGCAGCCCGAACATCAACCGCAATGGTTAGCGGGTTGTCCACTACGGATTTTGCAGCATTTTACCGCTGAACATAGCTGGGATTTACAGCCCGGCGATATACTGTATCTGCCACCGGGATTTGCCCATCATGGTATTGCCCAGTCGGACTGTATGACAATTTCAATTGGATTTCGGGCACCGACCCAGCGGCAATTACTTGATGCTTTTGTCGATGCGCTGGCCGAAAAAGACAGCGCCGATGTTTTTTATAGTGATGCGGATTTACTGGCGACCAATACACCTGCGGCAATTGATGATGCCAGTCTGCGCCGTGCTAAAAAGTTATTAATCGATGCACTGGAGCAACATCCGGATTTAATCGTCAAAGCTTTAGGCCGGCAAGTGACAGAGACCAAGCCGGCTTTATCTGCGTGGTTAAGCCCGGATACAGATGAACTTGAAACCATGGCTGCGTTAGATGCGTTTTTTGCACAAGGTGGTATTTTAAAACGTAATTTAATGGTGCGGCTTGCCTGGTATTGCTCGACAAACTCGGTCAGCGTATTTGTCGGTAGCCAGGATTATCAGCTTCCAGCCGAATCTGCTTCGCAGGTGGCAAATATTTGTGAAGCGCCGCAATTAAATGCTAAAGATTGGCAGCAAATTCAGCGACAACCGACGTTAGTGGATTTACTTTTGGCGATGTTAGAGGATACTGCCTGGTTTCCCGAAGATGCCGATTAGTTGCTGGGCCGGCGCTGAAATACCGTGTGATGACATTTCGGGCAGGGCGGGATGCGGCCAGTTTTCTTAAAGTGCATCTGGGTGTTGCAGTCTGCGCAGTATAACGTGCCGATGCCGGTAATTTCACCGGTGTGATATTGTTGGATTGATCGGGCTTGCGCCGCTAATTTATCCAGTTCCAAGCGGGTGCGATCGGCAACTTTGGCAAATAACTCAAACATGCGGTTTTCAATTTGTTGTATATCGAATTGCAGCCAGGTCGAAAATTCTTTACCGCTACGTTGCAGATATTCAGCGGCATCATGTAAATCACGTTCAACATAAGCGGCGACTTTGTCAGCTTCTTCACTGGTCACTTCGCGAAGTTCTACAGCCCGTAATCTGGCCAGTTCAATGTGTTGTTTTAATGTAGGAAGTGCTTTGTTCTCGGCAGTATCCAGAAAATCATGGACTCGGGTCATCATCCGGTCATAAGCAGCAGTCAATTTTTCTTCAAATTTTGGTTCGTTCATGACATTAATCCTTTAAAGCACGCGGGTTTTAAGTTAAGTTAGCACAAAACTGAAATCTGGAGGAAACCGTTTTGTCGTCCACGCATAATAAGTTATATTTGTTGGGGTTTTTGTTTAGTTTGGCGCTGTTTGGCGGCGCTTTATATATGCAATACGTTATGCAGCTGGAGCCCTGTCCGCTATGTGTTTTACAACGAATGGCAGTGATGCTGGCCGGTGGTCTGTTTCTGCTGGCATTTTTACTTAATCCAAAACGTACGGGTAGCATATTATTCAGCAGTTTAATTTCGCTGGTGGTGATTGCTGGTGGTGCCGTGTCGGCGCGACATATCTGGTTGCAAAATCTGCCGCTAAAAGATGTCCCCAGCTGTGGCCCGGGATTTAATTTTATTATCGGTAATTTCCCGCTGGGCGATGCTTTCAGTATGATTTTCAGCGGTTCAGGGGAATGTGCGGAAGTATCCTGGCAGTTTTTGGGTTTGACCATCCCTGCCTGGACTTTAATCGCTTTTCTGGTGATGTTGTGGCTGGCTTGGCAAGCCGCAACTACTGCGACAAAGCAGCAGCGCCGTTTGTTCTAGCGGGCGCGATAGACGATACGACCTTTGCTCAGATCATAGGGTGTTAACTGTACGGTGACTTTATCGCCAGTTAAAATACGGATGTAGTTTTTACGCATTTTGCCGGAAATATGCGCGGTCACGACATGTCCATTTTCCAACTCAACTCGGAAGGTGGTATTGGGCATAGTGTCGATAACAGTGCCTTCAAATTCGATATGATCTTCTTTTGCCATAGATTCCGTAAATCGGTCCAAAATTAAAAGATCCATTTTGCCGTAAAATCACTGATTATTCAAAGTTTTTTATCAAAATCATGCCATTGACCATCAAAATATTGCAAAGCAGCAAAGCGAGTTTTGTAATTCATTTTGGGACTGGCTTCAATCCAGTAGCCTAAATAGAGATATTCATAGCCTTGCTGTTGGGCCAGTTCAATTTGTTTGAGTATGGCCAGCGTACCCAGACTCCGCTCAGCCAGTGATGGCTCAAAAAAACTATAAAACGCTGACGCAGCCCCGTTGACAAAATCGGTCACAGCAACCGCCAGCAACTGATCTTTATCAAAAAACTCGATAAACCGTGTGTTGCTCCAGCTGCTGATCAGAAATTGCTGGTAACTGTGTGGTGTTGGATTATCCATACCGCCGCCAGCATGCCGACTCTGCAGGTAGCGGCAATATAAATCGTAATGCTGTTGATTAAATTCGGCAGCGTGTAAGTTGATGGTTATCTGCTGATTATGCCGCAGACAGCGTCGCTGATTGCGATTCGGCTGAAAATCGTTAACCTTAATGCGTACCGGCACACAAGCCGAACAGGCCGGGCAAAATGGCCGGTAAACATGCTCTCCGCTGCGCCGGAAGCCATGCTGGATTAATTGGCTATACAGCTTATTGGATATCGGACGCAGCGGATCTGGATAAATATTCCGCGCTTGGCGTCCCGTTAAATAGGAGCAGGGGTGTAACCGATCCTGATAAAAATCGAGACTCATACAGGCTGGGGCAGATCGGCATCAAGCTGCCAGCGTCCCGGTGAATGCTCCCGGTCGCACAAGGGTTGCATGACCCTGATAAAATCATTGCGTGGCAAAATTTTTGCGCCGAGCCGTGCTAAATGTTCAGAATGTACCTGGCAATCAATAAGCGGAAACTGCCAGCGTTGCAATTGTTGTGTCAACGCCACCAGCGCCACTTTTGAGCTGTTGCTGACAAAACTGAACATCGATTCACCAAAAAACATTTTACCGATGGCGACACCATATAAACCGCCCACCAGTTTATCTTGTTGCCAGCATTCAATACTGTGCGCATAACCTTGTTGATGTAATTGCTGATAGGCAGCGATCATATCGTCATGGATCCAAGTATCGTGTGGCTTGCCGTTTTGTTTATCACGTGGGGCAGCACAAGCCAGCATAACATCGTTGAAGGCGCTATCAAAAGTCACCTGAAAATCACCACGACGCAGGGTTTTATTGAGACTTTTACTGATTTTCAATTGGCTGGGCGCCAATACCATGCGTGGATTTGGGCTCCACCATAGAATGGGATCTTGTTTGTTAAACCACGGAAAGATCCCCAGCCGGTAAGCCGCCAGTAAACGGGCAACTGATAAATCACCGCCAGCGGCTAACAAACCATGCTCGGTGGCATGTTCCAGCGGCGGAAAGCGAATCTCTGCAGTGGGCGCCAGCCAGCTGATAGTCATATCAGTCGTTGATTTGCAAGTTCAGTTCTTTGGCCCAGTAAATGGCATCAAGATAGGCCCGAACCAGCACTTCAACCGGTAATGATGAATTTTCGATAGCCTGCCAATCGCCGTGTTCATAACGCAGAACATCCTGCAAGGCTTGACCCGCAGCACCTTGTTTATCAAGCAAGGCGGCGCGCAGCTCATCAGACAACGGCAAATTATCGAGCAGATCGACCAGAGGTTTATCCAGCAACGCATCCAACGTCGAAAACAAGCCTGCGGCAAAAAATACTTCGCCATGACCCTTATAAAACTTAGCCAATAATTCGCACATCCGGGCGCGGATCATGGCAACGTTGCGTAATTCATTGGGTTTATGATCCAGTCCCGATAAACACAATAAGCTGGCCCAGGTTTTAATTTTATTGTGGCCCAGCATCACCACCGCCTCGCGGCTGCTGTTGACTTGTCGGGGCAGCCCGAAAAACGCTGAATTAATCAGCCGCAGTAATTTGTAACTAAGGGTCACATCCTGGTTGATGATGAGTGCCAGTTCATCGGCTTCCACTTCCGGATCCTGCAACTTCACCAGTAATTCCATCAGCGTTTGTGCTGATGGGGGCATCTTATGGCTATCATGGGTGGCCGGCAACGTGTAAAAATTTCCCTGTAGTAAATCGACGGCAAAACTTTTACAGAAACTGAACTGATCCAGGGCATTGACGTTAGTCGCGCACAATTGATTATGCCTGCGACGCCAATGGGGCAGATTTTCGGTCAGACTGGCTGGATCAAAACGATTTAAATCAATCAGCAGCAGCTCGGTATGCGCATCATGATCCACACCATTGGCATGACCGGCAAAGGCAAACGGCCGGTTGCGTGATTCTGGCAGCGGATTGCCATAAATATCCAGCGTCACTTCAATACCGGCAATATCGATATTAAATAGAGCAGCACGCCAGGATTCGGGCATAGTGAGCAGGGCTTTTTGGTTATTGTTAATGGCCAGTAAAATTGCTGTTAGTTGCTCCAAAAAAGCCGGCACTTCAATATCGTCATTGAGTTTTTGGCCATTTTTATCAAGGAAAGTCAGATGATAGCTGTCAACATCCAGCCGGTTGTTGATAAATAGCGGCTGCCGATGGATCAAGCCATTGAATGTTTTAAGCGCATCATATGGAGCAGTATAATCGGCCATGATTTTGCCCTAGCTGAAATCTAACGCTGAGATCAAATGGATCCCCGACCCGAAAATGCATGAGATAGTGTACCACTGTCAACATATTCCAATTCACCACCGAGCGGGATACCGTGGGCTAATCGAGTAACATGAATTTGCCGGGCGCGGGCCAGTTCGCTGATGTAATGAGCCGTAGCTTCACCCTCTACGGTCGGGTTGGTGGCAAGGATTAATTCCTGCAAATTACCGGCATCCATCCAGCCAATTAAATCCGGTATACCCAGTGCTTCCGGACCAATACCATCCAGCGGTGATAAATGGCCGGTCAGCACAAAATATTGGCCCTGATAATGGGTAGCTTGTTCAATCGCCAATACATCACTGGGCATTTCGACGATACATAACTGATCATCACGCCGGCCGGTATCACTGCAACGGCTGCACAGTTCGGTTTCACTGAGAATGCGACAACGCTGACAATGCCGGACATTGTGCAGCGCACCCTGTAAAGCCTGCATTAAATGCGCCGCACCATCTCTGTCCCGATCTAATAAATGAAAGGTCATGCGCTGCGCAGATTTAGGGCCAACGCCGGGCAAACAACGAAGTGCCTGAATTAGCTGATCAATATTGGGGCCGAGTTTCGCCATAATTGTTTTTTAAAAAGGTAACTTCATTCCGGGCGGCAACATACCGGCCATTCGTTCTTGCGTGGTGGTTTCGACCTGACGCACGGCATCATTAATGGCCGCTGCGATCAGATCTTCGAGCATATCTTTATCGTCTTTATAGAGACTATCTTCGATTTGCACGCGTTTGACATCGTGTTTGCCGGTCATAACGACTTTAACCATACCAGCACCGGCTTGACCGGTAACTTCAATATTCGCCAGTTCTTCCTGTGCTTTTTGCATATTGGCCTGCATTTGCTGGGCCTGTTTCATCATGTTACCAAGTCCGCCTTTCATGGGCTGAGTCCTCTTAATTCAATGGTTTGATGGTACTGTCGATTATACGGGCATTAAAAGTTTTTTTGATCACCTCAACGACCGGATCATTGTGAATAGCGGCTTCCGCCTGCTGTTGATGATTCGCTTGTTGCTGAGCCCGTTCACCGGCCAAAGTCGGTTCGGAATGACTTTGTTTATCGTCGGTTGTTTCAAATACCAGTTTGACTTCATAACCAAGGGTTTTACTGACGGCAACTTGCAGTTTGGCTTTGGCATTTTCGGTGGCAAGGTGGGCCAGGTCTTTGGCTAATAACAAGGTAATGTGTTGGTCACTGGCTTCAACAAAAGCACAGTGATCTGCCAATTGCCGGGTGATAGCGGATAATTTCAACTTAGCAACCAGTTGGGTCCAGTTGCCCAGCGATAAATCCGTATCTCCAGCCGATTCAGTCACGGGCATAGATTTGGGTTCAGGTTCAGCGATTGTATTTTTCAGCGGCTGTTTGGGGTTACTGCTTGTCTGTGCATCAGGTGCTTGGGGGGGATTATCCGCAGGCGGCGATAGTACTGATTTGGGCGGCTCGGCCGTCAGTTCATCTGGCGCAGCCGGCGACTTTTTTGGCGGTGTGTCCTGAATACTAAAGTTATGAGCATGTGGCTGAAAATGCAGCATACGCAGCAACGTCATTTCAAAACCGCTTTGTGGATCCGCGGCATAAGGCATATCCCGTTTCCCGTGTAGCGCTATTTGATATAACAATTGCACAGTTTCGACTGAGAATGCTGCGACCAGTGGTTGCAGCGCAATGTCCATGCTGCTATCCGGGTTTTCTGAATCGGGGACTAATTGCAAAGTAGCGATCCGTTGCAACGCATTCATCAGCGCATCCAGCACCACATTGACGTCACGGCCCAGCGCACCTAATTCAGCAGCTTGGTGTAATAGATTTTGTCCGTCTTGGGCCGTTAAAGCCTGCAAAATCCCCAGCAATTGATGCTGTGAAACATTGCCGAGCATTTGATGGACACTGACGGCATCAACCCGGCCATCACCAAAACCAATCGCTTGATCCAGCAAACTCAGTGCGTCGCGCATACTGCCATCGGCGGCATGGGCGAGTTGTTGCAATGCTTCAATTTCAAAGTCGATAGCTTCTTTGCTGAGAATATCGGCAAGATGATCGGTAATTTGTTTGATCGTCAGTCTACGCAAATTAAATTGCAGACAGCGCGATAAAATAGTCACCGGCAATTTTTGCGGATCGGTGGTGGCAAACAGAAATTTGACGTGTGGCGGGGGTTCTTCAAGAGTTTTTAGCAGCGCATTAAAACTGCTGGTGGAAAGCATATGGACTTCGTCGATCAAATAGACTTTATAGCGGCCGCGGCTGGGCGCATATTGCACGTTGTCGAGCAGTTCGCGGGTGTCATCGACTTTGGTGCGCGAGGCAGCATCAACTTCAATTAAATCAACAAACCGACCGGCATCTACTTCCTGACAACTGCTGCACTGCCCGCAGGGTGTGGCACTGACACCTTGTTCGCAATTCAGGGATTTGGCAAGAATGCGGGCCAGCGTGGTTTTACCGACACCGCGGGTGCCAGCAAACAAAAAAGCATGATGCAGACGATTCTGATTGAGACCATTAATCAGCGCTTGCAGCACATGCTGCTGGCCGATAACTTCGGAAAACGATTTAGGTCGCCATTTACGGGCCAGCACCAGATAACTCATATCAGTCTGTCGATCACCCATTGCTGTCTGAAGAGGGTGGTGAACCCGTACCAGCCTGATCTCGGCGCCCGAGTCCGAAGGCTTCGCTGCTCCCTTCCGGGCCTGACGGGGTAACCTACATATCGTCGCGAGGAGACCAGCACGAGCCACCATTGAAGCCGTTATTCTAAGGGTTTTTGCCCGGTTTTACCATGATTAATGGATTTGTCTTTGACACTGCGCAAAGCTACTTAACTAATGCTAATATCGGTAGAAATATTACAGTCGGTAATGACATGCTTTGGCGCTGCCGGGCCCACCACCGGGAGAGAAGTATTTGAATGTGAAAGTTGGACAACGTGGTCTGCTGATTAATTTGGCGGTTGCCATTGCTTATTTTGTCAGCGGTCAACTGAGTCTGGCTTTCACTGCCGCTGAGCAATATACCTCAGTGGCATTTTTACCAGCCGGTATTGCCATTATGGTGGTATTAACATTTGGTTGGCGCTCGGCTTTACCAGGGTTGTTTTTCGGTAGCTTGTTATTAAATACCGGGATCGCCTGGGATGCTGCAGGGCTGGAGCGTCTGGATCTGCAGATCGCTTTGGTGGTGGCGACAGCCAGCAGCATTCAGGCTTTGCTTGCCAGTGTGTTGATTAGGCGCTTTTGTCAGGCGCCGCTGGAATTAGAAACCGATAACCAGATCCTGCAGTTTTTGATGTTGGTGCCATTGCTAACATTAATAAGCGCCAGTATCAGTGTGCCATTTTTGTTATTCGCCGGTGTTGAAAACAGCCTGACACCTGCTGGCTTATGGGCTTCATGGTGGTTGGGTGATGCGCTGGGTTTATTGATTGCCGGGCCGATAACGCTGAGTTTTATTGGTCAGCCCAAGGCGCTGTGGCGGCCCCGACGCAATATGTTGGGCCTGCCGACCGCCGTAGTATTTATAGCAGTCGTTATGGTCAGTCAAAGTGTTGCCCGTTTTGAGCAGCGGCAATTGGAAGATCGTTTTCGAATCCGCACTCAGGAAGCCGGTACTTTATTTCAAATTGCCTTAACCTCACAGCAACTGGTGCAGGACAGTGTTGCCCAGTTATTTGTCAGTTCGGATGATGTCAGCCGTGAAGAATTTCGCGTCTTTGTTAAATGGGCGACTGGCAAAAGCGAAAATATTCAGGTGATTGAATGGTTGCCGAAAGTAATCCGTGAGCAACGTGCCGCTTATGAAGCTGAGCAACAGCAATATTTCGGTCCGCAGTTCACTATTACCGATATCAAACCCGGTAATAAATTGTTGCCGGCCGAGGATCGCGACGAATATTTTCCGATTACCTATTTAGAGCCTGAGGAAGGCAATCAACGGGCGCAGGGATTTGATCCCACCTCATCAGTGATTTCTAATGCGGCGGTGCAGACTGCTTTAGCCAGTGGCAGTAGTTATGCGCGGCCACCATTAATGATGGTGCGTAAAACATATTCAAAACGTATTCTGATGCTATACCGGCCGGTATATCGTAACGTAGCTGGTCAACTGACGCTGGATATGAGCAATGCAGAAGTTGCCGGTCTGGTTAATGTGGCGATTCGCACCGAAGATTTTGTTGAAAATGTATTGGGTAAACGGGAATTTACCGAGTTTGAGATTCAATGGCAGGATTTGCTGAGCGGTGATTATTACTATGATGTGGCGGTCACGGAAACGCCACCGTTCCGGCATAGGGTCGATATTGAGGCTGCGGGGCGGCAAATGCGGCTAATTTTTACGCCCACCAGTTTATTTCTGGAAAATAATCAACGTAATCAGACTTTGTTTGTCATGATCGGTGGCTTTTTACTGATGAGTTTATTTTGCGCGTTGATCCTCAGTATCACAGGCCGTACCCACCGGATTGCCAGTGAAGTAACCCGCCGCACCGAACAGTTATCAGTGGCCACTGACCGGGCCGTCGAATCGGAACGGCGGATCCGTGAAGTGCTTGCCGAAATGCAACGGGCGCAAGCTGACTTGCGATTATCTGATGTTGCTTTTAATGCTGCCAGTGAGGGGTTTTTAATAACCGATGCCGAGAAAAATGTTATTGCCATAAACTCTGCTTATAGTCAGATCACCGGTTTTAGCCAATGTGAGGTGCTGGGCCAGTTTCCGCAATTATTGGATCGCGGCCTCAATGATGAACTGTTTTTTGCCAAGCTCTGGGCTGAACTAAGCTCAAATGGCCTGTGGCGGGGTGAAATGCTTAGCCGGCGTAAAGATGGTGAGATTTTTTCCACGTATTTATCAATGTCGTTGGTGCGCGATGATGCCGGTGAACTGAGTAATTATGTTGCGGTGTTTACTGATATTAGTGAGAGCAAACAAGCACAGTTAACTATTGAACATCAGGCCAATTACGATCTGCTGACCAGCCTGCCTAACCGCCGATTGTTTAATGACCGGCTGGTGCAGGAGATCCGGCATTGTCAGCGCGATCAGAGCAAGCTGTGTCTGATGTTTTTGGATCTGGATCGATTTAAGGATATCAATGACACGCTGGGCCATGATGTCGGTGATGAATTGCTGCGTCATATGGCTGGACGGATCCAGGATTGCCTGCGTGATGTTGACACGGTGGCTAGGCTGGGCGGCGATGAATTCACCATTATTCTGACCGGCCTTGAACAACGTCAGGATGCGGTAACGATTGCCCAAAAACTGATTGAAATTGTCGAACAGCCACTGTGTATCAAAGATCAGACTATCCGGATCAGCACCAGTATCGGCCTGACTTTTTATCCGGATGATGGTGAAAACGCCGGTTTGCTGATGCAAAACGCTGATCGGGCAATGTATGCCGCCAAAGATGCCGGTGGCAGTGCTTTTATGTTGTATTCCTCAGAACTTGAATCCACTTGGCAATCGCGGACTTTTATTATTAATGAGCTGGAACAGGCTCTAAACGAAAATCAAATCTGTATTTATTATCAACCGTTAATCCACGCCGAAACTGGCGCTATTAGCGCCGAAGCCCTGGTACGTTGGCAGCATCCTGAGCGAGGCTTAATTACGCCGGCCGAATTTTTACCGGCGGCAGAGAGAATGGGCCTGATTGCCAGAATTGATGACCATGTGTTTGCTGGCGTTTGTCAGCAAATCCTCCTATGGCAGCAGCAGGGTTATGGTGATATTGCGGTATCGGTCAACCGATCGGCGCAAGGTTTTGGCACTCAAGAAGGCCGGCTTGACTGGATCGGTCATTTACAGCAACTGGATTTGGACAGCAGCCTGATTACGCTGGAAATCACTGAGGGCGTCTTATTACAACGCAGTGCTGAGAGTCGTGATTTATTACGTAACTTGCGCAATTTCGGGGTGAAAATTTCGATTGATGATTTTGGTACCGGCTATTCTTCACTGGCGTATTTAAAACAACTGGAAGTCGATTATCTGAAAATCGATAAATCTTTTGTCCGGGATCTGGAAACCGATGACAATGACAGGGCTATTATCGAAGCCATTGTGGGAATGGCCAAACGACTGGATATCAATATCGTTGCAGAAGGGGTAGAAACGGCCAGTCAGCGGGCAACTTTGACGCATATGGGCTGTGATTGGCTGCAGGGATACTATTTTGCAAAACCTTTAGCCCCTGAGGCTTTTGTCCACTTCTTAATAGACAATCGGAATAAGTTTTAAGGTGACATTGATTTATATGGCGGAGAACGAGAGATGCTCGATGCTCTCCAGTAAGTTATTGATTTTTATGGGCCTGCGCTGGGTCGCCAATCAGGTTTTGTAGCAGATTAATGTTCAGTCAAATGATAGCGCATTAAACTGCGTTTGGGGCTATTTTCGGCAGTTTACGCCACACAGCTATTAGACAACGCCTCAGCCTGCTCAAGCACCAAATTAATCGCAGCTGGGGCTTTATCGGGTGGGTAATTGTACGTCAAGGGTTTCGCATTCTACGCATCTGGGATTGTGCAGATAACTGATGTTGTAAAGCCAAAGTGACATAGAAGTTCAAAGGTGGATGCAGTCTTAATGAATATGCAAAATTTTGCATGTATGATATTTGGCTTGTATATCTTCAAGTGTTTCGGGCATGTCAAAAGCAGTCAGTATTAAAATCCGTTTTCATAATGATGATGTGGTTGCCATCGGTCCCGGTAAAGCGGACCTGCTGGAAGCGATTCAACAACATGGTTCAATTTCTGCTGCCGGTCGGGCAATGGGCATGTCTTATAAACGTGCCTGGGATCTGGTGAATGCCATGAACAGCAGCTTTACCAAACCGTTGGTTGAAACGGTTAAAGGTGGCAGTCATGGTGGTGGTGCGGAGGTGACAGTTTTCGGGCAATCAGTGCTTGGCCTTTACAGGCAAATTGAACAAAAAGCGACTAAATCGGTCGAGGACGATTTAGCTGCAATCAGCAAACTATTAAAGTCCTGATATTTTTAGTGCATCAGCCAAACGTTTACAGCCCTCGTTATATATGATGGAATACGTCGATATTTCATTTGGCATTCCGCAATATGGCAAGTTGTTTATTTATTGGCATCGATGACACCGACAATTTAGAAAGTCGGGGAACGGGGTTTCATGCCCGCGCTTTGTGTGCCGCCATCAATGATAATGCGCTGGGACGTTGTCGGTTTGTTACCCGACATCAATTACTGATGAGTCCTTTAGTGCCCTTTACGTCGCATAACAGCGCTGCCTGTCTAGTCGTTGAAGTACCAGCTTCACTGAAAGCCATCGAGCAGCTCTGCAAAAACTACCTGTTAGAAAATAGCGCTGAAGGCGCTGATGCCGGTCTGTGTTTATTACCAGAAACAAATCTGAGTCATGCCCTGGCGAGATTCGGCGTGCTTTGTAAACACCGTGTTGTAACCCAGACACAAGCAAGAGATTTAGCTGAAGTTGCCCAGTTGGGTTTATTTGGTTTAACGGGCACTGAAGATGGTGTTATTGGCGCTTTAGCCGCCGCTTGTTTATGTGCTGCCGGTAACGATGGTCGTTTATTGTGGCTGGCCGGGATGCGCGATCATGCTGAGCAAACCCTGACACTGTCTGAATTACAAAATGCCACGGATATTGCCGTTGTGCAGAGCATAGAGGGTGCGGTACTGAGCAATAAAAGTGCAAAGATCATGATGGGCGCATGGCCTCGGGCGATTTGGCTCAATGGTGAGCCATGTCTGATTGTTGAACCCGTTGAGGAGCAAGCCAATGTCTGGCAAGTTGCTGCAAAAAACTATCTCAAGCAGTTCTGAACGGCTGCATTCGGCACGTGTTCGTCATCTGCTGATTTTCCTGGCAGGTGCATTAGCGATGGTGCTGCATGAAACCTTTCGTTTTGGGCTGGAGTTGCCCGGTCGTCAGGGTCTGACGCTGATGGCCATCCTGATTTTTGTGCGGTGTAGTGCGCCGTATGCTTACACAGCAACGTTGGCTGGTGCCGGCGGGCTGGTTGCAGCATTAATTATCCGTGATAACTTAGCTGCTGCATTGATTTTGCTCAGTCAGGGTATTGTGCTGGATGTGATTTACCGCCGCCTGTCGACACAGCCCGTCACGTTGTGGCTGTTGCCATTAGTCGCCGGACTGGTGCATACGGTTAAGCCGGCTTTCAAGGTTGGTCTTATCATGGTTGCCGGTGTCGAAACTGATTCTTTCCGGCATGGGATTGCATATCCCTTTATTACCCATTTTATATTTGGCAGCGTTGGTGGCTTGATTGGTTTCATGGCCTGGCGCAGTCTTCGTAAACAAAGAAAATAACTAAAGAGGTCTGAGGTGAAAACGTCATCAACTTTTACCTATCGATATATAGGTAAAAATATATCCATTGCTTTGTGTACAGCTGCTTTTTCAGCCCCGGTATTTGCTACCACTGAGGAACCGGTCTATGAACTGGGGAATCTGGTGGTAAACACGCAACCGGAAGCTGGCACCCAATATCAAATCGATCAACAGGAATTGGAATTGCTTGGTGCCAGAAGTCTGGAAGATGCTTTGCGGTTAACACCCAGTGTCAATGTGCGGTATGGCGGTGATGGCACGCCCCGCATCGATATTCGTGGGCTGCGGACACGGCAGATTAAATTGCTTGTCAATGGGATTCCGTTCAATTCAACTTTTGATGGTCAGTTTGATCCCAGTTTGATACCCGCTTTTGCGATTGGCCGTATTGATTTGAATGTGGGCAGTTCATCCGTCTTATATGGTGATGGAGGCATGGCGGGAGTTATTGATATTAAAACCCGTGGTGTACAGGATGGCTTCAAAGCGGCTTCAAAGCTCGAGCGTGGCAGTGATGATTTCTGGCTGGTCAATGGTCAGGTGGGCTACGGCGATGCTGATCAGGATTTCTTTTTGGGTTATGGCGTAAGAGACCGCGATGATTTTTCTGTCTCCAATGATTTCAGCAGTCCATTGGCAAACACCGCCGACAACTTTCAGGACAATAACGGACGCAACAACAGTGACAACCGTCGTGAGAACCTGGTGCTATCTTACCATCGTGACCTGACGGATAAATTGACCATTGGTTTTTTTGCCAGCTATCTTGAGGGCGAGTTCGGCAAGCCACCGATTACGCTCGACAACGAAGTTGATGAATTTGCGCAACGGGCACGTTTTGAACGGGTTGAATCGCAGCGTGGTTATTCACTGCAACTTGGCGCCGATTATGCCTTTACTGATAACTGGGCCGGCCGTCTGTGGTTTTTTGGTAATCAACTTCAAGAACGTACCGCCAGATACGATGATTTAAACCTCAATAGTTTCACTACTAATAACACCTTTTTACGCGAAGAAGAAACGCAAACGCAAGGGGTGCATGCCCAATTAATAGGTCAGTTGCCTGCGACTGGCAGCCAGATTGCTTTTAGTCTCGATCATCGTAATGAAGACTATGACGAAAATGGTCTGGAATGCACAATCACTGGCGGTGGCGGTGGCGGTGGCGGTGGCGGTGGCGGTGGCGACAACAACAATAACAAATCATGTCCAGCTACACCGTTATCGACAACCGCAACCGATGAAGATCTGAACATTCGTTCCTATGCTGTTGAATTAACGCAGGCTTTACCTTATGACCTGACCGCTGTGGTCGGGGTGGGCAGGCATGAACTGGATATTTCCGGTGGCAGTGACGAGACAGCACACAGCGCGCAATTTTCACTCAGCAAGCCGTTAAATGAGGCTAGTACAATGTATGGCACCGTTGCGCGCAAGGTGGATGCGCCTACGATACGGCAACTGTATGAACAAGGTACGGGCAATCTTGGGCTGGGTTTTCAACGTGCCAAACATTATGAGGCGGGTTTGCGTAATCAATGGCAGCGGGCCGATTTAAATATCGCTGTCTGGCAAACTGATGTCGATGATTTTATCGAACGTGCTGAACAGGGTGGGCCCTTTGAAAACCGCGATGAACTGAGGTTTAAAGGTATTGATATTAACGGTGCCTATAAATTCAGCGAAAAACTGACGGTGCGAGCAGGATTAGGCTTTTTAGACAGTAAGGATAGATCTGCTGGTGTTTTAACCGACCGGTTGCAAAATAGACCAACGCATAAAGCCAGTCTGCAGGCAATTTACCAGATCACATCCCAGTGGCAGTTAACCGGGGATGTGGTGCGTATTGGTTCGCAAAATCATTTCAGCAGGGTTGATCCGGCGCTACGCGATAAGCTCGATAGCTTTGAGCTGGTCAATACCCACTTGAAATATACCTTTGCTGGTGGTCAAGCCGATGTTTATGCTGGAGCGGAGAACCTGTTTGATGAAGATTACGAAACAAGCTTTGGCTTTCCACAACCGGGCAGGTTCGTGTATACCGGGATCAATCTTCGTTACTGAAAATCGTTGTAAAAATGCATTTGAAATCCGGACGTATTTTGGGACTGTTGGCGGCCAGCTTATTATTACTGGCGAGTAGCGCTGACAAGCATGTTGCCTCGCAACAAGATACCGTGCGTCTTGCCGTGGTGAATACGCCCTATGACAGTGGTTTGCTAGATGCCTTGTTGCCAGCTTTTTCTGCTGAAACCGGACTGAATGTCGAGATTTACAGTGGCAATCAAGTGTTTGAACAAGCCCGGCAAGGCGCTGCAGATATTGTTATCGCCCATTATGGTAAGTCGGGCATGGCAGAATTTGTTCAAGACAAGCGTGGCAGCTGGCCGCAAATGGTATTCGCCAATCAGGCGGTATTGATTGGGCTAGCGGCTGATCCGGCAAAGGTTTCCGAGGCGCATTCATTATTAGCGGCCTTTGCAGCAATTGAACAATCTGGTCACACTTTGATTGCCAATAATAACGAAGGGATCAGTGAACTCACGGCAACCGTTCTGACGATGATGGGCCATGCTGCTGAACCAGACTGGTATCAGGATTCAGGCGTGAGTAAAGGCCGGGCCATTAAAGCGGCTGAAAAGCAGGGCGCCTATGTCATTTGGGGAGCGGTACCGTTTCTGAAATTTCAGCAGAAACATCAGTCTGATATGCAAATTTTGCTGGCGGCTGATCCGTTGTTGCAGCGGATAATGGCCATCAGTCGAGTGCTGCCCACCGAAACTATTAAGGTTAACGAAAAAGGCGCTGAAGCATTAGAGACCTATTTATTACATCCAGATATCCAAGCGAAAATCATGCAATATCGGATGCCTGGTTCTGATGCGTCGCTCTGGTGGCCAGCCGCAAGGCATAACTAAATATAGCAACATCAGATTGGTGCTATATCGAAGCTTTACACCCGAGTCGAAACATATGATTTCCCCACTAATAGACAGAAATTCATTATGACGATCAAACCAGTCATACTTTCTATGGCTAATTATAAATCACTCGCTCAATATAGAGAGCGTCGATGAACGTAATTTAGCAGTTTTTGTGAAATCTTGCTTGTGTAGCCCTGGCTAAGTTGGATAATCGCTGAATCACATATCTTAATAGAGGAAGCGACTATGATTGAAAATATTATAGATATTTATGAACTTAAGAGTAGGGAGCTAATGATTTTTGTTTAAAGACTATAAGTACTTAACCTGAATCTCGTTTAAGAAAAATGAACTAAATGCCTGTTCCAAGATCA
>JAVVFF010000199.1:0-2065 GCA_032250995.1 Methylophaga sp. | reverse complement strand
GCACCCTCACCCACTACCGTGACACCAAGAATTTTCTTACCCTCTTTATCTGCGATAATCTTAAGCATACCTTCGGTATTGCCAGAAATAAGACCGCGTGCTACTTCAGAAAATCGCGCTCTTCCGACAGTGATCTCACCATATTGTTGACTTGCCTGATCTTCAGTTAAGCCAACTGAAGATAGTTCAGGAATAGAATAGATACCCGCTGGAATTAGCTGACTAAACTGCCCTGTTTTGATCCCTAATGCATTACAGCTCGCTCTACGACCTTGTTCCATTGATGCTGATGCCAGGGATGGTGGTCCAATGACATCCCCTGCCGCAAAAATATTGGGCACTTGCGTTGTTAATTGCTCATCAACCGGCATCACACCACGCTCGTTTAATGCCAAACCAGCTTTATCCAAGTCAAGATTATCAATATTGGCAACACGACCCGCCGCACACAATAATTTTTGACTGGTGATTACTTTGCCACTTTTACACTCGGTGATAACCTGACTAACACCATCCCAATAGACATTCTCAACCTCTTCGCTACCTAGCCAAGTGCCGCCCATTGCTTCAAAAGCACTAACAAAGGTATCGGTCATATCTTTATCAAGAAAACCTAATGGATTTGGATAACGATCAATCATGGTCACTTTGACCCCTAAAGCCTGAAATATTGAGGCATATTCACTCGCAATTACACCGCCACCTAATACAGTCAAACTTGAGGGCAGATAGAGCATCGACAAAATCGAGTCGCTATCAAAGATATGTTCATGATCAATTGGAATATTATCGGGTTTGCGTGGATATGATCCTGTCGCGATAATGATGTTATTAGCCCGAAGTGTATTCACTTTCCCACTCACCATAGTGACGGCCAAGGTGTGATTATCTACAAAACTGGCACGGCCATGTATACGCTCAACCTTATTTCGATCAATTTGCTGACGCATATAGCTATCATGAGATTTAAGCACTTCGTCCAAACGGTCAATCAATGTGACCATTTCAGTGTCTTCATCAAGCTGAAAATTAGCCAAGGCTGCATTCTGTCGCATATGATTAACGCGAAGCGCATTCTCTCTCAAGGTTTTTGATGGAATCGTACCACGATGTACGCAGGCTCCTCCAAACAAACTATCACGTTCAATAATAGCGACACGTTGCCCTGATTTTGCTGCTTGTATTGCAGCTTTTTGACCAGCAGGTCCACTACCAATAACAACAACATCATAATCAAACATATCAATGGTCATGATGAAAGTCCTTCTAAACCTTGCTTAATCTCGTCAACTTTATTGAGCAAAGACTCAACTTCATCTTGATATACATTCAAGATGGTCAGTTCAGGTAATGTATATAAACTGGCTTTATCGATCTTGTCAGATCCAAGCATATAAACAGAAAAAGCCGCACTTGTACTGACAACCGCAGCGACTTTAGCCGTTATAGTGGTGTCATCATCTTCACTATTCCAACGTATTGCATCTATGACTAGTTGCGGCATTTTCCATTTAAAAACAACCTGTTCCGTAATTTGCTGACAATAGTTTTGTTCTAGCTGATGAACGAGATCTGGAGTAAGTTCAATCTGCTGTTGTTTGGCTAAATCCAATATCACTTGCAGAATCGCTGGACGACCAATTGAATGCAATAACCCAGCTAAAAATGCCACTTCAACATTACTGCGGCAATGACGAGCAATTTCTTTAGACCATAATGACGTGGCAAGTGCATGTCTCCAAACACTAGCAACATACGGTTCATAACCCGGTGTATGGAATAGTTTGGCACCGATGGCTGCCGTCAGCGCAATTTCACTGATAACGCGCATACCAAGCCGGGCAATTGCTTGCTGGAGAGAAACCAAGTTAGACATTGGCGTGTATGCTACCGAATTAGCAATCCGCATGACATGGCCGGCTAAGGATTGATCACTTTGAATAAGCTTGGCCATTTCGCTGGCATCAGAATCCGGATTTTGAGCTAATAAAAGTGCTTTATTTGCAACTTCCGGTAGCATTGGAATATCGATATCGCCAGCATCTATTTGCTGTTGTAACATTTG
>JAVVFF010000067.1:0-11981 GCA_032250995.1 Methylophaga sp. | reverse complement strand
GCGAAACCGGCGTCTGCATTATGCAAATGGCCGCTGGTCTTGATACCGGGCCGGTTTTAAAGCGGCTCAGCCTGCCGATTAAAACCGAAGATACCGCACAAACACTGCACGATAAATTAGCGAAGTTAGGTGCGGACGCCTTGTTATCAACACTTGACGATTTACCCGCTTTGCAGACGCAAGCGACACCACAGGATGCTGCACAAAGCTGTTATGCCGAGAAACTGCAAAAGGCTGAAGCCATTATCGACTGGCAACAAAGCGCCGCTCAAATTGATCGACAAATTCGCGCTTTTAATCCGTGGCCGGTCGCACAAACGGTCTGGCGCGACGAAACTTTACGTATCTGGTCAGCAACACTTAGTCGTGAGGCTTTAACCGGCCGAGCCGGTGAGATTGTCCGCGCCGAGCGTGATGCATTACTGGTGGCTACCGGCGATGGCATTTTAAACATCCGCCAAATCCAATTGCCCGGCAAGCGCAGTATGCCCGTTGCCGATTTGTTAAATTCACAAACCATCAAAACAGGCGAGCAGCTTGGCTAAATCATCAACGCTATGTTCGCGCAGCGCCGCCGCCAAAGTGATTATGACGGTAGCGCAACAAAAACAATCGCTGAACCCGGTATTGACGGCCACTTTAACCACGTTGCCGGCGGCACAGCGCAGCCTTTGTCAGCAATTAAGTTATGGCGTATTACGGCTTTATCCGACGTTGCAGGCGCTGGCGGATCCGTTATTACAGAAAAAACTGAAAAATAAAGATCAGGATATTTACGCGTTGTTACTGATCGGCATTTATCAACTGCGCGCGCTGCGCATCCCACCGCATGCGGCGATTTCTGAAACGGTCGATGGCGCCAGCCTGCTTGGTAAAAACTGGGCGAAAGGCCTGCTCAACGCCTGCCTGCGTCAATATCAGCGCCGGCAGACGGAATTGGAAAATCAGGCCAATATCAGCGCTGTTGGTCAGTTTGCCCATCCCCAATGGCTGATTGACGCCATTCGCCATGACTGGCCGGATCATTGGCAGCAAGTGCTCACCGCCAATAATCAGCAAGCGCCAATGATATTGCGGGTTAATCAGCAAAAAATCACCGCTGATGATTATCAAAGCGTATTGGCTGAAAAGCGGATAGCCAGTCAGTTACTGGATCAATGCCCACAAGGTCTGTTGCTGGACAAAGCCTGTGATATCAGTGAACTGCCGCATTTTGCCGATGGCTGGCTATCGGTTCAGGATGGCGCGGCTCAGCAGGTCGCTGTCTTGCTGGATTTACAACCGGGCATGCAGGTGCTTGATGCCTGCGCAGCGCCAGGCGGTAAAACGGCACATATGCTGGAGTTGGTACCGGATCTATCAATGCTGGCGCTGGATATTGATGCGCAGCGGCTGCAGCGAGTTGCCGAAACCCTGCAGCGCTTGGATTTAAACGCTAAAACACTGGCAGCCGATGCGGCAAATATCGAAAGCTGGTGGCAGGGCCAGCATTTTGATCGTATTCTGATCGATGCGCCGTGCAGCGGCAGTGGTGTGATTCGCCGGCATCCGGATATCAAACTGCTGCGCCGACCGGAAGATATCGACCAGTTAGCAACCCGGCAACAACAGTTATTGGATAATTTATGGCCATTACTGAAACCGGACGGTATCTTGGTTTACACTACCTGCTCGGTATTTGCACGAGAAAATACCGGCCAGATCCATGCTTTTTTACAACGCCACGCCGACGCTCGTCTGATCGAAGCCGTTCAGGCACCGGCCCGGAAAGCACAATGCGGCTACCAAAGACTGCCGGGGGATGATGCTTTTGATGGATTCTTTTATGCCTGTTTGCAGCACAACTAAGCGCTTAATGCATTTGCTTTGCTGGCTGGCGTTGCCGATGACAGCGCAAGCCATGCAATTTAATGTCAATCAGGCTCAGATTTATCAAATTGGTAGCAGCTATACTGTCAACGCCAATATCAATTATCAACTGACCCCGCGAGTAGAAGAAGCAATTGAAAACGGCGTACCAATTATCTTTTTTCAGACCATCCAACTACTGGATCGAACGCCATTGCTCTGGGACTGGTGGCAGTGGGATAAGGTGATTTGGGAAACTGAAATCCGCTATGAACTGCGTTATCACGATCTTTCCAAGCAGTATATGTTGCACTCGCTGGATGTTGAAAATCATCGCAACTTCACCACTCTAGCCAGTGCCCTGAACGCCATGGGCAATATTAGCAACCTGACCTTGCCGCCGGCATTTACCAATACCACTGACAGCACTATTCTGCGTTTACGCAGTGGTATTGATTTAACTGCCTTGCCGTCGCCGATGCGTCCCGGCGCCATGATTTCCAACAAATGGGATTTGACCAGCGACTGGTTTGAAGCATTATGGCCCTCCGACTGATCCGCCGGCTAAGCACCGGCACCGCACCTTATTTTTCGCTGGCCATCATGCTGTTGCTGTTGGCCTATCTGCTCAGTGCTGCCACCCAAGATAAATCCCGGCTTAATGATTTATTTCTGATCATTTTCGGTATCGGACTGACCTGCCTGCTAATCCTCGCCGGATTACTGACCCGTGGCTTATGGCGTTTGTATCGGGATTTTCGTCGCAAATCCGCCGGATCGCGGCTCACTCTCCGTCTGGTCAGTCTGTTTGTGTTGTTGATCGTCGGTTCCACCAGCATCGTTTACGGTTTTTCGGTGCATTTTTTACAACGAGGCATCAACAGCTGGTTTGATGTTGAAGTCGAGCAGGCACTGAATGATTCTCTGGAATTGAGTCGCAGCGCCTTTGGTATTCGCATGCGCACACTACTCCGGCAAACCCGGATGATGGCCGGTGTTTTATCAGAATTACCGGATAGCAGTCTGGGCCATAATCTACGCGAACTAAACCGATTGAGCGGCGCGCTGGAACTGAGTATTTGGAATATGGACGGCCGCATTGTGGTGTCGAGCATTGATAATCCAGCCATTATTGTCCCCAATCGACCCGATGAAGCGATCGTCCGGCAAATCAAGCAGGGTGAAGATTATATTGGTCTGGATCCCATTGAAGATGAAGAATTTCAATTACGAGCTGCGGTCAAGATCCCTCGCCAATCGCCTCTGGCCGAAGAGCGTTTGCTGCATGTGCTGTTCCCAGTTAATGAGCAACTGAGCACCCTGGGTAAAAACGTTCAGGATGCTTATACCGATTACAAAGAACTCAGTTACCTGCGCCAGCCATTGGTGACGATTTTTACGCTGACGCTGAGCCTGATTGTGTTTTTAACGGTACTGGCCTCAATCTGGTTTGCGGTGTGGATTTCCCGGCGTATCGTTGAGCCCTTGCAAGAGCTGGCGGAGGGTACGCAAGCGGTGGCTTCTGGTAACTATAATATGCAGCTGACCGCATCGGGTCATGATGAAATTGGCTTTTTGGTGCGCTCGTTTAACCAGATGACCCAGCGTTTAACGCAGGCCCGCAATGCCTCGCAGCGCAGTCATCGGTTACTGGAACAACAAACCAGCTATCTGACCACGGTGCTGGGCAGCTTATCGAGTGGTGTCATCACCATCGACAAAGATCTCTATTTACGCACTGCCAATGTTGCCAGCAGCAAGATTCTGGGGATTAATTTGCAGCAGCGGCTAGAAAGCTCACTGGATAATCTGGCACGGCTTAATGACAATCTGCAATCCTTTGCGATGTTGATTAAAAATTACACGCTCAAACCCGTGGCCTGGGAACAGCAACTGGAACTCAGTCAGATCAAAGGCCGGCAAACACTGATGTGTCACGGCACCCCCTTACCGGGAAAAACCGGTTGGGTGGTGGTATTTGACGATATCACCACATTGATCCAGGCACAGCGAAACGCTGCCTGGGGCGAAGTAGCCAGAAGACTGGCCCACGAAATCAAAAATCCGCTGACCCCTATTCAGCTATCCGCTGAACGCTTGCAACATAAATACGTGTCGCTGGTACCCGCCGATCAGGCTGAAACGCTGACCAAACTGACCGATACCATTGTTCATCAAGTTGAAGCCATGAAGGATATGGTTAATGAATTTTCTGATTATGCCCGCAGCCCGGGCTTGCAACTGGAGTGGCTGTCGGTCGGCAATTTGCTGCGTGAAGTACTGACACTGTATCAAAGCAACCCACAACACCAGTTTGCCTTATTAAATAGTCAGGAAGACTTGCAGATCCGTGTTGATCGCAATCGTTTCAGGCAAGTTCTCCACAATTTATTGAAAAATGCCATCGAAGCCAGTGAAGAAGCCGGCTTGGCAGTGGATATTGTGATCAGCTATCACGCTCTGCGTTATCAACATCAGCGTTGGCTGGAAATCACCGTTCAGGACCAGGGGCCCGGCTTCCCGACTGAGATGATCGACACCTTATTTGAACCCTACACCACCACTAAAATCAGAGGCACCGGTCTTGGGCTTGCCATTGTTAAGAAAATAATCGAAGAACATGGTGGTGATGTCTGGGCCGAAAACCTTGGTGACAATGGAGCAGGTATAATCATCAGGTTGCCACTAGAGGATCAGCAGACGTGAGTACCGACAAACCACTGATACTGGTTGTGGATGACGAACCCGATATCCGCAATCTGATTAAAGATATTCTCGAAGACGAAGCTTACCGGGTGGCCACCGCCAGTAATGGCGAAGAGGCGCGCCAAGCATTTGTTTTCCATCAACCACAATTGGTGCTGCTGGATATCTGGATGCCGGATATCGACGGCATTAGTCTGCTCAAAGAATTCAAACAACAAAACAGCAGTGTCACCATTGTCATGATGTCCGGTCACGGCACCATCGAAACCGCCGTCGAAGCGACGCGCTCCGGTGCCACTGATTTTATTGAAAAACCACTGTCGATGGCCAAATTGCTGCGTGGTGTTGAACTGGCGTTGGAAAATCGTGCCCGGCAGGCGGCCATGCAGCAAGAAATGGCGATTGAGCCGATCGGTAAAAGCGCCAAAATGGCGCAGCTGCGTGAACAGGCCGATAAAGTTGCCAGCCATGATATGCCGATTTTACTGGTCGGTGAAGGCGGGACCGGTAAACATTGTTTTGCCCATCATTTACACCGGCTGGGTTTATATTCTGCCGGTAAATTTATTGAGTTCAGTCCGGAAAGTTTCCCGCTCGACAGTCATAAACTGATTAATTTAGCGCAGCAAAATTGTATTTACATAAACGACATTGCTCTGCTTAGTGATGATGGCCAGGCACTGATGCTGCATTTACTGGAGAGTGGTCAGCTAAAACAATGCCAGCTGATTTGCGCCACCCAGCAGTCGCTGGAAAAAGCCATTAACCGCGGCGATTTTCTCGAAGGCCTGTATTACCAGCTGAATACGATTACTTTGCAAATACCAGCGCTGCGCGATCACATCGAAGATATTCCCGAGCTGGTACACTTTTTTGTGGATCAGCAAACCACGCAGGCTGGCCTGCCTTACCGGCGGTTTACCGTCGCCGCACAGAACCGCCTTCGTAATTACAACTGGCCGGGCAATATTTTAGAGCTGAAAAACGTTATTCAGCGCATGCTGGTGTTGGGTGATGCCGATGAAATTGATGTCAACGATATTGAAACTGCGCTGCATGCTGAGCCGCCGCCCAATGCCGATGATATTGAAGGCATTAATCTGGATTTGCCACTGCGCGAGGCGCGGGAGCAATTTGAGCGCATTTATTTATTACAAAAATTACAGGAAACCGATGGTAATGTGGGCAAAGCGGCCAAGCTGGCTGGTATGGAGCGGACTCATTTGTACCGCAAACTGCGTGCCCTTGGCATTGACAGTAAACAAGTTTAGGACGCCGTTATGAAGATCCTGATTCTCGGCGCCGGACAAGTTGGTGCCTCTGTGGCCTCAACCCTGGCTCGTGAAGATGACGATATCACGTTGGTTGATACCGATATGACTAACCTGGCCAAACTGCAGGATCATTACGATATTCGAGTGATTCAAGGGCCGGCATCACATCCCGATGTGCTGGCCAGAGCCGGCGCTGCCGATGCGGATTTGGTGCTGGCGGTGACCAACAGCGACGAAACTAATATGGTGGCTTGTCAGATTTGCCATACCTTGTACAACACCCCCACCAAAATCGCCCGTATCCGCGCGCCGGAGTATTTAGCCAAGCCAGAACTGTTTAATAACGAGGCCATTGCTATTGATGTGCTGATAAGTCCTGAGCAATTGGTCACTGATTATATTCAACGACTGGTCAGTCACCCAAATGCTTTGCAAGTACTGGATTTTGCCGAAGGTCTGGTGCAGCTGGTTGCTGTCAGAGCTTTTCATGGTGGTCTTTTAGTGGGCCATCCACTGCGCGATCTGCGTAAACATATCCCCAAGACTGAAACCCGGGTAGCGGCCATCTTTCGTAATGGCCGGGCGATAGCACCGGAAGCAAATACCGTTATCGAAACCGATGATGAAGTGTTTTTTATTGCCGCCAGCAAAGATATTAACTCGGTGATGGCCGAACTGCGCCGGCTCGATAAGCCTTACAAACGCATTATGCTGGCCGGTGGTGGCAATATCGGCATTCGCTTGGCGCGGGCGCTGCAACATGATTATCAAATCAAAATCATTGAGGCCAACCCGGATCGCGCCGATTATTTATCCGAAGAATTATCACAAAGTATCGTGCTACTCGGTGATGTTGCCAATGAAGAGTTACTGATAGAAGAAGAAATCGACAAGGTAGATTTATTCTGCGCGCTGACCAATGATGATGAAGCCAACATTTTGTCATCAATGCTGGCTAAACGGCTCGGTGCCCGCAAAGTGTTGTCACTGATAAACCGCGCCGCCTATGTTGATTTGGTGGAAAGTGGCAGCATTGATATTGCCCTGTCTCCACAACAGGCAACGATCGGCAGCTTGCTGGCGCATATCCGCCGTGGCGATATTGTTGCCGTGCATTCCCTGCGCCGTGGCGCTGCTGAAGCGCTGGAGGCCATTGCCCATGGCGATAAAAATTCATCGATGGTGGTTGGCCGTCGTATCGATGAAATTGACCTACCCTCAGGCACCTCTATCGGCGCCATTGTCCGTAACAAAGAAGTGATTATCGTGCACCGCGATACTATTATCGAAGCCGAAGATCATGTCATTTTGTTTCTGACCAACAAACGCCATATCAAGGAAGTCGAGCGCCTTTTCCTAGTGGGATTTAACTTCTTTTAAGATGACCAGCAGTCTCAAAAATCATTTTCTGGTGGCGATGCCGAATCTCATTGATACGTTTTTTTATCATTCGGTGATATATCTGTGTGAGCATAGTGAAGATGGTGCGATGGGTATTATTATCAACCGGCCCACGCGCATTTATTTGACCGAGTTGTTCAACCATTTGCGAGTTAACAACACCAGTGACTGGGTGCTAAGTCGTACCGTACTGTTTGGCGGCCCGGTCAAAAAAGATCAGGGCATGGTACTGCATGATGGTGGCTTACATTGGAAAAGTACGATGGCCGTTGCCGATAATTTATTTCTAACCACCTCCGGCGATATCTTATCTGATCTGGGCGGCAGAAACGGCCCCCACAATGCGCTGGTAACGCTCGGTTATGCTGGTTGGGGCGAAGGCAAGCTAGAGCAAGAACTGGCCGAAAACAGCTGGCTGACCGTGCCCGCCACACATGGTTTGCTGTTTGATACGCCTGCTGAAAAACGTTGGGAAGCCGGTGCCAAATTACTGGGTATTGATATTCATCTGATGTCCAACAACGCAGGGCATGCATGAACCCACCCGGCACCGTGATGGGGTTTGACTTTGGTATGAAAAATATTGGTGTTGCCGTGGGCCAGCAATTAACTGGGACCGCCAGCGGCCTGACTGCGCTAAAAGCGCGCGATGGCATTCCCGACTGGCAACAAATTGCCGATTTAATTCAGCAGTGGCAGCCGCGCCAATTGGTGATAGGCCTGCCGCTAAATATGGATGGCAGCGAACAACACATGACCGCCGCCGCACGGAAATTTGGCAACCGGATTAACAATCGTTTTAATATTCCGGTGGCCTGGCAGGATGAACGACTGACAACTTATGAAGCCGTGGCGGCAATGGGCCTGCGTAACAAGTTTCAGTCAGCAAATCGCAGTGATGTTGATCGACTGTCAGCACAAATTATTCTTCAATCATGGTTGGACCAACAATGACAATGCCAAGCACACAAGCAGAATTGCAAACCTTGCTGAAAAACATGGCCAACACGCTGCGTGAACAGTTTACCGATAAAAAGCCGTTGTTGGTTGGCATCCATACCGGCGGTGTTTGGGTCGCACGGGCGCTGCTTGAACTGCTGGGTGAGGATTTTTTTGCCGCGCCGCTGGGTACTTTAAATATCGCCTATTACCGCGATGATTTCACCCGCATCGGCATGCATCCCCAAGTGTCACCGTCGGATCTACCATTTGATGTCGATAACCGGCATTTAATTCTGGTGGATGATGTGTTTTACAGCGGTCGCACCACCCGTGCCGCGCTCAATGAAATTTTTGATTATGGCCGCCCGGCAACAGTAACGCTGGCGGTATTGATTGAACGCAATGGTCGCGAACTGCCGATCCGTCCCGATGTCGTTGGCGCGACCGTTCAACTGGAAAAAGGTCAGCAACTCAAATTACGTAAATCTGCCGATGAGCTGCATCTGGAATTACGTGAGGCCGGAGCGGTGCATGCACAGTAATCAACTGACTGAAAACGGCCATTTGCGCCACTTTTTGACCATTGAAGGCCTGAAACGGCCACTACTTACCGAGATCATGGATCGCGCCGAGCAATTTTCCGGTATCGGTAACCGGCAGGTCAAAAAAGTACCATTATTACGCGGCAAAACTATTGTTAATCTGTTTTTTGAAAACAGCACCCGTACCCGTTCGACATTTGAACTCGCCGCCAAACGTCTGTCCGCCGATGTGATGAACTTTAATATCAACACCTCGGCGACCTCTAAAGGCGAAAGCCTGCTCGACACCCTGCATAATCTGGAAGCCATGCATACTGATATGTTTGTGGTGCGCCATAATCAAAGCGGTGCCGCTGAGTTTATTGCCCAGCACGTAGCGCCTCATGTCAGCGTTATTAACGCCGGTGATGGCTGTCATGCCCACCCGACGCAGGCGATGCTGGATATGTTTACTATTCGCCGCCACAAACAGCATTTTGCGGATTTACGGGTAGCGATTGTTGGCGATATTTTGCACTCGCGGGTGGCCCGTTCAGAGATCCAGGCGCTAGCGACTCTGGGCGTCGGCGAAATCCGTGTCATTGGCCCGCAGACACTGCTGCCTCGAGATTGCCATACCATGGGGGTACATGTGTATCACGATATGGCCGAAGGTCTGGAAGATGTTGATGTGGTTATTACCCTGCGCTTGCAACTGGAACGCATGCAAGGCGCGCTATTACCCAGCGCCCGCGAATATTACCGATGCTTTGGCCTGACCCCCGAAAAGCTACGATATGCCAAACCTGATGCTATTGTTATGCATCCCGGGCCGATTAACCGTGGCGTCGAAATCGCCTCGGCAGTGGCTGATGGTCCGCAATCGGTTATTCTCGAACAAGTTACCCATGGCATTGCCATTCGCATGGCGGTGATGTCGATGGCGCTGGCCAGCCAATCTGATTTTTATGAGGCCGACGCATGAAAACGCTTATCACCGGCGGCCGCGTTATTGATCCGGCCAGCCAGCTCGACACAAACCAGTCCATTTATATCGATAATGGCAAGATCGTCGCCATTAGCGATTATTTAGCCGATTTTCATGCTGATTTAACCATCGATGCCGACGGTATGATTGCCTGTCCAGGGCTGGTTGATTTAAGTGCCCGGCTGCGTGAACCTGGCCAGGAACATACCGCTACCATTGACAGTGAAACCCGCGCCGCTGTAGCAGGTGGCATCACCACACTCGCCGTACCGCCGGATACGGATCCGGTGATTGATAATCCGGCGGTCGTTGAATTAATTGAAGATCGCGCCAAAAAAGCCGGCCGGGTTATGGTCCTGACGCTGGGCGCTTTAACACAAAAATTGGACGGCGAATTATTGGCCGAAATGTCAGCGTTAAAACAGGCTGGCTGTGTCGGCGTCAGCAACGGCCTCAATGCTATTAAAAACAGCGTGGTCTGGCGGCGGGCGCTGGAATATGCGTCAACCCTGGATCTAACGGTTTTTATTAATGCTGCCGACCCCTGGCTGCAAAAACAAGGCTGTGTTCATGAAGGCACGGTCAGTGCCCGGCTGGGTTTATCAGGAATTCCGGAAAGTGCTGAAACCATCGCTGTCAGTCGTGATTTATTGTTGATTGAGCAAATCGGTGTGCGTGCTCACTTTCATAACATTTCCAGTGGCCGCGCGGTTAAGATGATTCAGGAGGCGCAACAGCGTGGTTTACCAGTGACTGCCGATGTCAGCGCCCATCATTTGCATTTATGTGAACATGATTTGGGCAATTACGATGCGCTTAGTCATGTATTGCCGCCGCTGCGCAGTGTGCGGGATCGTGAACAATTACAACAAGGTTTACGAGATGGCGTTTTGCAGGCAATTGCTTCGCATCATCAGCCGCTGGATGCCGATGCCAAACTCGGTCCATTTGCCGAAACCCAGCCAGGTATTTCGGCATTGGAAACACTGCTGCCGTTAACTATGAAACTGGTTGAAGACGACGAATTGGATTTACTGTCAGCTTTGGCGGCGCTGACTTGTCAGCCAGCTGAGATCCTTGGCATTGATGCCGGTCAGCTGAAAATTGGTGCCAGTGCTGATATTTGTATTATCGATCCGGATTCGCATTTTGAATGCCAGCTCAGAACACTAGTCAGTGCCGGTAAAAACAGCCCTTTTGCCGGCTGGTTATTTCGTCATCAAGCAGCCTATACCCTGTTTCAGGGCAAACTAGTCTACCAGCGGTAACATCATCCATTTTCGGAGTTTAATATGCTTAAATCATTATGGCTGCGCGGCCTTTTAATCATCGGTTTAATGCTATTTGCCAGCGGCTGTTCGCCCGAAGTCGGTACCGCGGAATGGTGTGCGATGATGAAAGAAAAACCCAAAGGTGACTGGACTGCCAACGAGGCCGGTGATTACGCCCAGCATTGTTTGTTGTAAGGCATGACAGTAACACTTTATGCTCTGGATTTTGACGGCGTTATTTGTGACAGTGCTGTAGAGACCGGCTTAAGCGCCTGGCACGCCGCACGGCAGATCTGGCCTGAATTACCGCTGCCAATACCCGATATGATATTGGCCGGCTTTCGCCAGGTTCGTCCGGCGCTGGAGACCGGTTTTGAAAGTATATTAATCCATCGCTGTTTATACGACGGTACCCCGCCAACTGCTTTACTGGAAGATTATTCGCGGCACATCAATGCGGAGCTACAAAACTACCATCTAAGCACGGAAACGTTAAAAAGCTTATTTGGTGCCGTCCGCGATAACTGGATTAACGATGACTTTGCCAGTTGGATCGCTAATAACCCGCTATATCCGGGCATTGCTGCATTGTTACAGCAAATCCCGGCAGCACAATTGTTTATTATCACGACTAAGCAGGAGCGTTTTGTCAGCGCTATTCTCGAAGCTAATGGTATTAGCTTACCGGCAGCGCAGATTTATGGCCTGGAAAGACAACGCAGCAAAAGCGCTATTTTGGCTGAATTTGTCAGCCACCATCCGGGCAATATTTGCTTTGTTGAAGACCGTCTGCCGACTTTATTAGAAGTCATCAACACGTCAAACTTAAACAATATTGATTTATGGCTGGCCGACTGGGGCTATAACACGCAGAGCGATCAGCAACTTGCTGAGCAGTCGCCGCGAATTAATAGCGTGTCATTAGAAAATTTACAGCGTTTAATTTAACAACGATGACTGCCTGAATCGGCAAGAAAAAATGGCGGAGCGGACGGGACTCGAACCCGCGACCTCCGGCGTGACAGGCCAG
>JAVVFF010000198.1:0-2083 GCA_032250995.1 Methylophaga sp. | reverse complement strand
TGGTTTAGGCACCTCCACCTTACGACTGTGAGGTGGGGGAGTCCATACATCGAGCCTTATTCAGGCGTTCTAGCGATCCTATCTTCAAAAATTTCGATATCCGCCGTTTCCCGTAAACTAGCAATAAACGCTTCTATTTCACTGTTGGCATTAAGACGGGCAAGATTAGCGGTCAATGCTTGCTTTTGGTCATCGGAGGCATCGCTGTCAACGCCGTCTTTAATGTCGCTCAGCACAACAACAATATAATTGCCGTTTTCAGCGATAAAGCCGCTAACCGATTGTTGTTGGCTGCGGGGCATGGCAAAAGCATGTTGCAGCACCTGCTCACTGATAGCATCACTGTCACGGCTGTAAAACTTCGCAGGCTGCCATTGTGATTCATCAAATACCGTTGCTGCCGCTGCGCCATCATTAATCTCAGCAATTTTAGTTTGACCATCTGCTTGCGCTTTTTCCATCGCAGCTTCATAACGCAGTTGTTCTTCGATGGCCGGCCCCACTGATTCAAATGACAATGGTTTTGCCGGGATATATTCATCTTTACGGATCACCAGCAAATCGGTTTCGGCAAGCTCCAATGCCGGACTGTTTAAGTCTTTATTTAACACATCATCACTAAATGCTGCTTCAATGACTTTGGGCTCAGCACTAACACCCTCGCCACCACCATTTCGGGTGAACAAACCGGTTTTCTCAATCGGCAATGATAAGGCTTCGGCGGCGACATCCAGGCTTTCAGGATTTTCATAGGTCAGATTAGCCAGTTGATCGGCCAGATCAAAAAATTGTTGACGGGCCATCTGCCGGCGATATTGCTGTTCGATTTGCTCACGGGCATCAGCAAAGTCAGCACCGGCCGGCGTATCAATCTCAGTTAATTTGATCAGGTGATAACCAAACTCGGTTTGTACCGGTTCACTGATTTCATCGACCTCAAGACTAAATACTGCTTCCTCAAAGGCCGGATCCATTACATCACGCTGAAAAAAACCCAGATCGCCGCCATTGTCACTAGAACCGGTATCTGCTGAATGCAATTTAGCCAATTCGGCAAAATCAGCGCCATCTTTTAACTGCTGGGCTAAATCGTCAATTTTGGCTTTGGCTTCGGCATCATCACCTTCAATCAAAATATGACTGGCACGGCGTTGTTCCGGGCCAACAAATTGTTCTCGATTATCGGCATAAAAGGCTTTTAATTCATTATCATCAACTTCGATGGCTGCTGCCAGCTTATCTGCAGATAAGCGGATATAACGCACCGAGATTTGTTCTGGTGCCGTGTAGGCAGCTTGATTAGCTTGGTAATATTCCTGAGCCGCGTTGTCATCCAGCGTTACCTCTTGCAGATAACTATTGATTGATAACACCCCATAGGCAATTTGTCGTTGTTGGTTTTCAAGGCGCAGTAAACGTTGTACTTCATGATTGACAGCTAAAGCGCTGCGCTCTATATATTGGGTTAATTGCTGACTGAGTAAATCATTTCGTAACTGTGCTTCGTAGGCCGATGGCGTGAAGCCGGCCCGGCCCAGCACCATTTGATACTGATCCATATCAAACTGGCCATCCATCTGAAACGCTTCTGTACCACGGATAAACTGGGCGATCTGGCCGTCAGGTATCCGTTGGCCAAGCTCCCTGGCGGCATTCAATATCAAACGTTGCTCGATCAAATCATCAATAATGGCCAAACGAATAGCACTACCCTGAAACATTTCCGGGTCAAAATCATCACCCAACGTACTGCGCATTTGATCACGATATTGTTGTAAAGACCGTTGCAAGTCGGACTGACTAACATTGTCACCATTAACCGTCGCGACCACCACATCGTTACCGCCGGTCAGATAAGAATCCAAACCCCACAGTGCAAAAGGAATACTAATCAGGCCCACAATCAACCAGGCAACCCAGCCCTGAGCTTTTTCACGGATAAAATGCAACATAGCGTCGAACCTTCAGTAATGAAATTGCGTTAATCAGCCCAAAAAAAAAGGCGCAATAAATGCGCCTTTTTTCATGATGGCGGAGCGGACGGGACTCGAACCCGCGACCTCCGGCGTGACAGGCCAGCATT
>JAVVFF010000066.1:0-12119 GCA_032250995.1 Methylophaga sp. | reverse complement strand
TAAGACCCGCTATCCCATCAATTACAAGGCATCACCGCTTAAGTGAACTGCATTGTCGCTTCGGCGGGGCTTTTTTATGCTTGTAAGATGCGAATTCGCCATAAAAATTGCCAGCAATGCAATAGGCGCACCCGAGTTTATATCGGGTAAAATCCACGTTGGTTGAAGACTGGCAGTTTGTTTGGCCGGCTTGCTTGCCTGTGGTGAAACAAGATAACTCAGAATATGTTTATGGCGGCACCTGGAAAAGCCATAAGCGTTGAATTAGGTATTTACTGTGCAATATCGCAGCAATCTGTTTACAATCTAAGCCTGTTGTTGGGGGTTCTTAGCAACAGGAAAACATTCTTACAATTAAAAAAGGAAGTGAACCGCATGCGGCAGTTGATGATTTTGTTGGCCATGGTGATGGTCGTTAGTGTCAGTGCTTGTCACAAAATTCATAAACCGACGCCACCCGGTCATGATCCTTCCGGCCCCGGCAATAGCGAAAATGCGCCGGGCCACAATAATTAAGCGAATTAATAATAAAAAAGCCCCAATTTCGGGGCATTTTTGGTTTTATTTAATCCGCATACCCGGTTTGGCGCCTTCATCGGGGTTGAGTAGGTAAATATCTTTACCGCCCGGTCCGGCAGCTAATACCATGCCTTCCGACACACCAAACCGCATTTTTCGCGGTGCCAGATTAGCGACCATGACCGTCAGTTTACCAATTAAATCATCAGGTTGGTAGGCACTCTTAATGCCGGCAAACACTTGTTTTTCGGCCAAGCCAATATCCAGTGTTAGTTTCAATAATTTATCGGCACCTTCAACATGTTCGGCATTAACGATTTTGGCAATGCGTAAATCAATTTTGGCGAAATCCTCAAACTGAATTTCATCAGCAATCTGATCCAGATGACTGCTTGCCGGTGCCGGTACTTTGGTTGATTGTTGTTCAGCCTGCATGGTTTCTGTTGATTCAGTGCGAATCGCGTCGATTTTGTCTTGCTCAATACGGGTCATCAGCGGTTTAAAAGCATTGATTTGATGGCCAAGCAGCGGTGTTTGGCTAGCCGCCCAGCTCATTGATGGAATATTTAAAAAGGCCTCAGCCTGTTCTGCTGTGCGTGGCAACACCGGTTTTAAATAAGCTATCAATACTTTAAATAGATTGATGCCCATGCTACATACCGCTTGCACGTCAGCATCTTTGCCTTCTTGTTTGGCCAATACCCAGGGTTTTTGCTCATCAATATATTGATTGGCTTTATCGGCCAGTGCCATAATCTCACGCATAGCCTGATTAAATTCACGGCTATCGTAACGTTGGGCAATGCTTTCTGCCTGCTGGGTGAAGCTGGCAAATAAAGCCGGATCGGCTAAGTGATCGGTGAGTTTGCCGTCAAAACGTTTGTGAATAAAACCGGCACAACGACTGGCGATATTCACCACTTTGCCAACCAGATCGGCATTGATCCGGCTTTGGAAATCAGCAAGACTCAGATCAATATCTTCGATACCACTGCTCAGTTTGGCGGCAAAGTAATAACGCAGGTATTCCGGATTTAAATGATTTAAATAAGTGCGGGCTTTGATAAAGGTGCCGCGCGATTTGGACATTTTTTTGCCATCGACGGTTAAAAAACCGTGTGCATAAATGCGGTTCGGCAAGCGCATGCCGGCACCTTTGAGCATGGCCGGCCAGAACAGGGCGTGGAAATAAATAATATCCTTGCCGATAAAATGCACCATTTCAGTGGGGCTGTCGGCGCGCATAAATTCATCAAAATCAACGCCGCTACGCTCGCAATAGTTTTTAAAGCTGGCTAAATAACCAATCGGTGCATCCATCCAGACATAAAAGAATTTGCCGGGCGCATCGGGGATTTCAAAGCCAAAGTAGGGTGCATCGCGGGAAATATCCCAGTCCTGCAAACCGGCTTCAAACCATTCACCCAGTTTACGGCCCACTTCTGGTTGCAGATGATCGCCCTGCGTCCATTCCCTAAGCAGTGGCTCAAAATTACCCAATTTAAAAAAGTAATGCTCTGAATCTTTGGTAATGGGCGTCGCACCGGAAACGGCTGAGACTGGATTTTTTAATTCGGTGGGATCGTAAGTCGCACCGCAAGCTTCGCAGTTGTCACCGTACTGATCGGCCGCGCCGCATTTCGGGCATTCACCGCGGATAAAGCGATCCGGCAGAAACATCTGCTTTTCTGGATCGTAAGCCTGGCTGATGGTGCGGCTTTCAATATGGCCGACATCGCGATTGGCCAGATAAATCTGACTGGCTAAGGTTCGGTTTTCGTCACTGTGGGTGCTATGGTAATTGTCAAAGCCAATGGCAAATTCGGCAAAATCAGCCTGATGTTCTTTGCTGACATCGGCTATCAGTTGTTCCGGGGGTATGCCTTCATTCTGCGCTCGCAGCATGATCGGTGTACCGTGTGCATCATCAGCGCAGACGTAGTGCACTTCATGACCGCGCATTTTCTGAAACCGCACCCAGATATCGGTTTGGATGTACTCAACCAGATGGCCAAGGTGTATAGAACCGTTGGCATAGGGTAGTGCGCTGGTGACCAGAATTTTTCGTTGCATAAATGAACCGGAATTTAGCTGTCAGAAAGCCGTCAAAGATACCAGAATTCAGCGACTGACTCTATTTTGTGGTTATTTTGTGTATGAGTTTGAAATGCACTGCTGATTACATTAGATTGATTAATGTTGCCTTACCTGACTGATTTTAAAGCGGAGTATTCACCATGGATTTAAGCCTGCATGATATTCATGCCGACTCAATTGAATTGGCCCTGGATAAAGCGCGTCAATATCGTTCATTGTTAGAACCGGAAATTGCCGAAAGTATTTGTCTGGATGTGCTCAATACCGATGCTGAAAATCAGGCCGCGCTGGTTTTGTATATTTTGGCACTGACCGATCAGATTAGTACCAGTGGCAGTCAATCGCCGTTTCAGGCCATTGAAAATGCGATTGAAAGATTAAAAAGTGACTACCAACGCATGTATTACACCGGTATTTTTCATGAACGCCGGGCGCGTTTTATGTTGTCACAACCGATGTCGCGGGCGTTTGCCTACGATTATTTTGTTAAAGCGCTGGAATGTTATCAGCAGGCCGAACAAATACGGCCGCAGCACAATGATGAAGCGATTTTACGATGGAACAGTTGCGTGCGTACCATTGGCCGCGAAAAACTGGAGCCGGTTTTTGAGCATGACCAAGTATTAATGAGCCGGGAGAGTTGATGGCCCTATTACAAGTAAAAAAACGTCTGATGGCCTTGGCAGGCATGATGTTGTCGGGGTATTTGCTGTTGCATATGCTCAGTAATCTCAGCTTTTTCAGCCCGCAGGCTTTTAATGATTTCTATGCTTTTTATAATCAGCCGCTGATTCGCTGGCCATTATGGCTACTGGTGGCAGTGGCGTTATTGCTCCATGTGATTGTTGCTATACAAATCCGTTTGCATAACGCTAAAGCCCGGTCAGTTGCTTATCGTCACCGACAACATCACTGGATCCCTGCCTGGTTAGTGTCGACGGTGATCACGCTGATTTTACTGTTTATTATTTGGCATATGGCGCAGATGTGGTCATTTGGCGGTGACGATATTTACCAACAAACACGATCGCTGTTTGCCAGTAGCTGGCAAGTGCTTATTTATCTGGTTGGCCTTGGCCTGATGGCCCTGCATTTATGGCATTCATTGCCTAATGTTTTACAAACATTGGGTAAAACCGCAAAACAATACATATGGCTGAGCACGGCGTTGGTAGCGCTGCTAATTGCTGGCTTTGCCGTGGTGCCGGTGATGGCATATTGGAGTGTGCCATGAGCGACGACATTCAACTTGACGGTCAATGCCCCAAAGGCCCGCTGGATCAACGCTGGACACAGCATAAATATAATTTGCGGATCGTCAGTCCCGCCAATCGTAAACATTATCGGGTAATCGTTGTTGGTACGGGGTTAGCCGGGGCATCGGCTGCGGCGTCTCTGGCCGAAATGGGCTATCAGGTCAAAACTTTTTGTTATCAGGATAGCCCGCGCCGCGCCCACAGTATTGCTGCCCAGGGTGGTATTAATGCTGCCAAAAATTACCATAACGATGGTGACAGTGTCTGGCGGCTGTTTTACGACATGATTAAAGGCGGTGATTTTCGGGCCCGCGAATCAAATGTATTCCGGCTGGCTGAACTGAGCACGTCGATTATTGATCAGGCCGTGGCGCAAGGTGTGCCGTTTGCCCGCGAATACAGTGGTTATTTAGCCAACCGGTCTTTTGGCGGCGCGCAGGTGTCACGAACATTTTATGCCCGCGGCCAAACGGGTCAGCAATTATTGCTCGGCGCGTATCAAGCCATGAGCCGGCAAATTTCCGAAGGCAATATTGCGCATTTTTCACGTACCGAGATGCAGGATTTGATTTTAATTGATGGGCAGGCCAAAGGCATTATTGCCCGCGATCTACTGACCGGTGAATTGACCTCGCATCTGGCTGATTGTGTGCTGTTGTGTACCGGCGGTTACGGTAACGCTTACTATTTATCGACCAATGCCAAAGGCTGTAATACCTCAGCCATCTGGCGAGCTCATAAACATGGTGCCTTGTTTGCCAATCCCTGTTTTACCCAGATCCACCCGACCTGTATTCCGCAGCATGGTGAATTACAGTCAAAACTGACTTTGATGAGTGAGTCACTGCGTAATGATGGCCGTATCTGGGCACCGAAAAATCCCGCTGATTGTGGCTGTGACCCGCGCGAGATTCTGGATCAGGATCGTGATTATTTTCTGGAACGCATGTATCCGGCATTCGGTAATCTGGTGCCACGGGATATTGCCTCACGGGCGGTTAAACTTATCTGCGATGAAGGTCGCGGTGTTGGCCATGAAATCAACGGCCAGAAACTGGGTGTTTATCTGGATTTTGCTGATGCCATTAAAGCGCAAGGCAGCGAAGTGATTAACGAAAAATACGGCAATTTATTTGATATGTATCAGCGGATAACTGCGGAAGATCCAACGCAGGTACCAATGCGTATTTATCCGGCAGTGCATTACACCATGGGCGGTCTGTGGGTTGATTACAATCTGATGACGAGTATTGACGGGCTGTTTGCCGGTGGTGAAGCTAATTTTTCGGATCATGGCGCCAACCGGCTGGGTGCCAGCGCGTTGATGCAGGGCCTCGCTGATGGTTATTTTATTTTACCGACGACGATTTCGGATTATTTAGCGCGGCAAAAGCCGCTGGCCGATGATAATTATCCGGAAGTAGCCCAAGCCATGGCTGATGCCACCGCCCGGCTGGATTTGTTACTGAGTGCACCTGAGCCGAAACATACACCCGATTATTTTCATCGCCAAGTCGGTCAGATCCTCTGGGATAACTGTGGTATGGCACGCAATGCCGAGGCATTACAAAATGCGTTGGCTGATATCCAAAGTTTGCGTCAGCAATTCTGGCAACAAATCAAAGTTACCGGCAGTGATAAACAACTCAATCAGACTTTGGAGCGTGCCGGCCGTGTTGCCGACTTTATGGAATTGGCTGAACTAATGTGTTTGGATGCGCTGCAACGTGAAGAATCCTGTGGCTGTCATGCCCGGGTTGAGCATTTAACACCCGCCGGTGAAGTGCAACGTCGCGATATTGATTTTTCATATGTTTCGGCCTGGCGTTATACCGGCAATGTCAGTGAACCTTCGCTAGTTAAAGAGCCGTTGCATTTTGATTTTGTCAGTCCCGGTATACGGAATTATCAATGAATTTTATTTTACATATCTGGCGTCAAACAACGCCACAACAACCCGGTGAATTCGTTCGTTACGAGTTGGATGTTGCTGAAGAATCATCGTTTCTGGAAATGCTTGATGCCCTTAATGAGCAACTGATTCAAGCAGGTAGCGAGCCAGTCGCATTTGATCATGATTGCCGCGAAGGTATTTGTGGCAGTTGCAGTCTGGTGATTAATGGTGAACCGCATGGCCGGCACAAAGCGACGACCACTTGCCAACAATATATGCGTGATTATCAGGATCAAAAAGAACTGTGGATTGAGCCATGGCGAGCAGCCGCGTTTCCGGTGATTAAAGATCTGGTCGTGGATCGCAGCGCCTTTGACCGCATTATTCAGGCCGGTGGTTATATTCCAGTTAGAACGGGTGCGGCACCGGAGGCCAATACCCAACCGGTTGCCAAACAAGTTGCCGATAATGCCTTTGATGCCGCGACCTGTATCGGTTGTGGCGCCTGTGTGGCGGTCTGTCCAAATGCGTCTGCAACATTATTTATCGCTGCTAAAGTCAGTCATTTATCCAGTTTGCCACAGGGTCAACTGGATAAAAAACGGCCGGCGAAAATGCTGGCAAGAATGCAAGCCGAGGGCTTTGGCAGTTGCAGTAATTACCGTGAATGCGAACGGGCTTGTCCAAAACAAATCCGTACTGACACCATCAGCAATATGAATAAGTTGTTATATCAGGATTAGCGTCTATTTAGGTTTGACGAACTTTAAAGTCATCCGGTCACTTTCGCCGATTTGTTGATAATGGGCTTTTTGCGCGTCGTCGATGCGCAAAGTCGGCAGTAAGGTCCAGACACCATTGGGATGATCGACGGTGTCAGCCGGATTGGCATTGATTTCTGACTTAGCGGCCAGTTGAAAGCCGGCTTGCTCAGCAAACGTTATGACCAGTGCTTCGGTCACATAACCGGATTTTTTCATGGTCGCCAAATCGGTGCCCGGTTTGGCGCGGTGGTCAGTGACACCGAGCATGCCGCCTGGTTTTAGCGCTTTAAACATGGCACCAAAGGCCTGTTCAGCAACATCGCCTTGCACCCAGTTATGCACATTACGAAAGGTCAAAACAGCATCCAGCGAATCGTCTTTGGCAATATGCCAATGACCGGGACCAAATTCAACTACTTCAACTTGATCAAACCGCTCGGGATTGGCAGTGAGCCAATCATTGTAAGTTTGTCTTAAATTCATCCGCCATTGTGGGCCCATATCAGCAGGGAAGCCGGCAGCAATCAATTTGCCATCACCTTGCTTTAACCACGGTGCCAGAATTTCGGTGTACCAGCCTCTGCCGGGCCAGATTTCAGCCATCTGCATATCGGCCGTGATACCAAAAAACTGCAACGTTGCATAAGGATGCCGATGGCTATCCCGAGCAACATTTTCAGCATCACGCTGGTCACTGTTAATAATATTATGCAGTGACTCATCGGCAAAAACAGTGGGCGAAATACTTATCAATAAACTGATGCTGAGCAGCAGTGATTTGAGTGGTTTGGGCATGATTGATTCCTAAATCTAGAGAGCGTCTGTCAATTGCGACCAATGATTAACCAAATAGTTTACGGATTTAATTTGTCATCCGGCGGTAGAGCAGGTAGCTTAATTAAAGAACTTTCAGCGTACTGTTTTTGCCTGCCAGTAGCCAGCGTACTTTCTATTGCGTTTTATCTGGCCGGCGATAATGACTGGAGAATAACGCAATATCATGAATAACTCACAAGCCCCACTTTATATCGCGCTTATTAGTGTTCACGGTTTGATCCGCGGCCAAAATTTGGAACTGGGCCGTGATGCCGATACCGGCGGTCAAACATTATATGTATTGGAATTAGCCCAGGCGCTGTCTGAGCAGCCGCAAGTTGCCAAAGTAGAGCTGATTACCCGGCGTGTTGAAGACGCGGCAGTGGACAATGATTACGCGATTATTGAAGAAACCATTAACGACAAACTGAGCATTATTCGAATTGAAGCCGGACCGCCTTGTTATTTGCCTAAGGAACAACTTTGGGATCACCTCGATAGCTTTGCCGATAATCTGGTGAGCTATTTTCGTCAGCAAAGCCAAATACCGACCTTGCTACACAGTCATTATGCTGACGCCGGACTGGTCGGTGCCCATGTTGCCAATCAACTGGGCATTACTTTGATTCACACCGGGCATTCTTTAGGTCGGGTCAAACGCCGGCGGTTGCTGGCCAGTGGCGTTGATACCAAACAGTTGGAAGTACTTTACAACATGAACCGGCGTATCGAAGCTGAAGAAATCACCCTGGCGACTGCCGAGCAGGTGATCACCAGTACCCATCAGGAAATCGAAGAACAATATGAACTGTACGATCATTATCAGCCGGAAAAAATGCGTGTCATTCCGCCGGGCACCAATGTGCAGCAATTTATTCCGCCACGCGGTGACGAGCAGCATACTGAACTTTTCGAGACATTAACCCGCAGTCTGACAGATCCGGATAAACCGTTAATTCTGGCTTTGTCGCGGCCTGATAAGCGTAAAAATATTGTCGGCCTGATGACTGCGTATGGTGAAAGCAAACAACTTCAACAACTGGCCAACTTAATGATTATTGCCGGTAATCGTGACGATATTGAAGACTTAGAAAGTGGTGCCCGCGAGGTTTTTCAGGAATTACTGGTGGCGATGGATCGTTACGATTTATACGGCAAAGTGGCGATGCCTAAACACCACCGACGTGATCAGGTTGCCCAGATTTATCGGATCGCCGCTGCCAGTGGCGGTGTATTTGTCAATCCGGCGTTGACCGAACCCTTTGGTTTGACGCTGATTGAAGCGGCTGCCAGTGGTCTACCGATAGTCGCCACGGAAGATGGCGGGCCACGTGACATTATGGCCAATTGCCAAAACGGTGAACTGATTGACCCACTGGAAACCAGCACTATCAGTGCTGCGATTCTGGCATTGCTGGAAGATAAATCGCACTGGCAAAAGTGTCAGCAAAATGGGCTGGAAGGGGTGCATGCGCACTATTCCTGGCAGGCTCACGCGCAGCGATATTTAGATTTGATCCAGCCTATTGCACAACGTAATGGCCAGCAAACTCAACCGACGGTTATCCGAAGTCCGTCGCGGATGGAGCGGGCGTTGGTCAGTGATTTGGATTTGAATTTGCTTGGTGATGATGCATCGCTGAAACAATTATTGAGCTTGATGCGTGAGCATCGTAAAACCACCAAATTTATTATTGCCACCGGCAGGCGTTTGGATCAGGCGCTCAGGCTGATGAAAAAACATGGTATTCCAGAGCCGGATATTTTAATAACCAGTTCGGGCAGTGAAATTTATTACGCGCCGAAATTAACGCCGGATACCGCTTGGGCTAAACATATTGACCATCTTTGGCAACCGCATAAAATCCGGCAACTTCTCGACGATTTGCCGGGCCTCAGTCGTCAAACTAAAGCTGAGCAGAGTCAGTTTAAGCTCAGTTATTACATCGATCCGCAGCAGATCAGTCTCGATGAAATTAAACGGCTGTTGCATCGCGAAGAACAATCGGTACATCCGCAAATGGCATTTGGCCAGTTTCTGGATATTTTACCGCTGCGGGCTTCTAAAGGCTTGGCGCTGCGGTATGTGGCCGATCGCTGGCAATTACCACTGGAGCAGATATTTGTTGCCGGCGGCAGTGGCGCTGATGAAGATATGATGCGTGGCAACACACTGGCTGCGGTGGTGGCGAACCGGCATCATGAAGAATTGTCGCAGCTTGAAGATACCTCGCATATCTACTTTGCCGAACAAGCCTATGCGGCCGGGATTCTCGAAGCGCTGGCCCATTATCATTTTTTTGAAAAACCATTGCAGGACAATTGCGCTGTATGAGTGAACGTTTATTGTTATGTACTGATATGGATCGGACGGTGATCCCCAATGGCATGCAGCCTGAGCATCCTCAAGCCCGGCGCCGGTTTCGGGCGTTTTGTCAGCAGGATAATGTGGTGTTGGTCTATGTCACTGGCCGTCATCGGCAACTGGTCGAAAAAGCCATTCGCAGTTATCAGCTGCCACAGCCGGATTATGTGATTTCTGATGTGGGTACTAAAATTTATCAGCAACGTCAGGGTTGGCATGAATTGAACAGTTGGAAAACCGAAATCGATAAAGATTGGCATGGTCGCAGTCATCAGGATCTCAAACAAATTCTGAAAGGCATTAAGGGCTTGAAATTACAGGAATTGAGCAAACAAAATACTCATAAACTCAGTTATTATCTGCCCCTTTATCAAGACAAAACATCGGTCATTAATGAAATGCAGCGCCGGCTGCAAGATGAAGGAATTGATGCTTCGGTGATGTGGAGTATTGATGAACTGACCAATATTGGCCTGATTGACGTATTGCCCAAGCATGCGACCAAATTACATGCCATCAAATTTTTACAGCAACAGATGGATTATCAGCACCAGGAAGTCATTTTTGCCGGCGACAGCGGTAACGATATGCCGGTACTGGCCAGTGATGTGCAATCGATTCTGGTTAACAATGCCAGTGCTGAAATCAAATCTTTATCCTATCAACTGGCCAGCGATGCCGGTCAGTTAGATCAACTTTTTATTGCCGGTAATGATGGTCCGCTGGGTATGAATGGTAATTACAGTGCCGGCGTACTGCAGGGTATTTGGCATTTTGCGCCGGCATTCCGGCAAGCCTTACAAACGGAGACATTTTATGACTGATTCAGCCAAGCTGGCGGTGTTTGGCGAAGCGTTGTTTGATTGCTTTGCCGATCAGCAAAAACTGGGCGGTGCGCCGTTTAATGTTGCCTGGCATTTGCAGGCTTTTGGTGAGGCACCTTTGTTTATTTCTCGGGTCGGTGATGATGCACTGGGTCAGCAGATTAAAACTGCCATGCAGCAATGGGGAATGAATCTGGCTGGTTTGCAAATCGATATTTCCCGGCCAACCGGCACGGTCAAAGTCACTTTACAAGGTAGTGAACCACATTATCAAATTACCGATAATGTTGCCTACGATTTCATCGATAAAGCCGCGCTACCTGCGTTACGTAATGATGTTATTGTCTATCACGGCAGCTTAGCGTTGCGCCATCCAAACAATCGCGAAGTGCTGGCACATTTAACGCAAGCTTCCTCGGTGTCGGTATTTGTCGATATTAATTTACGCGCGCCATGGTGGGATAAGGAAAGTCTGTTTGCCTGGCTGGAGCGGGCGCGCTGGGTCAAACTCAACGCTGATGAATTGGCTGAGCTTGGTTTTCAATCAGCGGATTTGCTGCAAGACATGATCCGTATGCAAACCCATTTCCAGTTGGAACAATTAATTGTCACCCGGGGTGAACATGGCGCTGTGGTGCGTTGTAATGACGGTGAAGTGTATGAATTTCCGCCTAGCAAAGCCGACAAAGTTGCCGATACGGTCGGTGCGGGTGATGCGTTTTCAGCGATGTATTTGCATGGCTTATTGCATGGTTGGCCGGTGACACAAATTTTGCCTAAGGCGCAGGCCTTTGCTGCTGCGGTTGTGGGTTTGCAAGGTGCATTTACTGATGATGCGACCTTTTATCAAACATTTAATTAAAAATTGCCTGACCAAATATGTATGAACAACAATCGCATTCCCTGTTAAATGCCATCTTAAATCAAATCGAGCCGGAATTTGCCCGGGTTGATTTACGCTATTTTTATACCCGGTTGGGTGCTAACTTTTACGCTATCCATTCATTATTTGACAAGCTATACGGCAAACGTCCGGACTTCGCCGAGCAGGCACAGCGATTGGTGGAAACCATGGCCCGGCAATATATCAACCGGCCCGAAGTCTTGCGGCAACGTGATATAGAGCGCGAACAGGATTTTAACTGGTTCCTGAGTCAAAAATGGGTTGGTATGGCCATGTATGCCAATGGTTTTGCCAAAGATCTTAATGGCATGCGTAATCATCTGTATTATTTTCAGGACTTGGGTGTCAATCTGTTGCATGTAATGCCGATCATGCGTTGTCCGGAAGGCAAAAGTGACGGGGGCTATGCGGTCAGCGATTTCCGGCAAATCGATCCACGGGTCGGCAATATTGAAGATTTGCGAAATTTAGCTGCCGATATGCGCCAACGCGATATGTTGCTGGTGCTGGATGTGGTTTTAAATCATACCTCCGACCAGCATGAATGGGCCGAAAAAGCCAAGGCCGGTTATTCGCCATACCCAGACTATTACTACACTTTTGAAAATCGAAATGTCCCGGATATGTTTGAACAAAGCATGCCCGAAGTATTCCCGGAAACGGCACCCGGCAATTTCACC
>JAVVFF010000065.1:0-12179 GCA_032250995.1 Methylophaga sp. | reverse complement strand
ATATCGGTTGGCAACGTACGCATCAAGTCAAAAGCCCGGTTGATCACCCACAAATCAATTTGATGGATCAGCCCCATGGCCTCGGCGACCGGAATAAAATCATTGGGGTAATACAGCATATCGCCGTCTCCGCGCATGCGGATCAGGCATTCATAATGATTAATGCGCTGCGCTGAAAGCTCGTAAATGGGCTGAAACTCGAGTACAAAATGACCTTGTTTCAGCGCTGCACGTATCCTCGGCGCCCATTCCACACTGTGCCGCAAAGTATGCATTTCCCGATCTTCCGGGCTATAAATATGTACCCGGTTACGGCCACGTTTTTTGGCAGTGAAACATGCCTGATTAGCATGTGACAGCATTTCACCGGCGGTGGCATGGACAACATCGTTGATACATTTAACGCCGATACTTGCCGATAAATGATAGTGATGGCCATGATGGGCAAAGCTGTAACCATCAAATAAATTGCGCAGTCCTTCTGCACGATCTAATGCCATTTGCCGGTCGATATTATCGACCAGCACAGCAAATTCATCGGAGCCGATACGAACCAATGTGTCCTGGACTTTAAAAAACCGCCGTAACGAATTGGCTACCTGTACCAGCAATGCGTCACCCGCTTCATGGCCTTCGGCATCATTAAGCACTTTAAAACTGTCAAGATCGATGTAAAACAAGGCGCTGCTGGTATGAAAATGCCGGACCTGCGCCAAACTTAAGTCCAATGCCTGCTCCAGCCGGCGACGGTTAGCCAGCCCAGTTAAATCATCGTGATTTACTGAAAACTGCAAGCGCGCTTCCATCACTTTCAGCTGGGCATTTTCTTCTTCAATATGTTGCTGACGCTGATAACTGAGATCTCGCTCTTGCTTGACGGCCAGTGCCGTCATCACTGCAGGTGGCAAACTTTCGGCAGTCAGTGGCCGGTATAACAGACTGCTGACACCATGCCCTAAATCAGTCAGCAACTGCGCATGATCCCATTGTGATTGGGCGTGCAAAGCAATGATCGGTATTAACCGCCATTCATCAAATTGATCCAGTGTCAGCCTTAATTCCCGGGCCGTAATGCCGGTTAACTGGGTATCCAGAATCACCAGATCGATATCGCATTGTTGCTGATGAATCGCGTGGCGCATCGCCTGCATCAATGCATCGGCACCATTGGCCACAAACACTTTACGAAAACCACTGAGTGACAACATGGTTTGTAAAAACACCAGATCCGCCTGTTTATCACCGGCCAGCAAAATGGTTTTATCCAGCAAATCAGCAACATCGGCCGACGTTAATGGCGCGGTTGCGGTTAGCGCATTCACTACGGGCGTTGGCTGACTGATGGTTGGCGTTTCATTCACGGCGTTGTCTTTAACTTCCGGACATTGACTTGTCGACGAAAATAGCCGTTTTATATTTTAAAATCAATACTTAATAGCATTTATGTAATGCTGTTTATAAGGTTTTATGTTGCTTTTTAACAACAAATAAAAGACAGGGATAACGTGATTTACGTCACAGTTTTTGATTTTTGTCTTTATTTACAGGTACTTTGCCGGAAATCCAGTAAGCATAGGCAATCACTTCGGCAATCACCCGGTACAACACGGGCGGAATATCCTCACCCAACTGCAGATCTTTGAGTAATGCGGTCAGATCAGCATCTTGGCGCAGCGGAATATTGTGCTCGCGGGCAATGCGAATAATTTCTTCGGCCAATGCGCCTTCACCGGTTGCGGTGACGGTGGGGGCATTTTCACCATCATATTGCAGGGCGATGGCCCGCATTGGTGGCGGTAATTTTTTCATACCGAAATATCCAGTAATGCATCACGTTCATGCTGCCCGGCAATATCCACCGGGGTCAGCCAATCTACTTTACCGAGGCGGCAACGACATTGCGTCACATTTAAATCCAACGCTGCCAGTTTTTCATGCAGCCAGTCCAAATCCTGCTCCAGTAAATGGAGTGTCGCCGTCGATTGCGCTGTCAAAATCACTTGCACCTGGCTATTTTGCAGACTAATCGCGGCTTGTAGCTGGCCGAGTGTGAGAGTCTCCAGATTCAAGGTAACCTGCCAATGATCATCGGTTTCGTCATCATTGCCAGCATTTTTGCGGCGTTCAATTTGTAATTGCAGCCATTGCAACTGTTGTTTATCACGGATCGGCACATCGGTCAGCCACACCTGACTGGTTGGGCTATTGGTGTCTGGCTCACGCAACATTGATAATTGATTAAGCTGCACTCTTGCCAGCGTACTTTCCACTTCGCGAAGCAATAGCTGCAAGCGTGCCAGTTCGGCAAATTGTGCTGGTATCGGCTGATTTTGAATAGCAGCAGTCATCGGTGGCAGAGTTTGCGCAGATTGTAATGGCGGCAGCGTAATCTGACCGGAAAGCAATTGCATAATCAGCTGCGTCGGGGTTTTACCCACACTGCTCAACAAACCGGGGATCTGCGCTGGCAATTGTTGAAGGTGTTGTGGCTGACTGAATAATTGCACTAAATGCTGACGGACTTCAGTGGGTAACTGATTGATCTTGGCGGGTGTAATGTCACTGCTCTGCAAAGCGGTTTTCAGCGCTGCTGCCAGCGTCAGCAAATTGGCTTTAAAATCCTGACTGACCGGCTGCTTGGCAGCCAGCTGCTGTTCCAGAAAAACGCCCGACTGGCGGATTGCCTGTTGTACTTGCTCAGCATTTTGCAATGTCTGCGGCTGGGGTAATGCCTGCAATAATTGGTTAACCGCCGGCAGGATCTGGCGCTGTATATTATGGTCACTGATCGGTGTCAGCAAAGCTGCCAATTTTGCCGGCGGCGTCAACAACTGCGGCAATAACTGGCGTTGTAATTGCGTAATATCAATATTGGCTGCAGGCTTAATGGCAACAGTCAATGGTTGCAGCTTCAGCACTTCTAATAGCAGCTTATCAGCAGGCTGAATATTGCTGCGCTGTGCAACTGGCAACTGACTGATATCGACTTGCATCTGCGCTGGCAGATTGGGTACGGTGGTATTCAATTTGACCAGCAGATTTTGCTGCGCCAATAGTTTAATAACCTCAACCGCCACTTGACTGCCGGGCTTTAAAACCAATGTTTCTGCTGGCACGGGAGGCAAGGTAGTCAGGGCCACTAATTTTAATGGCGCCGGCGCAGTGGCCGGCAGTCGCTCCAGTATTAAAGTCTGACCCTGCGTTAACGGCAGTTCAGCGCGGATCTGGATCTGCCGGTCCGCCAACTGTAAAGTCACCAGTTGCCCGGCCTGCGCATTTTGCGTCACCAGCGCTTCAATTTTTTGGCCGACAACAATACCCCTTAAGCTTTGCGCCGTTCCGGCCAGTTGAATGCTGTTATCCGCCGCTGGCGCTGTTGTCACCTGCATGGCTTACACCCTTTTTTGAAGCCCCGATGTTAGTATAACAATGGTTCTTGTTTATAAAGCCAGAAGTATGCAGCCAGCTAGACAAAAATGGTTTACCCGACACAACGGTGACGTTACAGGACCGTTTACGCTGGCATTGTTGAAGAGTAACTGGCTGCTCGGCCGACTTAATGCACAGGACGAAATCAGTATCGATCGACAACACTGGCGGCCAATAGGTGATATAATTGACTTAGAGCTAAATCATAACGGCACGTCACTGCCAGCAGATGCCAACCAAGCTAAGCTTTATCTGGATGAACGTGATGGTTTTGATCGCCGCCAGCAAACAACCGCCACTGAACAGCAAGTCCAACAGCGTAAACAACAACGTCGCGCCCGGGAACCGGCTGAATTAATCGTGCACCGCCAGTTACGCAGCCGTTTGCTGGCTGGTTACCGGCATCATCAGGAACGTTGGTTATGGCCACTATTAAGCGCATTGGGTTTGCTGTTTGGAATTTTTCTGGCTGCCATTTTTTACCCGACCACATTTCCAGAGTCGTCCGCAAATTGTCAGGCGCCGGCGGCAACCGGTGTCAACTGGGAAAACTGTGTATTTAATCCGGTCGACCTGCAGGCGGCCGAACTCAGCAACAGTAATCTGCGTAATAGCGTAATGCGCAGTAGTAACCTGCTGAATGCCAATCTGGCCAATACCGATTTGATGTATGCCGATTTAAGCCGCAGCGATCTTAGCTATGCCAACTTGGCCAACAGCAAACTAAAGGGCGCCGATTTACGCGAGGCCGACTTAAGCAACAGTATCTTGCGCCAGGCGGATCTGTCATTTGCCGATTTGCGTGGTGCCAGACTGGGCGGCGCCGATTTACTGGGGGTTATACTGGATCAGGCGATTTGGATTGATGGCCGTTTGTGTAGGCCGGCCAGTGTCGGTGAATGCCTGCCCAACGCGCAATAAATTAGTGTAATTTCTGCGGCATGGCTAACGTAAATGGCGGAATATCCACTGCGAAGCGCTGACCATCATCACTGAGCATGTTGTAATGCCCCTGCATCATGCCCACCGGCGTATCCAGCATCGCTGCGCTGGTATAGGTAAAACTCTCTGTAGGCGCTAAATATGGGTGTTTGCCGACCACGCCATCGCCTTCCACTTCTTGCTCATGACCATCACCACCGGTAATTTTCCAGTAGCGTGACAACAAGCGGGCCGCCATCTGGCCCTGATTTTTAATGGTGATCGTGTAAGCAAATAGATAGCGGGCCCGCGTGGGATCTGATTGATCATCAAGGTAAGTGGCTTCTACCGCTATGCGGATATCATTTAGTGAGTCTGTCATGGGCCTCATTATACAACGCTTTTCGCGCCAATAATGCAGCACCGCGCAGGCCAGTTTCATCACTTTTGATTAAATACAACGGAATAGTCTCCAGCAACGTTTGCATACGGCCTTTGGCCAGAAACGCCTGGATAAACTTTCCATCGGTAAATAAAGCCTGATTTTTACTGGCAATACCGCCCGCTAAATACAAACCACCGCGCGGCATCACGCTCAGCGCTAAATTACCCGCCTGAGCACCATAAATATCAACAAATAGCGCCATGGTTTGCGTTGCCAGGGGATCTTTTTGTTGCGCTAACGCACTAATGTGCGCTGGTAGATCAATCGTCGGATCGAAAGCTGCCTCAGTTTGCTGCAGATCACTCAGAAACTGATAAATATTGACCAGCCCCATACCCGATACCAGCCGCTCGTAAGAGACATGCACATATTGTTGCAGCAAAAAATCCAGCAGTTGCTGCTGCAGCGCATCAGTCGGCGCAAAATCGGTATGGCCACCCTCCGTCGCCCAAACCTGCCAGCCATCATCTATGGGTGTCATAAAAGCCTGACCCAAGCCGGTACCTGCCCCAATCACCGCCCGCGGCGCTGATAAATCAGGTAGTCCGGTTTGCAACACCATTAAATCGTCAGCGTTTAAATAGGCAATGCCCTCACCAACTGCGGCAAAATCATTGATTAACAACACCTGACCAATATTCAGCGCCCGGCATAAAACATCGGCATCAAGCAGCCACGGCAAATTAGTAACTTTGGCAGTGCGGCCGCTGACCGGGCCGGCCACTGCCAGACAGGCTGACTCAATTGGTAAATAATCTGCCGGCAGATTGTATAAAAAACCGGCTAGCAGATCCTCGAAACGTAAAAACTCACCGCTGACAAAGCGCTGCTGGCATAGGACTGCGCCGTCGACACTGCTGATTTGCAACAGCGTTTTGGTGCCACCAATATCAGCCGCCAGCAGTGTTGACATTTTATTGACCAGCAGCCGCTTGATCCATAAACCAATAATAGTCACCTTGTGGCGCCAGTTGTTGCACCGGCAAACCGCTTACTGCGTCATTATTGATGGCCCTGACAATATCGGCTTTAGCTTCGCCAGCGATAAAGACGATGACCTGCCGGGCCGTATTAATCACCGGATAAGTCAACGTGACCCGCCAGGAATCAAATTTTTCAACATACAAATGAGTGGTCAGTCTATCGGTCACAGCCAATGCCGGTGTTTCTGGAAATAACGAGGCGATATGACCATCCGGCCCCAGCCCCAGCAATACCAAATCGAATACCGCGTCATCCATAACGGCTTGCAGCGTTTTGGCATAGGCGGCCGCAACCTCCGCGGCATCACCGGTTTCGGTTGGCATACGATGAATATTTCCAGCCGGAATCGGCAGTTTATCGAGCATTGCCAGACGCGCCATCTTATAATTACTGTCATCATGATCAGCGGGTACACAGCGCTCATCACCGAAAAACAACTGCACCCGTGCCCAGTCAATTTGTTGACGATACGGTTCAGTGGCTAGTTTTTCATACAGCCCTTTAGGTGTTGAACCACCGGCCAGCGCCACATAAAAGACACCGCGTTTGGCAATGGCAATACGGGCAGTGGCGACAAAATGCTCGGTCGCGGCCGTGATCAACTGATCGGCATCGGGCAGAATTTTGGCTTGGGCTTTCATGATGCGTCCTTTTATTTCTTTACCTGAATTTGCGATCCAGACACATGACAGGTCTGGCTGAATGCGTTAATTTTGCAATGGTGCGTTCGATACGGCAAGTTTAGCGGTGATACACCACTTATTAATTAAGCCCAATGGAGCTCAATATGTCTAAACCGCTGCTTTTTCTCGTCACCTTGTTATTCAGTCTCAATGCGCTGGCTGATAATGACCTGCACTATAACCTGATTAACCTGAGCGCCAATGCCAAAACTGAAATCAGTAACGATGAAATGAGCGCTTATCTGCAAATTCTGCGCAGCGGCAGCGATGCCAGCAAACTCAGTGAAGAGGTCAATAAAAATGGGCAGGAAGCGCTGCGTATCGCCAAATCCTATGATGCGGTTAAAGTACAAACGCAGGGCTATCAGACCCAGCCTATTTATGATAGTGGCAAAATCAGCAGCTGGCAGGTCAGCCAACAGTTGCATCTGGAAAGCAACGATTTCACTCAAATGGGCGAATTACTGTCTGAATTACAAGGCCTTGGCAATATCCAGTCGATGCAATTTGCGCTTTCCGATGACCGGCTGGAAACCACCCGTCAAGATTTGGCCAAGCAAGCGATTGATAAATTCCAGGCGCGGGCGGCGGCCATACAAAAACAATTTAACGCCAGCAGTTACCGTCTGGTGAACTTATCGGTCAACCAAGGCGGCTATTCACCGCGCTATATGGAAGCCTCCAGTATGCGGCGCATGGATACCATGGCTAAAGCCGCGCCGGTAGCTATTGAAGCCGGTAGTAATGAAGTTAATGTTGATGTAAATGGCCAAATTCAGCTGGTCAATGACAGCAGCACCATCAATTGAGTTATTTCAAAAACAGTGCGTAAGCAGGGTTATCTGTTTCGTGCCAGTAACTGTAACCTAGGGTGTCAAGAAACTGCTGGAATTCAGCATTGAATTCCGGCGGCACCTGAATGCCTACCAACACCCGGCCATAAGCAGCACCATGATTGCGGTAGTGAAACAGACTGATATTCCAGCGTTTACCGATATGCGTTAAAAAGCGCAATAAGGCGCCGGGGCGTTCCGGAAATTCAAAACGCATTAACCGCTCGTTTTTCGCTTGTGGCGCATGACCACCGACCATATAACGAACATGCAGCTTAGCCATTTCGTTGTCAGTAAAATCGACCCACTGATAACCGGCTTTATCAAGGCTGCTAAACAATAATTGCCGCTCTTCTTCGCGGCCACTCATGCGCACGCCAACAAATACCTGCGCCGACTGGTCGCTGGCATAACGATAGTTAAATTCGGTGATACCGCGTTCAGCCAGGGTTTTGCAAAACCGCTGAAAGCTGCCGGGCTGTTCATCAATGGTTGCGGCAAATAATACTTCCCGGCGTTCACCAATTTCAGCGCGTTCGGCGATATAGCGCAGCCGATCAAAGTTGGTATTGGCGCCGCTGTTGATGACCACAATGGTTTTATCAACCAGGCCGGTCTGGGCAATATATTTTTTAACGCCGGCTACCGCCAACGCACCGGAAGGTTCAGCGACACTGCGGGTATCATCAAAAATATCCATGATCGCCGCGCAGATCTCATCACTGTCTACGGTCACCACATGATCGACGGTTTCCCGGGCAATCCGAAACGGTTCAGCGCCCACTTGGCGCACTGCCGTGCCATCAGCAAATAAACCCACCTGATCCAACTTCACCCGCTCGCCGGCATCCAATGCCGCTTTTAAACTGGCGGCATCGGCAGGTTCTACCGCGATTATTTTGATTTGCGGCCAGAAAGCTTTGATATAGGCGGCCATGCCGGCCAGCAGTCCGCCGCCACCACAGGGAATAAACACCGCATATACCGGATCGGGGTGCTGGCGCATGATTTCCATGGCAATAGTGCCCTGGCCGGCAATGACTTCCGGATCATCATAAGGATGGATAAATACCCGGCCCTGTCTGGCCACGGCTTCTTGGGCAAAAGCGAAGGCATCATCATAACTATTACCATGCAGTGAAATGTCGGCGCCTAAAGCCCGCACGGCTTCCACTTTGATTGGCGGCGTGGTTTTCGGCATCACAATGAGCGCCGAAATGCCCATTTTTCTGGCCGCAAGTGCCACACCTTGCGCATGATTACCGGCAGAAGCGGCCACCACACCTTTATGTCGTTCGGCTTCAGTCAGCTGACTCATACGGTTATAAGCGCCGCGCAATTTAAACGAAAACACCTGTTGCAGGTCTTCACGTTTTTGCAAAATCTGATTGCTTAGCCTTGCTGATAATCGCGGCATGACTTCCAGCGGCGTTTCGATGGCAACATCGTAGACCCGCGCTTTGAGGATTTTTTCGACGTACTCGGTCAACATTGGCTTTGGCATGGCATCATTTAACAATATAAAGCGTGTACGTTACCATTGCCGGCACTTTATCTCTATAATTGCCGGCTAAAATACCTGTCTTAAAATAAGGATTAGCAATGACTGCTGACGAATTAAAAAAACAAGCCGCCTGGGCGGCACTGGAATACATCACCACCGACGGTGTGGTGGGTGTCGGTACCGGTTCCACTGTTAATCATTTTATTGATGCATTGGCGACCATTAAAGGTCGTATCGAAGGTGCTGTTTCCAGCTCCAATGCCTCAACACAACGCCTCAAAGACCACGGCATTCATGTGTTTGATCTGAATGAAGTCAGTGAAGTCGCGGTGTATGTCGATGGTGCTGATGAATCCAATCACCATCTGCAATTGATTAAAGGCGGTGGCGGTGCGCTGACCCGCGAAAAAATCATTGCTGCGGTGGCCGATAAATTTGTCTGTATTGCAGATGCCAGTAAATTGGTAGATGTGCTGGGTAAATTTCCATTGCCGGTGGAAGTTGTGCCCATGGCGCGTAGTTATGTCGCCCGGGAAATCGTCAAAATGGGCGGTCAGCCGGTCTATCGTGAAGGTTTTATCACTGATAACCATAATGTTATTCTTGATGTACATGGCTGGGATATCATGGAAGCCATTAAGCTGGAAAAAACCCTGAACGATATCGTCGGTGTGGTGACTAATGGCCTGTTCGCTATGCGGCCTGCTGATGTTCTGTTGCTTGGCAGTGAAGACGGCACTAAAACCGTTCACGCTAAATCCTAATCCTGTCTGCGGCCGGTTTTAAACCGGCCCCGGCTTAATTGAGCTGAATATGTTCAGACCCCTGAGTATTTACATCGGTGCCCGCTATACCAAGGCCAAACGCCGCAATCATTTTATTTCCTTTATTTCATTGACCTCTATGCTCGGTGTGGCACTGGGTGTGGCCGCACTGATCACGGTATTGTCAGTGATGAATGGTTTTGAAAAGGAATTGCGGGAACGGATCCTGGGCATGACCTCGCATGCCTGGGTCACCGGCGCCGATGGCACTTTGACCGATTGGCAAACATTGGAAACGCAAATTCGTGGTTTTCCACGGGTTGAAAACAGTGCGCCGTTTGTTGAAGGTCAGGCCATGCTCAATCAGGGCAATAAAGTCCGAGGTAGTCTGGTACGCGGTATTGATCCGGCGCTGGAGTCACGGGTGTCAACTATTGGCGACAAAATGGTGGTTGGTGAACTGACCGATTTAAAAGCCAGTGAATATGGCATCGTTCTGGGCAAAGATTTAGCTATCACCATGGGCGTTACTGCCGGCGATAAAATTACCGTTATTACCCCGCATGTCACACCGACCCCGGCTGGTGTGATTCCACGTCTTAAGCGCTTAAATGTGGTGGGTATTTTTGAGATTGGCATGTATGAATACGACAGTGCCTTAGCGGTTATGCATATTGAAGATGCGGCTACTTTGTTTCGGATCCCCGGTAAAGTCAGTGGCCTGCGCCTGAAACTCGATGATGTTTATCAGGCACCACAAATCACCCGCGAATTGTTGTTAAGTCTGCCACCGGAATACCGCGCTGCCGACTGGACCTATCAGCATGCCAACTTTTTCCGGGCGCTGAAAACTGAAAAAACCGTGATGTTTGTCATTCTGATGCTGATTGTCGCAGTGGCGGCCTTTAATATCGTGTCGACGCTGGTGATGATGGTCACCGATAAACGCTCTGATATCGCCATCTTACGGACGCTGGGCATGTCACCCGGTGGCATTATGGGCATTTTTATGGTGCAAGGTGTGGTCATCGGTCTGATTGGCACACTGCTGGGCATTATCGGCGGTGTCGCTTTAGCGCTGAATGTTTCCAATATTATTGCCTGGGTGGAAACGGTGCTGGGTTATCAATTCTTGCCCGCTGATGTGTATTACATCAGTGATTTACCATCACAACTCGTTTGGCATGACGTGACCGTAATCGGTATGACCGCATTTGTGTTGTCGATGTTATCAACCATTTATCCATCATGGCGGGCTTCAAAAGTTCGTCCAGCTGAGGCTTTACGTTATGACTGATACGCCTGTTATCGCTTGCCGGCAACTGGCCAAACGATATAAAGACGGCCAGTTAGAAACGCCGGTGTTGAGTAATGTGAATTTAACGGTTAATGCCGGCGATCGGATTGCCATTGTAGGTAGCTCCGGCTCCGGTAAAAGTACATTGTTGCATCTGCTCGGCGGTCTTGATAGCCCGACCAGCGGCGATATTGAAGTGCTTGGTCAGTCACTGGCTGATTTATCAGTGCGTAAACTGAGCAAACTGCGCAATCAATCGCTGGGCTTTGTTTATCAGTTTCATCATTTACTGCCCGAATTCAGCGCTGTTGAAAATGTTGCGATGCCACTGGTCATTGGCGGCCAAAAACCCGGTGACGCCAAATTGGTCGCTGAACAATTACTGGAAAAAGTTGGTCTCGGCCATCGGCTTGTCCATAAGCCCAGCGAACTCTCCGGTGGTGAACGTCAGCGCGCTGCGCTGGCAAGAGCGTTGATCACGCAGCCTGCCTGTTTGCTGGCTGATGAACCAACCGGTAATTTAGATCACCGTACAGCCGAAGGCATTTTTGATTTGATTATGGAATTGAATCAGCAAATGAATACCGCGCTGATTATTGTTACCCATGACCGCCAATTAGCGGCGCGGATGGATACCGTGTATACCCTGATGGACGGTGAACTCAGTCATTAGGGCTTGTTTCGTTTTACTGACCACCATGATGTAAGTTGAAAAACTTATCGTGACAATTTTTTGCCGCGTTGCAACCAATTGCGAATGACAATCAGCCGCCAGGCGAGCCTGACAAAAATCACCCCGAGAATGGCCGCCACCGTGGCGCAAATCAACGAACCCAGCAATAATGGCTGCCAAATCATGGCAAATTCGCGACTGAACCATTCCCAGCTCAAACTAAAGGCATACTGGCCAATGGGCATTTCCAGAATCATCGCGCCAATTTTGTATTCAAAATAATAAATCGGCGCCACCGTTAGCGGGTTGGTGATCCAGACGCACATCACCGCAAACGGCAAATTAGCACGTAATAAAATTGCCAGCGGCACCACGATCAGCATTTGCATCGGAAACGGTATCAGACCGATAAACAAGCCGAGCGCGACCCCTGCTGCCACCCGTTTGCGATTTAAATGCCAAAGTTGCGGATCCAAAATGCGCTGCCCGAAACGCTGCAGATGCGGATGTTCGCGCATCACCTTGTGATCTGGCATGATGCGTTTTAAGAATTTACGAGGCATTGCGACTCAATTTCACATGATGTGACTGTCATTATAGGGATATATGGTTTACTCTGCCATCGCGTTTTTATTGGGCTGCGTAA
>JAVVFF010000197.1:0-2125 GCA_032250995.1 Methylophaga sp. | reverse complement strand
AGGCATTGCCCGGATTGGTTTCTAAATGCAGGATACGTGAGGTGTGGGCATAAGTAATCGGGTCGTCTTTAACCTGATTGTATGCTGGCAGGCGAATAACTGTTTTATCGGCATTACGCGGTGACACCCGGTGAATTTTGATTACATTGGTTTTTGGCTCAGCCGGTGTCTGTTCAGCCGTTTCCGCCTGAGCGGTTTCGCAGGTTTCCGCGGTTTGCATTTGATACGGATCAATGGGCGGGTTCAGTTTGCCGGGGGTGTCGATACTGGTGGAATCTTTCTCCCACCAGCCTTCACGGCGACTGTGTTTGGTTAAATAAGCCGTGCCACGTATATCGATAAGATCTTTAACCGACTCACCAGCGGCCAATCGATGGGCGATTTCGACCACCTGGCGTTCACCATTGCCATAGACCAGCAAATCAGCTTTGGCATCCATAATGACACTACGACGGACTTTTTCTGACCAGTAATCATAATGGGCAATACGCCGCAGGCTGGCTTCAATACCACCAATAATAATCGGCATATCTTTATGCGCTTCGCGGCACCGCTGACTGTAAACCACCACGCTGCGATCCGGGCGTTTACCGCCCTCGCCACCCGCAGTATAGGCATCATTACGACGGATTTTTTTATCCGAGGTGTAACGATTGACCATGGAATCCATATTGCCGCCGGTGACACCCCAGAATAAATTGGGTTTACCCAGTTTTTTGAAGTCTTCCGCACTGGTCCAGTCCGGCTGGGCAATAATACCCACCCGAAAACCCTGCGCTTCCAGCAAACGGCCAATCAATGCCATACCGAAGCTGGGATGATCAACATAGGCATCGCCGGTAACGATAATAATGTCACAACTATCCCAACCCAGCGCGTCCATTTCGGCGCGGCTCATGGGCAGTTGTTTGGCGACACCAAAACGCTGTGCCCAGTGTTTGCGGTAAGAAAAAATATCAGGAGCGGCGTGCATAAACTCTCAATTACAGAGGAAAAATCAAGCACTTATTCTAGCAAACTACGGCAGGCGTCGCCTTGAAAAATTCAGTCTTCGCGGTATGCGGCAAGCTCGGGCATGCTATCAACGATAATCACCGGCGTGCCGTGGCTGACATATTTGCTGAGCTCCTGGATTTCACTGTTACGCAGGGCAATGCAGCCTTTAGTCCAGTTAGTCATTTGATGAATTTCGACTTTATCCTGGGTTTCGACACCGATACCGTGAATGCCAATCAAACCGCCAAGCACGGTATTCTGCGGTGGCAATTCTTCATAAAGGTGCGCACCGAGGATCCGCCGGTATTGTGTACGATTGATCAAATTTGATTTCAGCGCCCGTTTGGCATCATCCATATTCGGATAATTGATCTGCATGAAAGTATGAAAACTATCACTGCTGCGCACTTCGTGAATGCGGTAATAACCTTTTGGCGTCAGTCTGTCACCTTCTCGAACTTTGGCTTGTTTGCCGCCACTGCCAAACGCGGCGCGGAAGGTTTTTAGGGTGCGGTTATCTTTTTTGATCAGCAGTTTGTTTTGGTCGCGGATAATAACTATCTCGATACCGTCGCCAGCCGCAGCAGCCGGCAGGCTCAGCGCCAAACAAATCATTAAAATAAACACACGCCACATAGTTATCTGACCTTAACTAAGCTGATGGTGGGTATTTTTGTCATAAAAAACATCAAATGTCACGCCTAATATTCTATTTTCTATAGAAATAGTCTGGTTAAAAAGGATTGATTTTGGCGAATTAATTGCTGTAAAGACTGCGGCAAACTAGCTTGCAGACTCTCCTCTAATTGCGCTGCCAATGATCGCAGCTTTTTCAGTTGCGACGGATTCACGACTTGTTTTAACGCAAGGCCAATAACATTACCTTTATCCGCCACCGGTAAAATCAGACTCTGATCCTGAAAACTTTGATTGATCCGCTGCATGGTCGTATTAAACGCTGGCCGGTCACTACCCCACAAATTAATACTCATCAAACCACGCGCTGATAATACACCGGCACAGGCATCAAAAAAAACCTGTGCGCCAATACTTTGTGCCATGCCTATATGATCGTAAGCATCAACCAGTAATAAATCGAATTGTTGCTGTCCCCGGTAAAACAACTCAC
>JAVVFF010000064.1:0-12388 GCA_032250995.1 Methylophaga sp. | reverse complement strand
CAATGGTACCCACGTTGACGTGGGGTTTGTTACGTTCAAATTTTGCCTTAGACATGACCAGTCTCCCGCCTAATAACTTTTTATAAATTAAAAAATCAAACAGGCAAGTTTACCCTGCCCAATCAAAACCAAATATGTGGAGCCCGTAATCAGAATCGAACTGATGACCTCATCCTTACCATGGATGCGCTCTACCGACTGAGCTATACGGGCCGTACTTCCAAAACTAAACTGGAGCGGGTGATGGGAATCGAACCCACATAGTCAGCTTGGAAGGCTGGAGTTCTACCATTGAACTACACCCGCTTAATAGTAAACTCGCAAAAATGGTGGAGGGAGAAGGATTCGAACCTTCGAAGGCAGTGCCGTCAGATTTACAGTCTGATCCCTTTGACCGCTCGGGAACCCCTCCACTAAAGAGGACGCATTTTCCGGAAAACCCCGCCTGCTGTCAACCATTATCTTGCTTAAATTGAAAGATAAGCATATAGGCGACACTGCAACGATCGACTCAGCATAGTATACTCGGCAGCTAATTTTTGCTGAATCCTTAGGAGTCACAATGGAGCAATACCGCGGCACCACAATTTTATCTTACCGGCGTAACGGCCAGATAGTGATAGGCGGTGACGGACAAGTCAGTCTCGGCAATACCATTATGAAGGGTAATGCCCGAAAAGTGCGCAGACTGTATCGCGATCAAGTTATTGCTGGTTTTGCCGGCGGTACCGCCGACGCTTTTACCCTATTTGAACGTTTTGAAGCCAAACTGGAAAAACATCAGGGCAATTTAACCCGCAGCGCCCTGGAACTTGCCAAAGACTGGCGTACCGATCGGATGATGCGCCGTCTGGAAGCATTACTGGCGGTTGCTGATGCCGAAGCCTCGCTGATAATTTCTGGTAATGGTGATGTTATTGAACCCGAAAATGGTTTAATCGCAATTGGCTCAGGGGGCCCTTTTGCCCAGGCAGCAGCGACCGCTTTAATGTTAAATACCGACCTAAGCGCGCAACAGATAGTTGAGAAAGGCTTGAATATTGCCGCCGACATCTGCATCTATACCAATCACAACCTCACAATCGAAACCTTGGATACCTGATTACTTCATGAGCCATTCATTTACCCCGAAAGAAATCGTCCACGAACTGGACAAACACATTATCGGTCAGCAAGAGGCCAAACGGGCGGTTGCCATTGCCCTGCGCAATCGCTGGCGCCGCCAGCAGTTATCAGCGGATTTGCAACCTGAGGTGACGCCGAAAAACATTTTGATGATTGGCCCGACCGGGGTCGGTAAAACCGAAATTGCCCGGCGCTTGGCAACATTGGCTAATGCCCCGTTTATTAAAGTAGAAGCGACCAAGTTCACCGAAGTCGGCTATGTTGGCCGGGATGTTGAATCGATCATCCGCGATTTGGCAGAAAGCGCCATGAAACTGCTCCGCGACAAAGCCATTAAACGCGCCCGGCCACATGCCGAAGATGCCGCAGAAGAACGTATTTTGGATGCATTGTTAACACCAGCACGCGGTGGTGACGCTGATACCAGTTCTGAGACCCGGCAGAAATTTCGCAAAATGCTTCGCGAAGGTAAACTTAATGAGCGCGAAATCGAGATCGAAATCGCCCAGTCACAAATGGGCGTGGAGATCATGACACCGCCGGGTATGGAAGAACTCACCAGCCAGATCCAGGACATGTTTCAAAGCATGGGTAAAAATCAGCGGCGCAGCACCCGTAAACTGACCGTCGATAAAGCCCTCAAATTATTGACTGATGAAGAAGCCGCCAAGCTGATCAATGAAGAAGATTTAAAAGCCGATGTTATTCACACTGTCGAACAAAACGGCATTGTCTTTATCGACGAAATCGACAAAATCACCGGCCGCAATGAAGGTGGCAGCAGTGCTGATGTCTCCCGTGCCGGGGTGCAGCGTGATTTATTGCCATTAGTTGAAGGCAGTAGTGTCACTACTAAATATGGTGTGCTGAAAACCGATCACATTTTGTTTATTGCCTCAGGCGCTTTTCATTTAAGCAGACCATCGGATTTGATCCCAGAGTTACAGGGCCGGTTGCCAATCCGGGTTGAGCTTGATGCCCTGAAAGCGGCAGACTTTGTGCGCATTCTGACCGAACCCAGCGCCTCGTTAACCGAGCAATATATTGCCTTGATGGCGACTGAAGGTGTTGCCCTCAGTTTTACCGAAGATGGCGTGCAACGTATTGCTGAACTTGCTTATCAGGTTAACGAAAAAACCGAAAATATCGGCGCTCGCCGCCTGCATACGCTGCTGGAAAAATTATTAGAAGAAATTTCCTACCAGGCCGGTGAACAAGCGGGCCAACAATTTGTCATTGATGAAGCCTATGTCAGTAAACAACTCAGTGAACTGGCCCAAGATGAAGATTTATCACGCTACATTCTTTAAGGAATTTTATGGCCGAGGCACCACTACCAAGCGAAATCCAACTGCATAAGCAATCCCGCAAACTTGAGCTGGTTTACGGGAAGCAGCAATATTTGCTGAGTGCTGAATACCTGCGGGTCCATTCGCCCTCGGCTGAAGTTAGGGGCCATGGCCCAGGCCAGGAAGTTTTGCAGATCCAAAAAGAAAACGTCGGCATTGCTCAGATTGAACCTGTCGGTCATTACGCTATCAAAATTTACTTCGATGACGGCCACGACAGCGGCCTGTTTGCTTGGGATTATCTCTACGATCTGTGCATTAATCAGCAAGCATACTGGCAAACTTATCTGGAAAAATTGATGGCAGAAGGTTACGAACGCCAACAGGATGCCTGAGAGTCATTATGGAAGATAACAACACTACGCATTTCGGTTATAAGCAGGTTCCGGTTAATGAAAAGGCCAAACATGTTGCCGAAGTCTTTCACTCTGTTGCCGGTCGCTATGATTTGATGAATGACCTGATGTCGATGGGCATTCACCGCTTATGGAAACACCTCACCTTGCAACAAAGTGGTGTGCGCCGTGGTGCGAAAGTACTGGATATTGCAGGTGGTACTGGCGATTTAACTGCTAAATTTGCAGATTTGGTCGGCCCGACGGGCAAAGTGGTGCTCGCCGATATCAATGCCTCGATGCTTAATGTCGGCCGGGATCGGCTTACGGATAAAGGTAAAGTCGGCAATATTGACTATGTGCAGGCGAATGCTGAAGCACTGCCGTTTCCGGATAATAGTTTTGATGTGATTACCATCGCTTTTGGCCTGCGTAACGTGACCGATAAAGACCGAGCACTGCGTTCCATGCTGCGGGTATTAAAACCAGGCGGTCAGTTGCTGGTGTTGGAATTTTCCAAACCTGCCGACTGGCTGGCACCGATTTACAATACTTACTCGTTTAAGTTACTGCCAAAATTGGGCAAGATTTTTACCGGTGATGCCGATAGTTATCAGTATCTGGCAGAATCGATTCGCATGCATCCCGATCAGCAGACCTTAAAAACCATGATGTCTGATGCCGGTTTTGAACGCTGCGAATTTTTTAATATGACGGCCGGTATTGTCGCGCTGCATCGCGGTTATAAATTCTGATGCTGCTACGGCCGCTGGAATTTGCCCTTAATCAGGCTTTGGCCGCAGATGCCGATAGCCAAGCCAAACTGAATCAATTTGAGCAGCGCAGTATTCATCTGGATATCACCGACTTTAAATTATCGGTCTTTATCCAGTTTGAAAACACCTCGGTAAAACTGGCTGATGGCCGGGATAAAACCGCTGATTTAATGATCGCCGCCGACAGCGTCGCGCTAATTAAAGTCGCCCGTAACCCGGATAATTTATTCTCAGCACAAATCAAAATTCTAGGTGATGTGCAGTTTGCCAAGCAATTACAGGATTGGCTCAATGGCTTTGATTTTGACTGGGAAGCACAGCTGGCCAAAGTTACTGGCGATACACTGGCCTACCCTATTGCCCAGGGCTTGCGTCAGGGTTTTGGCTGGCTGAATGCTAGTGCCGACAGCTTCCAGCAATCTGTGGCTGAATATTTACGCGAAGAGAGTCGTCTTTTACCAGATAAAGCTGAAACCAACCGCTTTATGCATGACGTCGATAAATTACAGGCTGCCGTTGACCGATTGGCAGCGCGCATTCAACGGCTGCAAAAAAAACACCCGCAGGATAAATCATGAAATTCGGCCAAATCAACAGACTGGTGCAGATCAACCGAGTGTTTGCCCGTCATCGCCTTGATGAATTTATTCTCGCCATCCATATGTTCCGGCCGCTGCGTTTTATCAGCTGGTTATCACCATATCGCTGGCGAAAAGCCAGTCGTCAACCACGCGGCGAACGGCTACGGCTGGCATTAGAAGATTTAGGACCGATCTTTGTTAAATTTGGCCAAATCCTCTCCACCCGTCGTGATTTACTGCCGGATGATATTGCCGATGAACTGGCGAAATTACAGGATCGGGTCGCGCCCTTCCCCAATGAACAAGCCATTGCGTTAATTCGGACAGCGTATCCTGAAGATCAAATTGATCAATTATTTACCCATATCGAAACCCAGCCACTGGCGTCAGCTTCCATTGCCCAGGTGCATGCCGCCACCTTGACAGATGGCAAACAAGTTATCATCAAATTAGTCCGGCCCGGTATTGAAAAAGTCATCCGCCGTGATGTTGATTTGCTCTACACCCTGGCCGGTTTGGCTGAGCGTTACTGGTCTGAAGGTAAACGGCTGCGACCGCGCGAAGTCGTTGCCGAAATGGAAAAAAACCTGTTTGACGAACTGGATATGCTGCGTGAAGCGGCATCAGCATCGCAACTAAAGCGCAATTTCCCTGATGCCCGATTATTGTATGTACCGGAAGTTTACTGGTCACTGAGCCGGCCGAATATTCTGGTGCAGGAACGGGTATTTGGTGTGCCGATCAGTGATATGCAGGCACTTTCTGCTAGTAAGGTGGACTTCGAGCGGCTGGCCACCATTGGTGTTGAGATCTTTTTTACACAGGTATTTAAAGATAGTTTTTTTCATGCCGACATGCATCCCGGTAATATTCTGGTTGATGTCAGCGATCCGGCTAATCCACGCTATATCGCCATTGATTTTGGCATTATGGGTACGCTGGCACCCGACGATCAACGTTATCTCGCCGAAAACTTTTTAGCGTTTTTTAATCATGATTATCGGCGCGTAGCTGAACTCCATGTGCAATCTGGCTGGGTCCCCGCCGATACCAGGCTGGATGAATTTGAATCAGCTATTCGCAGTGTTTGCGAACCGATTTTTGCCCGACCGTTAAAAGAAATTTCTTTTGGTCAGTTATTGCTGCGACTGTTCCAAACTGCCCGTCGCTTTAATATGCAGATCCAGCCACAGCTGGTTTTACTGCAAAAAACCCTGCTCAATATCGAAGGCCTTGGCCGGCAGTTATATCCGGATCTGGATCTGTGGCAAACCGCCAAACCAATCCTCGAAAAATGGATGCAGGAAAAACTCGGTTGGCAGGCTGCTTTAAAAGCCCTAAAACAAGAAGCACCCACCTGGGCTGAAACGCTGCCAACCCTGCCCCGCCAGCTCTATGAGTTAACCCGCAAAGCCCAGCACGGCGAGTTACAAATGCAACTCTCATCGCGGGATTTGCAAAAAATTCGCCAAGAAATCCAGGACAGCGGTTCTCGTACCGTGACAGCAATTGCCGGTTCAGCATTTATTATTGGCGCGGCCATTTTAAAAGGTCTGGATGGCTACGCGCCGTCCATGATCGCGGGTCTGCCCATGCTCAGTTGGGTGCTGGGTATCTGGGGTGGATTATTACTTTTTTTCAGTTTCAAAAAGCATAAATCATAATGTTTAAATGGATTGGCTTAGCGCTTGGCTTTGTTGTGTTTGGATTTATTGGTGCGTTGCTAGGGTATTTTGCCGGCGCGGCGTTTGATCGGTTTCGTCAATTAGGTGCTGGAGGATTTAATCCCGGCACCGCTTCACAACGGCAAACGGTTTTTCTGGAAACACTGTTTACGTTAAAAGGTTGGCTGGCAAAAGCAGATGGTGTCATCACTCAGGATGAAATTACCCATGTTGAGACATTCATCCAAAAAATCGGCATGTCAGCTGAGCATCGCCAGCAAGCCATCCAATTATTTAAAACAGGCGCGGCTGCAGAGTTTAATTTAGCCGACACCATGCAACGCTTTAATGCGCATTGTGGCCGGACAGCCAATCTTCGGCATACGTTGATGGTTTACTTAATTGTCATGGCTATGTCTGATGGCAAAGTCGACAAAACAGAGCAAACCACGCTGCAGCAAATTGCTGGCTATTTAAATTATAGTGTCCATGAATTTAATCAGTTATTAAACATGGTCATTGGCCAGGCACATTTTTCCGGGACGTCCTCACAAACCAGCCCATCGGCTTTGGAAGATGCTTATCAGGCGCTGGGGGTAACCGCTGACGACAGTGATCAGGAAATTAAGCGTGCTTACCGCAAATTAATGAGTCAGCATCACCCGGATAAGTTGATGGGACAAGGCGTGCCCAAAGATATGATTGATGTGGCGACCGAGAAAACTAAAGAAATACAACTGGCTTATGATCTCATTAAAAAACAGCGCAATATTTAATCTTTAAAACAGACCACTGATAACCCCATCATCATCAATATCGATGCGTTCACTGGCCGGATGCCGAGGTAAACCGGGCATGGTCATAATATCGCCACATAACACCACAACAAAGCCGGCACCATGCGACAGACGCACATCACGAATGGTCAGACTGTGATTTTCTGGTGCACCACGCAAAGTCGGATCGCTGCTGAATGAATATGGCGTTTTTGCCATACAGACCGGTAAATCTCCATAGGCTCCGGTAAAGTCGCTGAGCTTTTTCATGACTTTCGGATCCGCCAATACCTGGGTGGCGCCATAAAGTTTTTCAGCAACCGTCTGGATTTTGTCCCATAACGGCATGGCATCCGGATACAGCAACTGGCATCCTTTGCCGGTTTGTTGATCCAGCATGTCAACGACGGTTTCAGCCAATTTCTGAGCACCGGAACCACCTTCGGCCCAATGTCTGGCTAAGACCACTTTGCCGCCCATGTCAGTGACGGCTTGTTCAATCATGGCAATTTCACTGTCACGATCATGGATAAAATGATTGATGGCCACCACGCAGGGCAACTTAAACTGTTGCTGCAAATTATTCAGATGCCGTTTTAGGTTAGCCAGGCCTTTCTTCAGGGCTTCAGGATTATCATCAGTGATGGATTTAACATCCATACCACCGTGATATTTCAGCGCTTTAACGGTCGCGACCAGCACGGCCATATCGGGACGGATACCGGCTTTTCGGCATTTAATATTAATAAATTTCTCGGCGCCCAGATCAGCACCAAAACCAGCTTCAGTAACGACATAATCACCGAGCTTTAAGGCCATCTTGGTGGAAATGACTGAATTACAGCCGTGGGCAATATTGGCAAACGGACCGCCATGGACAAAGGCTGGATTGTTTTCTAGGGTCTGTACCAGATTGGGTTTAATGGCTTCTCGAAGCAACGTGGTCATCGCGCCTTGTGCCTGCAAATCACGGGCATAACGCGGTGTGCCATCAAAACTGTAGCCAATCAAAATGTCGCCGAGCCGCTGTTTCAGTTCCGCCAGCGAATTGGCCAGACAGAAAATCGCCATCACTTCCGAAGCAACGACAATATCAAAACGATCTTCACGGACAAACCCATTGGCCGGGCCACCCATACCGACGGTAATTTGCCGCAGCGCCCGGTCATTCATATCCATGACCCGCTGCCAGACGATTTTCCGGCTATCAAGCTGCAGCGGATTACCATGATGAATATGGTTATCAATCATCGCCGCCAATAGATTATGGGCCGAAGCGATGGCGTGGAAATCACCGGTAAAATGCAGATTGATATCTTCCATCGGCACCACTTGTGCGTAACCGCCACCGGCAGCGCCGCCTTTCATACCAAAACACGGGCCCATTGACGGCTCACGCACACAAACCACGGTTTTTTTACCAATGCGGTTTAACGCATCGCTGAGGCCAATCGTGGTGGTGGTTTTACCTTCGCCAGCCGGTGTTGGGCTAATCGCTGTTACCAGAATCAGTTTGCCGTCGGGTTTATCAGCCAACTCGTCCATGACATTTAAAGATACCTTGGCTTTATAACGGCCATAGTTATCAAGCTGCTCAGCAGGCAGCCCAAGCCTGTCGGCGGCCAATTCGGTAATAGGCTGCATTTTGGCGTGTTGGGCGATTTCAATATCCGACATGCTGGGTTCCGTACTGGTTAAATCAGGCGTTAGCGCTTGTACACGCATTATACGTGACTGACAAAAAGCTGCTCAGGGCTATTCGCCCCAACGGGCTTGTAGTTGGTGATCAATGCCCGCCTGGTCGAGGATCCGCGCCACCACAAAATCAATGACATCATTGAGCGTTTTCGGCCGGAAATAAAAACCGGGATTAGGCGGCATAATGCAGACGCCGATCCGCGCCAGTTTCAGCATATTTTCCAGATGTATCGCTGAAAACGGGGCTTCACGCGGCACCAGAATCAGTTTGCGTTGCTCTTTCATCATGACATCGGCCGCCCGATTAATCAGATTATCACTGGCACCGCAGGCGATGGCCGATAAGGTGCCCATGGTGCAAGGACAGACAATCATCACCGGCACCCGGTGCGAGCCACTGGCCAGTGGCGACGACCATTGCTGTTCACCATACACCTGAATTTGCTCTGGCTGGCAGGCAAATTCGCTAACCAGCTGTTTTTGAATGTCGCCGGCGCGTGCCGGTAGTTTCCAATCCAGTTCATCGGCCAACACAATCCGGCCAGCGGCCGAAATCATTAGATGCACCTTCATCTGCTGTGCTAATAACAGCTCCAGCAAACGCCGTGAATAGGCAGCACCGGATGCACCAGTAATGGCGACAGCAATTTGTTCAGGATCGGTCATGCGGCCAGTGCCTTCAGTAATTTGTCGTGAATGCCGGCAAAACCGCCATTGCTCATTACCACAATATAAGCGCCGGACTGCACACTGGCAGTCACTTGCTGCACCAGTACATCAATGTCATCACTGATTCGCAATTTATCATTGAGAGTGTTTTGCATATCACTGATTGACCAGCCCAGCTGGTTGTCCTGAAACATAAAGATGGCATCGGCATCAACAAATGCCTGACCTAATGTTTGTTGATGTACGCCCATTTTCATGGTGTTAGAGCGTGGCTCAAATACCGCTATTAACCGTTTATTGCCGATATTGGCACGTAACCCGGCCAGCGTGGTTTTAATCGCGGTGGGATGATGAGCGAAATCATCATAAACTCGGATACCGCGAACTTCACCGCGTAATTCCAGGCGCCGTTTAACGCCGCGAAATTGACTTAACGCTTGCGCCGCATGCGACACACCGACGCCAACATGATGCGCTGCTGCCATCGCCGCTATCGCATTTTGCACATTATGCTGACCAAGCAATGTCCAGTTAACGTCGGCTTGCTGGTTTTGGTGTTTAACGGTAAAACAACTGCCATCATCACTACCGTCAATAATCTGCCAATCACCCGCTTTATCACCAAAACTTTGCTGCGGTGTCCAGCAACCTTTTTGTAAAGTGCTTTCAATGGCCGGCACATCAGCGGGTTTAATGACTAAACCTTCAACCGGCACCGTGCGAATTAAATGATGAAACTGCGTCTGAATGGCCGCTAAATCCGGATAAATATCGGCATGATCAAATTCCAGATTATTAATGACCAGTGTGCGTGGCCGGTAATGCACAAACTTGGCACGTTTATCAAAAAATGCCGTGTCGTATTCATCCGCCTCAATCACAAAAAACGGCGTTTTACCGAGCCGCGCCGATACGGCAAAATCGGCCGGTACACCGCCAATCAGAAAACCGGGCTGCATACCGGCAGTTTCCAGAATATGAGCCAGCATACTGCTGGTAGTGGTTTTGCCATGGGTACCGGATACGGCCAGAACCCAGCGGCCCTGCAATACATTTTCAGCTAGCCACTGCGGACCGGAGGTATACGGTAAACCTTTATTAAGCACATATTCCACCGCCGGATTCCCGCGGCTCATGGCATTTCCCATCACCACTAAATCAGGCGCCGGTTGTAAATGCTCGGGCAAATACCCTTGCATCACATTAATACCGCCTGCGGCCAGTTGATCGCTCATCGGCGGATACACATTGGCATCGCTACCGCTGACTTTGATATTCAATTCACGGGCCAGCATTGCCAGGCCACCCATAAAGGTGCCGCAAACACCCAATATATGAATATGCATCAAGCAACTCCGGACATTACCAGCCCGCTGCCGATAATAGAAATAATCAGATATAAAACCGTCCAGACGACTGACATCGGGGCGCTGCAATCCAGCGCACGCCGCAAAATATGCGCGGTGACCATCAGACTCCATAACATCAACAACATCATCACCAATAGCAGCACATTGGCCATTGGCTCAGCTTCATCATATTGATTAAACATGGCCAGAAACGGCAGCACCACAATGCCCAGCAACACACCACTGCCGGTCAATGCTAATAAGGTTTGATTCAAACGCGGCAAATACTGGTAACCGCGTAACAGCAGCCAGACAAAGAGCAGTAGGATGATTAAATCGGTAATGCTGACGGTCAGGCTTAACGCCCAGCTGGTATCCAGCAGATTGATGGCGACACCAATAAGCAGATAAGCAAAAAAAGACCACTGCAATAATCCGCTTCTTGCCGGCAGATCTTCAGGGCCGGCGCGAAACAGACAAATATCAACCAATTTTAAAATGAATGCCATGGGCGGCATCATAACTGTGTCTGCAGCAGCTGACAAAAACTTCATGCGCAGCATCATAAAAAAGCCGGTATCAACCAGCCTTCAGGAAACTATTCGCTGGAATTAATCATCAAGCGCAACGCCCCAAGGGTATGCCCCTACATCGATTGTTTTAATACGCGTCTGCTTTTCGGTATCAACCACCGAGACGGTACCGCTGAGTCCATCGGCGCTATAAAGATATTTGCCATCTTTGGAAAGTGCTATGCCCCAGGTACGTTTGCCCACTGGTACATTAGCAATCATTACCAATGACTCGGCATCAAGCATCGCTATTGAATTACCACGTCCGGTCGAAATATATAACGTTTTGCCATCCGGACTCACCGCAATAGCCATAGGCTTGGCACCATCCACTTCGATAGGAGCTTTTTTGACGACTTTCAACGTCTCGATGCTGATTGTGCTGACTTCACGGCCAATCTCACTGGCAACATAAGCAAACTGGCCATCACGACTAAACGCCAGTCCCCGTGGCCGGGCCGCCACCACTACATTGGCAATCACCGTATAACCGTGGGTTTCGATGATGTGCACTATATTACTGGACTCACTGCTGACCAATGCGTATTGACCATCGGGAGAAATTGCCGCACCTTCCGGCTCAATACCGACCTTAACCACGGCGAGTTTTTCATTAAACTGCGGGTCTATGAAAGTGGCTTCGCCATCATATTCACTAGAGGTCAGCAGATTGCCGTTAACTGGATTAACCGCAAATGTTTCAGGCTCTTCGCCGGTATCGATTTTTTTAACAACTTCCAGCGTCTGTGGATCGATGGCGACAATATGATTATCGTTACTGGCAACGACATACAGCAGTTTTTTATCTTCAGAAAAACCGATACCTCGCGGCCGCTGACCGATATTAATGGTGTGCTCCACTACCAGCGTTTTGCTGTTAATAACTGACAAGGTGTTGTCACGTTCGTTGGTGACAAATAAACGATTAGTAGGCTCAGCCATAACAGGTAATGCCAACAACATGAAGGCTGACCACCATAATGGTTTAATTTGCATTTTAAATTTCCTAGAATCAGTCTTAGTGATGTCTGTCACAAATGCTTCTATCTTGGAGGCCGAATCTCTTGGAAAATTCCTAGGGCTTGTTTGTAACGATATTTTACTCAAGATTCACTGGCAATGGCCGCTAATAAAAATAGTGATTAATAGTGAGTCATCATGAAAACAAGTAGCCAGGAACTTGAGCTTCGCAATATCCTGCAAGGGCTGGAAGAATTTGCGACATTTATGAGTTATCAAAGTGATTACTCAGGTTTGCGTATTATCAGCGTCGAAACTGCGCCAACCGATACCCATAGCGAAAACCTTCCTTCAGCTGATATTGTCAGTTTTCCACTACGCGCTAAAGCCGGTTAAATCTTTTAGTTTATTGTCATAAAAAAGTCCGCGATGCGGGCTTTCTAGTATATTTAAACTTGGCTGCCATCCTCATTAACGTTTTCATCACCTTCTTTCTGAGGTGGCATCAAATCGGTTTTGCTAACCCCCATCAAC
>JAVVFF010000063.1:0-12390 GCA_032250995.1 Methylophaga sp. | reverse complement strand
TTAGGCATGCCGCCAGCGTTCAATCTGAGCCATGATCAAACTCTTCAGTTTAATTTACGACTTCTTTTAGCCTCTATAAGTCAGAGACAAATACTTTGATTGACGTTTGCATTCTTAGCGAATACTAGCGTCAAATATTTACAAGAAACATTTCCACGCAAGTACCCACACAAATTACTTGATACCAGTTTGTTAAAGAGCGTTTGCCAATACTGCCGGCAAAGAAGCGAGAATTATACGCACTCTCGCTTGGGTGTCAATCACAATATGACAGTTTAATTAATGGATATTAAAGCTGAAAGTGTGCTAAAAAATGGTGGGCCGTCTGCGACTCGAACGCAGGACCATCGGATTAAAAGTCCGGTGCTCTACCAACTGAGCTAACGGCCCAAACCAAGCGCGACATATTACTTGATCTGAGGAAAATGGCAAGCCCTGAATCGGCATTTTTTCAACTTAATCACTTGAGGTGTTTATGGCAGTTATCCCTAAACCTGATAACAAACTAGTCAATAATGCACTGCACTACGCCGAGACACTTCGGGAAATTGATGATGATCGTCATGGTGTCGCCCATGTACTGTTATATCTGGCTGAGTATTCACGGCAACTGAAGGCGGTTAGCGATGCGGCTGAGCAATATATGCGCTTTGGCGAGGATAGTCAGTTACATACTAATCTGGCTAAGGCGCTGGAAAAACTGGCCACCTATAAACTGGAAGCAGAAACTCTAGAACCGCCGAAATTTGGACTCGATTAAGCCTGATAAGGTGTTGGATCGGCAATACCCGCATCGGCAAAACCTTGCTGACGGAACCGGCAAGAGTCACAACGACCACAGGCACGGCCGAAATTGTCGGCCTGATAACAAGATATGGTTTGGCTATAATCCACGCCGAGTTCCGAGCCTTGTTGAATAATGTCAGCTTTGCTGAGCTGCATTAGCGGCGCATGGATTTGTAAAAGATGACCTTCTACACCACGTTTGGTAGCAAGGTTGGCCATCGTTTCAAATGCTTTAATATAGTCGGGCCGGCAATCCGGATAACCCGAGTAATCCACCGCATTGACGCCGACAAAAATGGCATCCGCTGCCAGCACTTCAGCCCAACCAAGCGCAATTGACAGGAATACGGTATTGCGCGCTGGCACATAGGTAATAGGGATACCTTCACCATGCTGCTCCGGCACTGCAATATCGGCGGTGAGTGCCGAACCTCCAATATTCCGCAGGTCAATATTGACCACTTTGTGTTCGACCGCGCCCATTTGATTAGACAAACGTTGCGCTGCCTGTAATTCGGTGACATGGCGCTGACCATAATCAAAACTCAGCGTATAGCAGGCAAAGCCCTGTGACTGAGCAATTGCCAGCACGGTTGTCGAATCCAGCCCGCCCGATAATAAAACAACTGCACGCGGTTGCATATTCAGCGGCCCTGGGCGTCTTGCCAGAGATATTTATGCAGTTGGATCTGCATGCGTACCGGCAGGTTATCTTTAATGATCCATTCAGCAAGATCGGTGGGATTTAAATCACTGTGTACCGGTGAGAACAGAATTTCACAACGTTGAGGCAGATCATATTCGGCAAGCTTTGCCACCGACCAGTCGTAATCATTACGATTACAGATAACAAATTTCAGCTGATCTTTTTCTGTCAGAAAATCCAAATTGCTATAGCGATTTTTACTTTCTTCGTTAGAGCCCGGTGTTTTTAAATCCATCACCCGCACCACGCGCGGATCAATATTGCTGATATCCATGGCACCGCTGGTTTCCAGTGATACTTCGACATTAAGATCACATAGGGTGGAAAGCAATTCACGGCAGCTGTTTTGTGCCAGTGGCTCACCGCCGGTGACGGTAATATAACGCGGCTGATAACTGGCAACCTCAGCAACGATATCGCTGATCTCACGTTTTTCGCCGCCATAAAAGGCATATTCGGTATCGCAATAACCACAACGCAACGGACAGCCGGTCAGCCGTACAAATACCGTCGGCAGGCCGACGGTACGCGTTTCACCTTGCAGTGAATAAAAGATCTCGGTGATACGACATTGCGCCATTGTAATAACTCAATAAAACGCGATTATTGTGCTTGCTGAATGCGATCCAATCGCACTTTAGCGAGCTGAGCTGCCGAGCTGTCGGGGTATTGTTCCAGTACTTGATTTAATGTGGCCTTAGCCTTATCAGTATTACCGGCTTCATATTCACTAAAACCGCGTTTTAATAACGCATCGGGGACTTTTGTACTATCCGGATATTGGTCCAGAACCATTTGGAAAGCAATGATGGCCTGCTCAAAATTACGCACGACGTAATTGGCTTCACCCTGCCAATAATAAACATTCGGCAAATAACTGCTTTGTGGATATTGTTGCGGGAAACTGGCTAAAGCCACAATAGCTTGCTCATATTGGCCACTACGTAATGTTTGTAAGGCTGCCTGATAAGCGGCTTCACCATTTTCAACTGATACCGGACCGTTGCTGGCTGTGGTGTTCACAGACGAACTGCCGTTTGTGGTTTCAGCTAATTCGGCGCCCGCCGCTTCACTGGCCAGATCGGCTGATTCTGAAGACGTTGTCTGTGAACTGTTTACTGCCGGTGGTTGAATTGCCAGGGCTTCAAGCCGTTCATCTAAATCAATATATTGTTCACGCTGGCGCTGTTGCATTTTTTCCAGCTCGTGACGTAATTCTTCATTAGTGCCGTTAAGGCGACGCACTTCACGCTGCAATTGATCAACCTGGGTAATCAAATTGCTTAAACCCTGTGCCTGGAGAATACGTTCCAGTCTATCAACACGCTGGCTTAACGCATCAGTTTGTTCAGCAAAGCTAACAGCGGGCGCCACCAAGGCGCCCACCAATAAAGCCAGGACAAAATGTTTTTGGCTTTTTTTAAACATTTTTTATCGACCTGTGTAAACGATTTCTACCCGACGATTTTGCGCCCAGGCTGATTCGCCACTGCCATCAACAGCAGGACGCTCTTCACCAAAACTGGTCACCCGGAACTGATCGGCACTGGCACCTTGCAACATCAGCAACTGACGAATTGACAGGGCACGACGCTCACCCAATGCTAAGTTATATTCACGTGAACCACGCTCATCGGTATGACCTTCAAGACGCACTGAAATATTCGGGTTTTTACCCAGATATTCAGCATGCGCATCCAAAATTGGCTGATCTTCAGCACGAACGCTGGCACTGTCATAATCAAAATAAATGACCCGATTTGACAGTGGGCTATTCGGATCATTGAGCTCATTACCAACGTAGTCACCTTCACCAACAACAACACGCGCTTCAGCCCCCATGTCATCGCCATCTGCACCTGAACCATTAACACCTGAGGTTTCTGCGCCCAGATCTTCTACCTGCACATCATCACCGGTCAATTCACCGTCTTTGGTGGTGTTGCTGCTACAAGCACCAAGCCACAAAGCGGCCAACAACAATGCGGATAACTTCAGACTTTTCATAAAAAATACTCCTGGAAAAAATTATTGCTTCAGTGGTGACCAAGCTGGTTCACGCACCATTGTCCCGGACTCGCTCAAACGTTGATGGATCCGGCCATCAACAGAGACCGCAGCGAGTACGCCGCGACCTTTTTGCTCGGTAGCATACAGGATCAGCTTGCCATTCGGCGCGAAACTCGGCGACTCATCGCGGCCGGATTCAGTCAACACCTGTACGCTGCCACTGCGCAGATCCTGCACAGCGATATAAAACTTGCCACCTGAGCCATGCACCATCGCCATGGTTTTACCATCCGGAGAAATATCAGGTGAGGCATTGTAATTACCCTCAAAAGACAGCCGCTCAGCACGACCGCCATTAGCAGGCACTTTGTAAATTTGCGGATTACCACCCCGATCAGAGGTAAAAATAATGTCACGGCCATCAGGTGTGAACACCGGTTCGGTATCAATCGCCTGTGAGTTATTAGTGATCCGCAGCAAATCGCCACTGGCCAGTTCCATCAGATAAATTTCCGGATTGCCATTTTTCGACAACGTTACTGCTAACTTTTTGCCATCTGGCGACCACACCGGTGCACTGTTAATGCCGTCAAATGATGCTACGGATTTACGCTGGCCACTGCGCATTTGCTGCACAAAAATCTCCGTATTGCCGTTTTCAAACGACACATAAGCCAGTTGATCACCATCCGGTGACCAGTTTGGCGACATGATTGGCTGAGTAGACTGCAACACCGTGCGTGGATTGGCGCCATCCGCATCTGAAATCTGCAACGCATAACGTTTTTTGCCATCGCTGGCAGTCATTTGCGTAACAAAAGCCAACCGGGTCGAAAAAATACCTTTTTCACCAGTCAGTGTTTCATAAACAATATCGGCGATCTGATGCGCCAGGCCGCGCATACCTGAAGCCGGCACGTTGTAGCGTTTGCCAACCAGTTGCTCGCCTTTAAACACATCAAATAACTGAAACTGGACTTGGTAGTTGTCACCATCCTGGCTTTCTACTTTACCGATTAACAAGCCTTCGGAACGCAGCAAACGCCAGTCAGAAAAATTAATATCTGCCTGTTCATGGGGCCGGGAAATCAAATCCTGCTCATCAACCGGTGCAAAGCGGCCGGTACTGGCCAGATCATTTTTAATGACTTCAGCAATGTCTTCGGGCGGCGCAAAACCTTCCTGGCCAAACGGCACAATCGCTATCGGCAAAGCAGCATCCGAACCACCAGTGATCTCAATCTTAAGCACCGCCTGTGCCTGAACTGGCAACAGAAAAATGGCCGTTAACAGCAGTATTCGCATAAATTTTGGGGCCATATATTAAATCCTCTTATTCAGGTTTAAATTCGAACTGGATGCCTTCGCGGATAATTTCTTCTGCCGCAGCAACATCGGATGGCATTGGCATTGGCGCCGCTTTATAAACCGCATTTTCTGCCGAGCGGTCAAATAAAGCATTACCACTGCTTTTTATAACACGTACGCTTTTGACATCACCACCCGGTATCAACTTCACTTCGAGCGTAACGACTAAACCGGCTTCTGCACTGCCAGGTTTTATCCAGTAGCGTTTCACACGCTGCTGGATCTGCTGTGCATAGACATTGAGCACACCGGCAATGCGCGCTTGCTCGCGTTGCTCGGCTTCAGCAACCAATTGTCGCTGTAAATCCGCTTCGGCGCGATTACGGGCCTCTTCTGCCGCTTTGCGTTTGGCTTCTGCCTCAGCTTCGGCTTTACGTTTGGCTTCTTCCTCAGCCTTACGCTTGGCTTCTGCTTCGGCTTCCGCCTTACGCTTGGCCGCTTCTTCAGCTTGTCGTTTGGCTTCTTGTTCTGCTTTGAGCTTGGCCTCAGCTTCAGCTTTACGTTTGGCTTCTTCCTCGGCTTTACGACGCGCTTCTTCTTCAGCCTTACGCTGTGCTTCTACTTCAGCTTTACGTTTTTCTGCTTCAATACGTGCTTGTTCGGCGGCTTCAAGGCGTTTTTCTTCTTCAATACGCGCTTGCTCTGCTGCTTCGCGTTGTTTTTCTTCCTTAATACGTGCTTGTTCAGCAGCTTCTCGTCGTTTTTCAAGCTCGGCTAGACGCTGCTGTTCTGCCTCGGCCTCTTGTTGGCGTCTTTCTTTTACTTGCTGTTCTTGTTCCACCAGCTGCTGCATCTGCTGTTGTTTCTCAGCAATTGCCTCATTCTGTTTTTGCAATTCTTCCTCGAGCTTGCGTTGGCGCTCGGCCTCTCGTTCTCGCTCAGCTTGTTCCAGCTCTTGCAGTTTTTCCATTTCCTGCAAGATCTGTTGTTCATCAACAACCGATGCCTGAACAATATCTTTTTTATCGCCAGTGCCCAGCTTGACCGACTCATTGGGCAGGTCAAAACTCCACAGCAGCAAGAACACCAGCGCAATATGCAGCACTGTCGCGTAACTGCCTGCCAGAAAATTTTGCCAAATCGGATTTTTCATAGCTTATGAGTCAGGCTGACTTTCAGGTTGTTTGGTGATCAGGCCCACATTTGGTACACCAGCTTGCTGTAATAAAGCCATCAGACGGATTACTTGTCCGTAATTGGCACTGGCATCCCCCTTAACCATCACCGGCACCTGCGGGTTATTGCGAATGACCGCCGCGACCCGGTTGGCTAATAATTGTGGTTCAACCGGGTCATCAGGATTTTCGCCAATTGACGCATAATAGTTACCGTCGGCATCGACCGACACCACCAGTGGCTCGGTATTTTCCGGCGCTTCCACCGGATTAGCGACCGCCTGCGGCAGATCCACATTAACACCCTGCGTTAGCAGCGGCGCGGTGATCATAAAAATGATCAGCAATACCAACATAACGTCGATATACGGCACAACGTTGATTTCAGCCATTGGCTTACGACGCACACGTACTTTTTTATAAAGAGCCATAACTGCTCCGGAATTAGCTTTGTTGGCGTTGCAAAATCGAAGAAAACTCTTCGACAAAGGTATCGTAGCGATTAATCAAACGCTCAACTTCATGTGAATAACGGTTATAAGCAACAACGGCGGGGATTGCAGCAAATAAGCCCATCGCTGTGGCAATCAGGGCTTCGGCGATACCGGGTGCCACCATGGCTAAGGTCGCTTGTTGTACTTCACCCAAGGCACGGAAAGAATTCATGATGCCCCAGACAGTACCGAACAGACCGATATACGGACTGGTGGAACCGGCCGTCGCCAGAAATGGCAACGATACTTCCAGTTGGTCGATTTCCCGGGCCAGTGAAATCCGCATCACTCGCTGGGTGCCTTCCAGGACAAAATTGGAATCGGGCACGTTTTTTTTCAGACGGATGAATTCCTTAAAACCGATTTCAAAAATTCCTTCCATGCCACGGCTGGCATGTGGCCGGGCAGTAATATCTTCATAAAGCTTATTCAGCTCGTTACCAGACCAGAATTTATCCTCAAAGTTATCGGCATCCTTCAGAGCCCGCCCTAATTCGGCGCGCTTTTTAAAAATCAGCGTCCACGAATACAGCGAAATCATTAGCAATGACAACATCACCAATTTGACCAGCAAACTGGCTTCTGAAATCAGTGCAAACAGGGACATATCAGCATTCACGTTGCATCTCCGTCAGAATAGAGTTAGGTATCGGGCAGGGTTGAAAGGTCTCAGCATTAAGACAGGCGACTTTGACGGTCGCTTCACATAATGATGTCGCATCCCGCAACACCTGTTGTTCAAATTGCATACTGGCGGCACGGGTCTGAACCAGCGCTGAACGAACCAGCAATTGGTCATTAAAACGCGCCGGCCGACGAAAATTTAATTGCATGGAATGCACCGCAAACAAAACATTGTGCGCTTCACGCAGCTGGTCTTGTTGAAAACCCAGTTGCCGCAACCATTCAGTGCGGGCACGCTCCATAAATTTCAAGTAGTTAGCGTGATACACCACACCACCACTGTCGGTATCTTCGTAATAAACGCGCACTGGCCAATCAAAATGCGCCATTAATCACCGGCCAAATCCAGATCAGGTTGCAAACCCAGGTGTAAAAATGCCCGCTTAGTGGCCACCCGGCCACGCGGCGTACGCATGATAAAACCTTCCTGAATCAGATAAGGCTCCAGTACATCTTCAATGGTGCCACGCTCTTCTCCGATGGCGGCGGCGAGATTATCCAGTCCTACCGGGCCGCCGGCAAATTTTTCGATAATGGCCAGTAATAACTTACGATCCAGCATATCAAAACCAAAGTCATCAACATCAAGCAAATCCAAGGCCTGGCGGGCCACTTCAGCACTGATAACACCATCAAATCTAACCTCGGCATAATCGCGCACCCTGCGCAATAAACGATTGACGATGCGCGGTGTACCCCTTGAACGGCGGGCGATTTCGCCGGCACCCGTGACATCCAGCGGCACCTTTAAGATGCGCGCACTGCGCTGCACAATCGTGCTTAAATCTTCGATATTGTAAAACTCCAGCCGCTGCACAATACCAAACCGATCCCGCAGTGGTGACGTTAACGAACCGGCCCGCGTCGTCGCACCCACCAGCGTAAACGGCTCTAAATCCAGTTTAATGGATCGGGCCGCCGGGCCTTCACCAATCATAATGTCAATTTGATAATCTTCCATCGCAGGATACAAGACTTCCTCAACCACCGGACTCAAACGATGAATCTCATCGACAAACAGCACATCGTTAGGTTCGAGATTGGTTAACAATGCCGCTAAATCACCTGGCCGCTCTAATACCGGGCCGGAGGTTTGCCGTAAATTAACACCCATTTCGTTAGCTATAATGTGCGCTAAGGTAGTTTTGCCAAGGCCGGGCGGGCCAAAGATTAAGGTGTGGTCCAGTGCCTCATTACGATTACGTGCCGCTGAGACAAATAAATCCATTTGCTCGCGCACCGCTGGCTGACCGATATAATCACTGAGCCGTACCGGCCGGATCGCCCGGTCATGACGTTCTTCATCAGGGGCTGAGGCAGGGGTAATAAAGCGTTCTTCCATCATCAGCTTCTTTGTAAGGCCTGCCGGATAATTTGTTCCGTACTCATACCTTCGGCATCAATACTGCGGATCATTTTATCTGCCTCTGCAACTCTGTAACCCAGCGCAACCAAAGCTTCAGTTGCTTCATTACGTGCACCATGACGGTCTGGCATCGCCTGAGTGACACTGCTGTCCAAGCCCATGGCATTGCCCACTTCTTTAAGGCGATCACGCATTTCTATAATTAAGCGTTCGGCGGTTTTTTTACCAACCCCCGGCAAGCGTATCAAACTGTCGGTATCACCTTCTTGCACACTGCGGGCAAAGGTATCAACATCACTGCCAGACAAAATGGTCAATGCTAATTTGGCGCCAACACCATTAACCTTTAGCAGGCTGCGAAACAATAAACGCTCGCGCGCCGTGCCAAATCCATAGAGTAATTGTGCATCCTCGCGCACGACGAGGTGAGTATACAGACTGACTGTTTCATTCAATGCGGGCAGGTTCACAAAAGTCGACATTGGCGCTGATAATTCATAACCCACCCCACGCACGTCCAGCACCAATTCCGGAGGTTGTTTTTCAATGACAATACCGGTTAAACGTCCGATCATCGGCTGTATCGTCCTCCACGGCGACGGCTGCTGCGCATGCCTTCTGGTAATTTACTGGCCATACCCAGACTTGCATGATTGGCATGCGTAATCGCGCAGGCCAGCGCATCAGCAGCATCTTCAGCCGGTGATTCATTGAGTTGCAAGATGACCGACATCATATACTGCACTTGATCTTTTTGGGCGTGGCCATTACCGACTACGGCTTTTTTGATTTGGGTAGCAGAGTATTCATGAATAATCAGGTTTTGGCTGACTCCGGCACATATCGCGGCACCGCGGGCTTGTCCCAGCTTTAAGGCGGAGTCGGCATTTTTATGTAAAAACACTTTTTCCACGGCCATGATCTCCGGCTGGTAGCGTTGAATCAGATCGGTCAGACCATCAAAAATTTGTTTTAAACGATCGGCAAAATCGCCATCACCCACTAATAACCGGCCGTTGATAACATGCTTTATCTGTTTGCCCTGCAATTCAATGATGCCAAAGCCAGTTTTTCGCGAGCCGGGGTCAACACCTAGAATGCGTGACATAGCAGGCTCAGCTAAGCTGTGCCATCACCTCATCAGAGAAATCGGCATTGGAATAGACTTGTTGTACATCATCCAATTCTTCAAACGCGTCGATCATCGCAATGGCCTTTTGGGCATCTTCCAAATCCAGACTGACCGTATTATCAGGATGCATGGTCACTTCGGCTGATTGCGCCTCAAAACCAGCAGCATCCAGCGCATCTTTGACCGTTGCATAATCATCCGGCGTGGTGAACACATCAATGGAACTGTCTTGATTGCTGACAATATCTTCGGCGCCGGCTTCCAGTGCCACTTCCATTACGGCATCTTCATCAAAACCCGGTGCCAGGCTGATAATACCTTTTTGATTAAACATAAAGGCGACGCAGCCATCGGTGCCCATATTGCCGCCGCGTTTGCTAAACACATGGCGCACTTCGGCAACGGTACGATTACGATTATCGGTCATACAATCGACCATAATGGCGATGCCACTGGGACCATAACCTTCATAACGGACTTCTTCGTAAGCCGTACCTTCCAACTCACCGGCGCCGCGTTTACTGGCCCGCTCAATGACATCCTTGGTCATATTACTGCCCAGCGCTTTATCAATCGCGGCTCTTAACCGCGGATTGGTTGCCGGATCACTGCCGCCCATCCGTGCCGAGACGGTAATTTCGCGGATCAGCCGGGTAAACAATTTGCCGCGTTTGGCATCCTGCGCACCTTTACGATGCTGAATGTTTGCCCACTTACTATGACCTGCCATTTAAAACCTCAAAAAATCTGTGTTGCTTAAACCAGGGTGTTCCAATCGCGGTAATATTCGCTGCGACCATAGACCTGGTCGAAATACATACTTTGCAACTGTTCGGTAATCGGGCCGCGACTTCCCTCACCGATCGGCCGGTTATCAAGCTCACGAATTGGCGTGACTTCAGCGGCAGTGCCGGTAAAAAACGCTTCATCGCAGATATACACTTCATCGCGGGTGATACGTTTTTCAACCACTTTCAGACCAATATCGTTGGCGAGTTTAATGACGGTATCGCGGGTAATACCTTCTAACGCCGAGGTCAGTTCCGGTGTGTATAAAACACCATCACGCACCATAAAGAAATTCTCACCACTGCCTTCGGTCACAAAACCCTGGGTATCCAGCAACAACGCTTCGTCATAACCGTCATTGACCGCTTCTTGCAACGCCATCATCGAATTCATGTAATTGCCGTTGGCCTTGGCTTTACACATAGTGATATTGACATGATGACGGGTAAACGATGAGGTTTTGATGCGAATACCACGATTCATATTTTCTTCACCCAAGTACGAACCCCAGTGCCAAGCCGCGACCATCACATGGGTGTTCAGATTATCAGCGCGAATACCCATACCTTCTGATCCGTAAAACACCATCGGCCGGATATAAGCTGATTCCAGCTTATTGTCACGCACCACATCACGCTGCGCCTGATTCAGCGTATCTTTATCAAAGGGCATTTTCATACCAAGAATTTTGGCACTGCGAAACAGACGATTAGTGTGTTCCTGTAAACGGAAAATCGCGGTACCGGCATCTGTTTTATAGGCCCGTACACCTTCAAAACAGCCCATGCCGTAGTGCAATGTATGCGTCAAGACATGCACTTTGGCCTCGCGCCATGGCACGAATTCGCCATCTAACCAGATAACGCCGTCCCGATCTGCCATTGTTACTGCTGCCATAATTGTTTCCGTTTTGTTTAAATTAAGACTGACTTAGCAGTCTGTCGAAATTAAGTTTTCGTCGCGAGGGAAAGTCCGATTTGAGTCAGTTTTTGTGCGCTTGTGAGGAGAATAGTCGTTCTCTTTAACGAGCAAGCGCACAAAAAATGGCCAAATTCGGCTTTTCCGCAGTAGAAACATCTTAAGTTTGACAGACTGCTAGCCAGCGTTGCCAAATTTTTTCGACCTGCCGCCGGAAGTTTTCAACGCTGGCAAAGGGTGCCAAAGTCGGCTGTTCCTGCAATACACAGTGGTTCGCTTCGCTGCGATAATAACGATAGGCATCGGCGAGCATCGTATTCTCATCGGCGTTCAGTTTACCGGTCGCTGCCAATGCATCCAAAATCCGGATATTATCGGTGTAAACCATCAGTTCAGGCAAGTCTGCCGACCAGGCTAATACCGCATATTGCACTAAAAACTCAATATCAGTGATACCGCCGATGCCTTGTTTTAAGTCAAACAGGGTTGCGGTCGATTTGTCCAACTGCTGGCGCATTTTTTGCCGCATCTCTGCGACCTCAATGGCCAGGGCTTTGCTGTCACGTTTTTTGCTCAAAACTTGCTGGCGAATATCGGCGAATTTTCCAGCCAACGGCTGATCGCCTAATACGCAACGGGCCCGCACCAGCGCCTGATGTTCCCAGGTCCAGGCTTCACTGTGCTGATAATCGGCATAACCACTGAGGGGAGTGACCAGCAAACCCGAATTACCTCTGGGCCGTAACCGGGTATCAACTTCGTATAAAGTACCGCCGGAGGTCACTGTCGACATCACATGAATCATGCGTTGCGCCAGCCGGGTATAAAACACCATTAAATCGACCGGTTTAGCACCATCGGTCATGCCTTGACGGCTATCGTCAAATACAAATACCAGATCCAGATCCGAACCATAACCCAGCTCCAGGCCACCGAGCTTGCCGTAAGCTAATACCGCAAAGCCACAATCAGTTAAATCTTCGGCTTGTGCCTCGGGTGGACGACCATGCCGTTGCACCAGA
>JAVVFF010000196.1:0-2144 GCA_032250995.1 Methylophaga sp. | reverse complement strand
AAAGGCATTTGCTGATCGGCTGCCAGACTGAAATCCTGCATCTCCGCAGACAGCATCAAGCCGAGATTGATTGGATTCTCGGGTTGTTGATCGGCAAGTGTCAGCGCCGTATTGATGATTTGCAGATTAGCGATATTGAGTTGCAGCGGCGATTCACCGTCTTCGGCTTGCTCGTCTTCGCCGCCTTCAAGTAATGGCGCAAAGGTCTGCAACCAATTGAGTTCACCCTCGCTGTTTCGTGATGCTGCCAGCTGAAAATCCGCAACAGCAACGTTATCAAGGCTTAACTGGTTATCGGGAAAAACAAACCGTCCATTGCTGGCGGTCAGTGTCCCGCCCTGCAACAAGGCCGCTGATTCGCCGGGATGATTAAGACTGAATCCGGACAAATCCACATTGATTTCACTCAGTTCAACACGCACGGTGTCGGCCAAGTCCGCATCATAGGCCAACTGTAAATCCAACCGGCCGTCCTGCAGTTCAAATGGTAGTTGGTCCTGCAGATAACGATATGGTGTCTGCAGACTGAAATTCTGCAGCGTAACTTCGCCAGTAAATTGCAACGGTGTCAGCACCATACTGCCGTTCAAAGTCAGTTTGGCGTCGTTTTCCAGGGCAATAACCAGATCTTGGCTGGCAGCCTGTCCGGCCGCAGTTGAAAAGTTATCCAGATGAATGTTAATGGGACTCAGTACAGTTTTAAACGGCGTTTCAGGCATATCATCACGGTAAGCCAATTGACCGTCGTTATAGTTGAAAGCACCGATTTCCAGCGTGAAAAATGGATCACCCTGATCACTGCTTTCTGTCTCTTGCGTGTTCTCCTGGGCTGGCTCGTTTTCAGCAGTCGCATTCCAGCTATCAGCCAAGCGGGTCAGGGTATTTTCGCTGGCCGAGTAACGCCGAAAATGTAGCTCGGGCGCATCAACAGTGATTGTTTCAATCCGCAGTTTGCGCTGGAATAACTGCAACGGCTGCAGATTGAGATAAAGCCGATCCCACAACGCCAGCGACTCACCCTGACCGTTGGAGAGTTGCAGCTTGTCCAGCGACGCTTCAAAGGTATAGGGATTAAAGTGAATTTTTTCGACACTGGCCTTAGCGCCCAGCCTGTCTTGTGTTAGCTTCTCCAGTTGGCGTTCGGCCAGCCAGGGCAACAGCAAAAAGCCTATCAGGGTATACAACATCAAAATGCTGACAATCCAGATCAGCAGAGTACGATATTTAAGAAAGGTAGTTTTGGCAGATTTCATTACTAGTAGCTTCTCTCAGGAGGCAGAGGTCAGGTCAGTGTACCTAAATCATTCGCCTGAGCGTAATATTGGACTACTACTAACCAAAGATGACTTTATTAGATAAGCCACGCAATTACTTAAAGTCATACTGTCGTAACAAAACTGTTCACCACAATTGAATTACAGGCTTATGATTAATATGAATTTTTCACTATCAGAAAAACTAATCCTGGCATTCACGGTGCTTTATACCGCAGCATTTTCTGCGTACTTCATGTTGCATTTTAATGTTGAATTTCTTGCATATGTCGGCGTTATTGTCTTAATTTTTGCCCTGCTTTACGGCACGCTCGACAAAACCCAAGTCCCGGCTTACATCCTCGCTGGTCTGTCGTTATGGGGATTAATGCATATGCTGGGCGGCAGTATGCCAACGGCGGATGGTGTGCTTTATAACTGGCAGATGCTGCCATTATTTGATGGTGGCGATGATCTGTATATTCTCAAATTTGATCAGTTTGTACATGCTTATCTGTATGCTGTGGTTACGCTATTGTTTCTGAATCTACTGCGCAATTACTTTGGCAACCGGCACAGCCAGATTCTGATTGGCTTTATTGCCGTTACTGCTGCAATGGGCGTGGGTGCGATCAATGAGATTATTGAATTTATCGCCGTGCTGACGGTGCCCGATAATAATGTCGGCGGTTACTACAACATGGCGCTTGATATTGTGTTCAATTTCGCCGGCGCTTTATTTGCCGTATTAGCTTTTTATCTGATTCGAAAAATATCGGCGTTCAAAAATTAACGAAACGTCAATCTTGCAGATGCCTGCATTTGACCCGGCACTTTAGGGGCTGTTGATCTTTGGTGGTTATTTTTTGAGCAGCATGATGACTCGGTATA
>JAVVFF010000195.1:0-2154 GCA_032250995.1 Methylophaga sp. | reverse complement strand
AACAACAAGCCCGCACTCAACTGAATATGCAGGCGCCGACCGCCGATAACACCGTTATGGTGATGCCATGAGCCGCGCTAAATCGGTGATGCAAGTCAGCGGCTGGCGGCTGACTCTGGTGCGTATCAGTTTTGTACTGATTGTGCTGGGTTTGCTGTGGCGGCTGGTTGATATCCAGATCCTCAATAACCAATTTCTGCGTGATCAGGGTGATGCCCGACATTTACGTAATGTACCGGTGGTAGCGCATCGCGGCATGATTTTGGATCGGCACGGCGAACCGCTGGCGATTAGTACGCCGGTGCATTCGGTGTGGATCAATCCCCAGGTAACGCAAGTTGATCAGCCGAATTTAGATAAGTTGGCGAAGATGCTTGATGTTCGCCTGGACGCTATTCAGCAAAAAATCCTCAATAACGCTGGCCGTGAATTTGTCTATGTTAAACGCCGGATTACGCCGGCGCTGTCGCAAAAAGTGCAACAACTGAAAATTCCCGGCGTTGCCTTGCAGCGTGAATATAAACGCTATTATCCAACCGCTGAAGTCAGCGCCCATGTGCTTGGCTTTACCAATATTGATGATGTCGGTCAGGAAGGATTGGAACTGGTTTATGAGCCGGTGCTAACCGGTGTGCCGGGTTTAAAACGTATGGTGCGTGACAGCAAAGGTAATTTTGTTGGCGGCGGTGAACAAATTCGTGCTGCCAAAGCCGGTGAAAACCTGAAGTTAAGTTTAGATCTGCGCTTACAGTATCTGAGCTACAACGCGCTGAAAAATGCGGTTAAAGCGCATGGTGCTGTCGCGGGAACAGCAGTGATTGTCGATGTTAAAACCGGCGAAGTACTGGCGATGGCCAATCAGCCCGCATTTAATCCCAATAATCGTGCCGGCCTGAGCAGCAGTGATCTGCGTAACCGGGCGGTCACCGATTTATTTGAGCCGGGTTCAACGGTTAAACCGTTTACCGTGGTTAGTGGTATGAAATCGGGTTTATTTGATCTCGATAGCATTATCAACACCCATCCAGGGGTGTTTCGCGTTGCTGGTCATTCAATTAAAGATTTTCGTGATTATGGCAAAATCGATCTGGCCACCCTGATTCAAAAATCCAGCAATATCGGCGCCAGCAAAATTGCCCTAGCGCTGGAGCCAGATGATTTGTGGCAGGATTTTGCAGCTTTTGGTCTGGGCGCGCCAACAGGCGCCTATTTCCCCGGAGAAGCTGAAGGTTATCTGCCGGATCCCCGTGATTGGCGGACTTTGGATCGGGCAACCTTAGCTTATGGCTATGGCCTCGTGACCAATGCACTGCAACTGGCACGCGCCTATACCGTGATTGGCAGTAATGGCATTTTGCGGGACGTCACCTTTATCAAACAAGATGAGCCAATGCCGGGCCGGCGCGTGTTTAATAAAGATTTGATGCAAACTGTGCGCGGCTTTATGGAGTTAACGACATTACCGGCTGGTACCGCCACCCGGGCGGCGGTACAGAATTATCGGGTTGCCGGCAAAACCGGGACAGTTAAAAAAGCCAATGCCGGTGGTTATACCGAAGCTGATTACCAATCAGTATTTGCCGGTTTGATCCCGGCCAGCGATCCCCGTCTGGCGATGGTAGTGATGATTGATTCGCCCAGCAAAGATGAATATTACGGTGGTGCAGTGGCCGCACCGGTATTTGCTGAAGTGATGACCGGCGCCATGCGTTTATTAAATATAGCTCCTGATGCCTTGCCAAGCAATCAATTACTGGTGGCCAATCAATGATCGTGGTGAATCAGTTAATTCAGGGTATTGCCGAGCCGTTGGCCGACACTGTTCAAGTGGCCGCTATCAGTATGGATAGCCGCCGTGTGCAGCCTGATAGCCTGTTTATTGCCAGTGCTAAGGATCCGGCAATACGCCAGCAACATATCGATCAGGCCATTGCCGCCGGTGTCACAGTAATTGTTATTGATGTTGCGCAGCCGGTTGATGTCAATGTGCCAGTTATCAAAATTACAGATTTGGATCAGCAGATTAGCCTGATAGGTGATCGATTTTATGGTCAGCCCAGTAAAGATATGACATTGATTGCCGTCACCGGCACTAATGGTAAAACCTCGGTCAGTCAGTTTATTGCCCAATGTCTGGAGTTATCAGGCCAGCCC
>JAVVFF010000062.1:0-12474 GCA_032250995.1 Methylophaga sp. | reverse complement strand
TGCTGAATTGCAGGGTGATATTTATGCCGCTCAGAATTCGGCTGAACAAGCACATCAAGCCTATCAGCGTGCGCTTAACAGCCTCAGCAGCAATGACCCGCGCTATGGCTTACTGGAAATGAAACGCGATGATGTGGCGGTCCAATGAGCATAAAACAGTTTTTTTCAGTTTCACTTATTCTGGGTTCGCTTAGCGGCTGTGGTGCTATTGAGTATTTGTTTGTCGAGGAAACCTTCGAAGCATCGCCGGAACCGCTGATTGAATTTGCGGCCGAATTTGAACCCAATATTTTGTGGCAGGAAAATACCGGTGATGGCACTGAAAGTGCCTATGCTGATTTATCACCTTGGCTACAGAATGAGCATATTTTTACGGTTGATGCCACCGGTGATGTCCGTAGTTATCAGGCAGCAAATGGTCGCAGCGTTTGGCGTCAAAAATTGAAAGTCACGGTAGCCGCTGGTGTCGGTGGTGGTGCCGGCAAAATTTTGATCGGTTCCCAGCAGGGGGAGGTAATTGCCCTTGATGAGCAAAATGGTGACATTCTCTGGCGTCAGCGTTTAACCAGTGAAGTACTGGCGCCACCCAAAGCCAATGAAAATATCGTGGTTGTACGGACCGCCGATGGCCGAGTAACCGGATTATCTGCCAATGACGGTAAGGTGCTGTGGAATTATCAGCGCAGTGTGCCACTACTCAGTTTGCGCGGTGTCAGTGCGCCGCTGATCATCGGTGACCGGGCGCTGGCCGGCTATGACAATGGCAAACTGGTTGCCTTGTCATTAACTGACGGTAAAGTTATCTGGGAAAAAAGTGTCGCTGTGCCGCGGGGCCGAACCGAACTGGAACGGCTGGTTGATATTGATGCCGATTTGAAAATTGTCAATAACGTAGTTTACGTGGCAGCTTATCAGGGAAATTTAGCGGCCTTTGATATCGAAACTGGTAACCAGCAGTGGAGTCGTGAAATTTCTTCAAAAAAGGGTTTTGATGTAGCCCAGGGTGAGGCAGTTTATATTACTGATGAAGTAAGCTATGTCTGGGCAATTCAAGACGGCAGTGGCGACTCGTTGTGGCGGCAAACCCGTTTATTGCGGCGTAATGTCACTGCGCCGGCCATCGTTGGTGATTATATTGTGGTCGGCGATTTGGAAGGTTATTTACATTGGCTGGCCCGCTCGGATGGTCGTTTTGTCGCCCGTCAGGAATTAAATGATGTAGCGATTACCAGCCAGCCGATGGTTGCTAACGGCATTTTGTATGTGATGAGCCGCGACGGTCGTTTAACCGCCATTGAGACCCCATAAGTGAAAGCAGTTGTTGCCCTGGTGGGCTGTCCGAATGTCGGCAAATCGACTTTATTTAATCGCTTAACCCGCAGGCGTGATGCGCTGGTGGCCGATTTTGCCGGTCTGACCCGGGATCGTATTTATGGCCAGGTACGTCATGAAGATGCCGAGTTTATCCTGATTGATACCGGCGGTCTCACTGATCAGACCGACAATATGGCAGAACTGATGCGCAAGCAGGCGCAGTTGGCCATCGATGAAGCCGATTTTATTTTATTTATGGTGGATGGTCGTCATGGTCGCTCGCCTTCTGATGATTTAATCGCTCAGTTGCTGCGTAATGTTGGCAAGCCAGTGATGCTGATTATCAATAAAACCGAAGGCGAACAGCGGGAAATTGCCGCGGCGGATTTTTATTCACTGGGTATGGGCGAGCCAGAAGTTATTTCAGCATCTCAGGGCCGTGGTATTGATGGCTTATTGAGGCGGGTTGTTAACGCATTACCGTCGGCAGTTGAAGATCCATCTGAAGATGAGGTTGCCGATGTAGATGATGGCCGAATCCGGTTGGCGGTTGTCGGCCGGCCTAATGTTGGTAAATCAACGTTGGTCAATCGCTTGCTGGGTGAAGAGCGGGTGGTGGCGTTTGATGAACCGGGTACGACCCGTGACAGTATTTATATTCCCTTTGAAAAAGATGATACCCACTATATTTTGATTGACACTGCCGGAGTCCGTCGACGTTCAAAGGTATCTGAGGCGCTGGAAAAGTTCAGCATTGTCAAAACCCTGCAGGCTATTGAAGTTGCTAATGTGGTGCTGCTGGTACTGGATGCGCAGGAAGGTATTGTCGAGCAGGATCTGCATTTAGCCGGCTTGATTATTGAAAGTGGCCGGGCCGTGGTGATTGCTATCAATAAATGGGATGGTTTGGAAAAACAAGAACGCGAATGGGTGGCCACCAATATCGAACGACGTCTGCCATTTTTGAGTTTTGCCAAAACCCATTTTATTTCAGCGTTGCATGGCAGTGGTGTGGGCCTATTACTTAAATCGGTAAAACAAGCTTATGGCTCTGCGCTGACCAAGATCCCGACGCCGCGATTAACCCGGGCTTTGGAAGATGCTGTTGCTGATCATCCGCCGCCACTGGTTAACGGCCGGCGTATTAAATTTCGCTACGCGCATCTGGGCGGTAAAAATCCGCCGCGGATTATTATTCACGGTAATCAAACAGAATCGACGCCGCAAAGTTATCGGCGTTATCTGGAGAATTATTTTCGCACAGCGTTAAAACTGCACGGCACGCCGGTGATTGTAGAATTTAAAACCAGCGACAATCCGTTTCGTGACCGACAACTGCAGCCCAATCAGAAGCAGCAGGAAAAACGTCAGCAGATCACCCGCCGCCGACCGAAAAAATAGTCTGATCTTCAGAGTAGTCCCTGATCTTCGTTCATCAAGTTTTCCAGACTACTTAAATGATCACGGATTTTTTCGCGATTGGCGAGTTTTTCGCGTGCCGCCGGCGGCAGGTCGGTAAATAAAATCACGCCTTTGTCGATCAAAGTATTGATTAAATCTTCCAATACCCGGATCAGGGCCAGATCTGAACTTGATAATATAGTGCGGGCAGCACTTGGATCAGCATTCTGACTCAAAAAATTTAATAATTCCGGAGCGTTAGGTGACAGATATTCACTGGCATCGGCTTGCGGTGTATCAAACACGGCAATAATGTGTCCCTGTGGATCGCGGTGAACGTAGGCCATATAGATTATTCCCTGTAATTATGCGATGTTATAAGCTATTGTTGAGGTTAAGGGTGAATGACTTTACAGTAAAGTCAAAAACTGTGACACTCTTCACATTTTTCGTCTGTAGCAATGGATTTTGATGGAAACCGAGCAAGTCATCAAACTTAACGACAAAGGGCAATGGAATACGGAGCAAGGTCGACAGACGCTTGATGATCCGCTATTGGGCTGTTTGTTATTGCTCGCCAAAATGCTTAATAAACCACACAGTGCGGATTCACTGGTGGCTGGTTTGCCACTGATTGATAACAAACTGAGCCCGGGTTTGTTCAGCCGCGCCGCGGAACGCGCCGGCTTATCGTCTAAAACCGTTAAACGGCCTTTACGAAAAATTTCATCGCTGGTGTTGCCGGCAGTATTATTGCTGGAAAACACCACGGCCTGCATTCTGACTGCCGTTAAAGGTAAAACCGCAACGGTGATTTTCCCGGAAACCGGCAGCGGCGAAACGGACGTTCAACTCAACGATCTGGAAAAACAGTACAGCGGCTACGCGATTTTTATCAAGCCCGCACATCATTTCGATAAACGTACCCAAACCACTTCCGTACCGAGAGCGGGTCATTGGTTTTGGAGCACCATCATGCGTTTTTGGCCGATTTACAGCGAGGTTTTCGTCGCATCTATCCTAGTCAATTTATTCGCATTGGCTTCACCGTTATTTATTATGAATGTCTATGATCGGGTGGTGCCAAACCATGCCTTGTCAACTTTGTGGGTATTGGCGATTGGTGTTGCCACGGTATTTGTGTTTGATTTTCTGCTCAGGACGCTGCGGGGCTATTTTATTGATATGGCCGGTAAACGCGCCGATGTGATGTTGTCATCAACCATTTTTGAACGGGTAATGGGCATCAAAATGTCATCTCGATCAAATTCTGTGGGTTCATTTGCGAACAACATGCAAGAGTTTGAATCATTCCGGGATTTCTTTACCTCGGCGACGTTAACGACGCTGATTGACTTGCCGTTTGCATTTTTATTTATTGCCGTGATTTGGATGCTGGCTGGCAATCTGGCCTATATCCCGCTGGCAGTGATCCCCATCACCATTTTAATCAGCCTGATTATTCAAATTCCTCTTGGTCGCACCATTCAGCAATTGTTCCGTCACTCCGGACAGAAAAGCGCCACCCTGATAGAAACGTTGACCGGATTGGAAACCATTAAAAGTATTGGTGCTGAAGCGCCCATTCAGCGCAAATGGGAGCAGACCATTGGCTTTATTGCCCGTTACAGTCAGCGGGCCCGCTTGTTATCAACGACGGCGATTAATTTAACCAGCTTTGTCCAGCAAATGACAACGATCGCGGTGGTGGTCTATGGCGTTTATTTGATTAGCGAAAATGAAATCACCATGGGCGCGTTGATTGCCAGCACCATTTTAACCGGACGGGCACTGGCGCCGATGAGTCAGCTGGCGGCGATATTGACGCGTTATCATCATTCTAAAGCGGCGCTCAGTTCCTTGAACTCAATGATGAACCTGCCGATTGAGCGGCCCAGCGGCCGTGAATATCTGCATCGGCCGACGTTTAAGGGGGGCATTGAATTTAAGAAAGTCAGCTTTCGTTATCCGGAACAGCCAATGGACGCCTTAACCGAAGTCAGTTTTAAAATTAATCCTGGTGAAAAAGTCGCTGTTATTGGCCGGATTGGATCCGGGAAAAGTTCTATTGAAAAATTACTGCTGGGTTTGTATGACCCTTTAGAAGGTTCTATTTTGCTCGATAACACCGATATCCGGCAGATTGATCCAGTCGATTTACGACGCAGTATGGGCTATGCACCACAAGATGTGGTGCTGTTTTTTGGCAGCATCCGGGACAATATCGCGATGGGCGCGCCGTTTGCTGAAGATACCGCGGTGTTACGCGCCGCTGAAATTGCCGGCGTGACCGATTTTGTGAATCGGCATCCGGCTGGCTTTGATATGCCGGTGGGTGAACGTGGTGAAGGTCTGTCGGGAGGTCAGCGACAAAGTGTGGCGGTTGCCCGGGCTTTATTAACCGATCCGCCGGTATTGGTGCTTGATGAGCCGACCAATGCCATGGATAACAGCACTGAAGAGCGATTTAAAGCGAAATTATCTGAAGTTATCAAAGAAAAAACGTTGTTTCTGGTCACGCATCGGGCATCGTTATTGAGTCTGGTTGATAGAATTATGGTGATGGATCAGGGTCGCTTGGTGGCGGATGGGCCCCGTGAGCAGATCATGACGGCACTGAAAAGTGGCCATATTCGGGTTTCAAAGGGCTAAACATGGGATTGTTTAAACGTACTCATCCTGATGATGTTGAATTTATGTCTGAGGTCAGCTCGGCGACGATGGAGTCGACACATCGCGGCGGCCATTCATTATTATTTCTGACGGTGTTATTTTTTATCTGTGCTGGCTGGTGGGCCAATGTCACAGAAATTGATGAAGTCACTCGCGGCGAAGGTAAGGTTGTGCCGCCCAGTCGTTTGCAGGTAGTGCAAAATTTGGAAGGTGGTATTGTCAGCGAAATATTGGTTGCCGAAGGTCAACTGGTGAATAAGGGTGATATTTTGATGAAAATTGACGATACCCGGTTTTCATCGTCTTTTCGTGAAACGCAGCTTAAATACTGGGAGTTAATGGCGCGCGTTGCCCGGCTGGAAGCGGAAAGTGAAGGTAAGCCACTGGTGTTGCCGGAAAAATTATTATTCGAACAACCTGTTTTAGCTGCTGAGGAACAAGATCTTTATGCTTCGAGACAGCGTCGTTTAGAAAGTACGATTAGTGTGTTGCAACAGCAAGCAGAGCAACGTCAGCAGGAGTTGGTAGAGCGGCGTGCCAAACAGCAGCAGTTACAGCGTAGTTACGAGCTCAGTAATCAGGAATTAACCATGTCTGAGCCTCTAGTGGCACAAGGCGTGATGTCTGAAGTGGAAATTCTGCGACTGAAACGGACCGTTAATGATTTACGCGGTGAAATGGATGCTAATCGACTGGCCATTCCCCGGATTCAATCGGCTTTAAATGAAGTTAACCGTAAAATTGCCGAAGAACGGGCACGCTTTCAGACCGAAGCCGCCCGTGAACTCAGTGAAGTTAAAGCCGAGTTTAATCGCACCGAAGAAACCACCTCAGCACTTAAAGATCGGGTGACCAGAACCGAGGTGCGTTCACCGGTCAAAGGTACTATTAAGCGCATATTAGTTAATACTGTGGGCGGTGTGATCCAGCCCGGTGAAGATTTGGTGGAAATTGTACCAGTGGAAGAAAATTTGTTAGTTGAAGCCCATATTCGGCCGGCAGATATTGCTTTTTTACGACCAGGGCAAGATGCCATGGTGAAATTTACCGCTTACGATTTTTCAATCTATGGTGGTTTACCAGCCAAACTGGAACGTATCAGTGCTGATACTATTACAAATGACAAGGATGAAAGTTTTTATCTGATATATTTACGTACCAATGAAAATCAGATTAAAAGCAATAAAGGTAATTTGGAAATTATTCCCGGGATGACCACCACTGTGGATATTCTGACCGGCAAAAAAACGGTGATGGATTATTTGCTTAAACCCATCTTGAAAGCCAAAAATGAAGCCCTGCGGGAACGCTAAAGTATGGGTGTTGAAATGAATCAGCATTTAACCAATCAGACCCGGGTATATCTTGCCTTTGCTGATGCCAGTAAAGCGCGGGAGATTAGTGCTGCGCTGAATAAAGACTATTTGTGTTTTGCTTATCGTGATATTTATGCTTTGCAACAAGCCGTGTCGGTACACGCTGCCGAGATGTTAATTTGTCAGCAAAGTCTGCTGGACTCACAGCAAGCCGATGTGATGGCGGCTTTAAAAGTGGCAGCGCCCAATAGCCGGATTTTGATTGTTGGCCCGCAATTGCCGGTAGCGATGCAAATTGCCGCTTTAAAGCTGGGTGCCCGCGGTTATTTTAATGAAGACTTACCGCTGGAAAAGTTGCGCATTGCCATTCAGCTGATTTTGCAGGGGGAAGTCTGGGTGGAACGACATTTGATTAGTGATCTGATCGATGAATTGAATCATGCGCCAAAAATCGATGATGCCCACCGGGAAGCCGCTGACAGTCTATCGCCTAAAGAGCGGGAAGTGGCAACACTGGTCAGCCATGGCGCCACCAATAAAATGATTGCCCGAAAAATGAATATTACCGAGCGTACCGTGAAAGCACATTTAACAACAATATTTCAAAAAATGAATCTGCCGGATCGTCTGTCGCTGGCCATTGTATTTCGCGATTTACGATAGTTTTGTTGCATTGAATATAGGCATATACTTGGTTTCAGTGTAATCAATGGAAAATTTAAATATTAAGTTTGGTTAATAATTTTGTGTTGTGTGAGGGGATGCCGCAAACAACACGGTTCATAGTTAATAGGATATGCATTATGAAAAGGTTAATTTTCGCCATCCCAATGTTTGCTTTTATAAATGTGGCATCTGCTGAGACGTTACGAGAGGCAGTTGGTATTACTTTAAAAACGAATCCAGATATTTTGTCGGCAGTACACGAGCGTAATGCCGTATCAAAAGAAATTGATCAGGCGAGGGCCGGCTATTTTCCAACGTTGGATCTCGGCCTCGGCACCGGTTATGAACGGACCAATAATCCGGCAACCCGCAATAATCCGCAAAATGGTGATAATGTTGGTTTAAACCGTAATGAAGCCAGCCTAAACGCTCGGCAGATGTTATTTGATGGCATGATGACCGCAAATGAAGTCAGTCGTCAAAAAGCGCGTACCAATTCACGAGCATTTACCGTCTATAGCGCCGCAGAAAATACTGCGCTGGAAGCGATTGAAGCTTATCTGAATGTATTACGTCGACAAAAAATTGTCGAATTGGCGCAAGATAACCTAGAAGCACATCAACGTACTCATGATCAAATCATATTGCGTTCTGAGCGTGGTGTAGGTCGTCGCGCTGATGTCGATCAGAGTTTAGGCCGGCTGGCGTTGGCAGAAACTAATTTGATGGCCGAGCAAAGTAATTTGCGTGATGCCGAGACCAATTACCTGCGGGTGGTTGGTGTCATGCCAACATCGCTCAGCGATCCAGAATCACCTGCTAGCTTGATCCCGCCATCAGTTGAAGAAGCGATTGCGATCGCTATTAATAATCATCCCACGCTGAAATCGGCGAATGCCGATGTGGTGTCTGCCAATTATCAACATGACACTGCGTTAGCGCCATTTTTTCCGCGGTTGGATTTTGAAGTTGGTGCCCGTCAGGATAATAATATCGATGCTGTCCCTGGCTCAGATCGCGATTTTCAGGCAATGTTAAGACTACGTTACAACCTTTATAATGGTGGTCGAGATTTGGCTCGCCGCGAAGAAACTGCAGCGTTAATCAATCAAGCGGCAGAAATCCGCAATAACACTCACCGTCAGGTTGAAGAAAGTACGCGTTTATCTTGGAATGCGTTGCAAACAGTGCGTAATCAAATGGCTTATTTCGAAAGCTATGCACAATCCGCAGAAAAAACCCGTGATGCCTACCAATTACAGTTCAGCTTAGGCCAGCGGACATTACTGGATTTATTGGATTCAGAAAACGAGTTGTTCCGGTCACGGATTTCACTGACTGAAGCACGGTATGACGAGAGTTTTGCTATGTTTCGGATTTTAAACAGTATTGGATTATTACTGGAAGGTTTAGAAGTTCAGGCGCCAGAAGCGTCAACGACAGTTGCTAACAACTAACAATATTTCGGTCATTGCATATAGCCACGGTCGGTCGACTGTGGCTTTTTTTTGACAAATCCGGGGCTTTTCTGCGGCGCGGTGGTTCGTGCTATCATTACGTGCCCAATTGAGGGGATAATTAAGAGTTTTCATGAGTAAGCAAGCATCATTTTCCTACGAGGAGCTATTGCAGTGCGGTCACGGTGAAATGTTCGGTCCCGGCAATGCCCAACTGCCCATCCCGAACATGCTGATGATGGATCGTATCAGTCATATCGCCAATAACGGGGGCGCCTACGATAAGGGACAGATCATTGCCGAACTTGATATTCATCCGGATCTGTGGTTTTTTGATTGTCATTTTCCTGGCGATCCGGTTATGCCAGGCTGCTTGGGATTGGATGCCATGTGGCAACTGGTTGGCTTTTTTCTGGCCTGGGATGGTAATCCCGGACGTGGCCGGGCATTGGGCTCAGGTGAAGTAAAATTTACCGGGCAAGTGTTGCCAACAGCGAAAAAAGTAACTTATAAAATTGACTTAAAACGGGTGATTTCCCGAAAACTGGTACTGGCAATTGCCGATGGCACAGTGTCGGTTGATGGCCGCGAAATTTATGTTGCCAAAGATCTGCGGGTTGGTTTATTTACTTCCACGGATGATTTTTAGAATATGACAATGCGACGTGTAGTAGTAACCGGTATGGGGATTACCTCCTGTCTTGGTTTAGATGCGGCCAGCGTGAGCGAGTCGTTACGTTTGGGCCGGTCTGGCATCAAGTTTAAACAAGTTTATGCTGATATGGGCTTTCGTAGTCATGTCGCCGGCTTTTTTGATATCGACTTTAAAGACTATATTGATCGTAAAGTATTGCGGTTTATGGGGGATGCGGCGTCTTATGCCTACATCGCTATGCAACAAGCTATTGCCGATTCAGGGTTAACGGAAGCTGATGTTTCTAATCCCCGCACTGGCTTAGTGATGGGGTCTGGCGGCGCTTCTTCATCGAATCAAGTTGAAGCCGCTGATATTCTTCGCGAAAAAGGCCTAAAACGCATTGGTCCCTATCGGGTCACGCAGGTGATGGGCAGCACCACTTCAGCTTGTCTGGCGACACCGTTTAAAATCAAAGGTGTTAATTATTCGATGTCTTCGGCTTGTGCGACCAGTGCCCATTGTATAGGTAATGCCATGGAGCAAATTCAGCTAGGCAAACAAGATGTGGTGTTTGCCGGTGGTGCTGAAGAAGAACATTGGACCATGAGCTCATTATTCGATGCCATGGGCGCGTTGTCGACCAAATACAACAACACCCCGGGAAAAGCCTCGCGGGCCTATGATGCTGATCGTGATGGTTTTGTTATTGCCGGTGGTGGTGGTGTGTTGGTGCTTGAAGAGTATGAACATGCTAAAGCCCGTGGTGCCAGGATTTATGCCGAATTAACCGGTTATGGTGCGACGTCGGATGGTTACGATATGGTGGCACCATCAGGTGAAGGTGCCCAGCGTTGTATGCATTTGGCGATGTCGACTATGCGCAATGACAAAATCGATTATATCAATGCCCATGGCACCAGTACGCCAGTAGGTGATTTGGCTGAGCTGGGCGCGATTAAACAGGTATTTACCGAAGCTAATATGCCTTGGGTTGGCTCTACCAAATCCCTGTCAGGACACTCTTTGGGCGCTGCCGGCGTACAGGAAGCAATCTATAGCTTACTGATGTTGCAGGATGATTTTATTGCGGCTTCAGCTAATATTGATAATTTAGATCCGCAGGCTGAAGGTATGAAGATTGTTCAGCAAAGACAAGATAATGCCGGTATTAAAGCTGTGATGTCGAACAGTTTCGGCTTTGGTGGTACCAATGCCTGTCTGGTATTTGAAAAACTGTAATTGATCTATTTAATGATGTATAAAAAGCCATCCTTGCGATGGCTTTTTTATGCCGCTAAATCGGCATCCGTGACCGGTCCGCGTTTTCCTGCTAATGCTTCTTGCATCAGGCTAACCAGTTTGGCTTTCTTTTCGTCATCATCAAGATGTTTAGAACTAAAGGTAATGCCAAACTTGTCGGCATACTGTTTAACTAACATCATTAAAACCACTTCATCCATTGTTTTGAACCTTGTATTGAAAGCTAACCATTATAGCGGCAAACTGCCAGTGTTATGAGCTTGCATTATCAAATCGTTGGCGAGGGCGGCACGCCCTTATTATTGATCCATGGCCTGTTTGGTTCGGCGGATAACTGGCGTGGTATTGCCAGACAACTCGCGAAAACGCGCCAGGTAATCAGTGTTGATCTGCGTAATCATGGCCGATCTTTTCAGCATCCTCAGCAAAATTATCCATTGATGGCGGCAGATATTGCTGAGGTATTGGATGAGCTTGCTATAGATAAAGCTGACTTGTTGGGGCATTCAATTGGCGGCAAGGTCGCTATGCAATTTGCGGTGGATTATGGCACGCGCCTTAATAAACTCATTATTGTCGATATGGCGCCGCGGCAATATGCCGACAGTCATAGTCAGATTTTTAAAAATCTGATGTCAGTTAATCTCACGCAGTTTAATCAGCGCAGTGAAGTGGATGCGGCTTTGGCTACTTTGATCCCTGATAAAGCGGTGCGTAGCTTTTTACTGATGAACCTCACTTCGCAAACTGGTCAGCTAGCCTGGCGGGTTAGTCTTAATCATTTATTTTGCAATTACCCAGCAATGCTGCAGGCAATCACACCAGCCGAGCCAATTAGCAAGCCAACGTTATTTATCAGTGGCGGTAATTCTGATTATATTGGCACTGAAGACCGTCAGCAGATCCGTCAGTGGTTCAGTCATGTGCAATTGCTGAGGATTGCCAATGCCAGTCATTGGGTGCACGCTGATCAGCCCGAAGCCTTTTATCAGACAGTGGAAAGTTTTTTAAATGATGATTGATGACACGTTAAAACAGCAATTACTTGCCTTTCGCCGTGAGCGTGACTGGGAACAATTTCATAATCCCAAAGACATTGCTATTTCCCTGTCGATAGAGGCCGCAGAATTACTGGAGTGGTTTCAGTGGCGTACGCCGGAAGAGGTGCAAACTATGCTGGCCTCAGATAAACGTCAGGCATTGGAAGATGAAATTGCCGATGTTGCCGTTTATCTGACCTATCTTTGTCACGATCTGGATATAGATTTATCCGTTGTGGTCAGTCGTAAGATGCAAAAAAATGCCGCTAAATACCCTAAAGATGTCGTTAAAGGCCGCGCCGACAAATACAACGAATATTCATAACCGACCCGCAAAGTGCTAGTCTTAGCACTTTTTTAGTATCAGGCCAGACACCATGAAAGCCATCGTATTTCTGATCCAATGTGCCGACCAGAGAGGCTTGCTGGCAGGCATTACCGGCTTTTTTGCCAGTCGCGGTTATAATATTCTGCATTGTCAGCAATACACCGATACCGAAAACAGCCGGTATTTTATGCGTCTGAAGCTTGAAGACGAGGATCAGTTGCCACACAACCAATTGCAATCGGCCTTTGACGAATTAGCTGCTGAAATGGGGCTGATCTGGTCGGTTCGATATAGCAAGACACCTTACCGCGTGGCGTTATTGGTGACCAAAGCTTCACATTGTCCGTTTGATTTATTATTGCGTGAATATGAAGGTGAGCTG
>JAVVFF010000194.1:0-2171 GCA_032250995.1 Methylophaga sp. | reverse complement strand
TCCGCGCCTCAACCATTCGGCAAATTCACGCCCATCTGCATTTAATCGACAAGCGCTTTCGCGCTGATATCAAAAATCGCAGTCTTTTTATGGAAATCATCCGCCAGCCTAAAGGCGTTACCCATGAATTCCGGCGGATGAATCAGCTCGGTGTGCTCGGCGCCTACTTGCCGGCATTCGGCAAAATTGTCGGTCAGATGCAACATGATTTATTTCATGCCTACACCGTTGATGAACACACGATGTTTCTGGTGGCCAATTTACGCCGTTTTTCCTGCGCCGAATTTAATGCCGAATTTCCGCTCTGTTCAGAAGTGTTTTATCAATTGCCTAAACCGGAACTACTGTATATCGCCGGTATTTTTCACGATATTGCCAAAGGTCGAGGTGGTGATCACAGTGTATTGGGCGTTGCCGATGCTGAAGCTTTTTGTGCTCAGCACAGTATTAGCCACTACGACAGTGAGATTGTCAGTTTTTTAGTGCGCCAGCATTTGGCCATGTCAGCCACTGCGCAACGCAAAGATATTGAAGATCCCGATGTGATTAAAAGCTTTGCCGAACTGGTCGGCAGTGTTGATCGGCTCAATTATCTGTATTTATTGACCGTGGCCGATATCCGCGCCACCAACCGTAATCTCTGGAATAGCTGGCGTGATTCGCTGCTTAAACAGCTTTATCACAGCACCCGGCAATGGCTGGAACATACCGAACAACAAGCGAAAAGCACCCAGGAAAAAAGCTATAAAAAATACCAGCTAGCACTGGATGAACTCACTGAACAAGACTTTAACCCGCAGGATATTTCGGTGCTCTGGCAAGATTATGGGCTGGATTACTTCTTGCGACACAGTGTTGATGAGATTATCTGGCACACCACACACCGTCTCGATGATCCGGCCAAAGAACCGATGATCATCGTCCGCCAGCATAATGAGCCATCAACGCTGGAACTGTTTATTTTCAGCCGCGATCGGCGTGGTTTGTTTGCCGCGATGACCTCAACGTTGGAGCAACTACAACTGAATATTCTTGATGCCAAAATCAATACCACCGATGATGGCAATACCCTGAATACCTTCATTGTTAATGGTGCCAGTCAGCGCCATCAAGACATCGTCAAAGCCATGCAAAAGCAACTGGCGCGCGAGACACTGACCACTGGCTATAAACCACAAATCATGCCGCGCACCAGCCGTTTATTTAAAACCGAACCGACCATTAAATTCGCCGACAATAACCAGCAAAATCATACCGTGATGGAACTCTACACCCATGATCGACCGGGGCTGGTTTCAGCAGTCGCACAAGTTTTAGTGTCGCAAAACCTGCAACTGATCAATGCCAAACTCACCACCCTTGGCGATCAAGTCGAAGACGTGTTTTTTATCACCAATAACGACGACAACGCCCTCAGTGATGACGAGCAACAACAATTGATTGTGGCCTTAAAAGATAAACTGATGCAGCAGGCTGAACAACAAGCCTCCGCGGTGAGTTTTTAATTACCCCGACTGAATAGAATTCTCAGTTCTGGATAAGATCGCCTTAGCCTCCGGCTTCGCGATGACAATCACATACACCATGCTAAAAAATCTTCGTCTTTGCGAGCGCAGCGAAGTAATCCAACTGCCCAGAACGCTCTATTCTCGAATAAGATCGCCACAGCCCCCCTGCTTTGCGATGTCAAACTCACATACCAAGCTACAAAAGTTGCGTCTTTGCGAGCGCAGCGAAGCAATCTATTCCGGAGCTATCAAAATCTCCGTTAAGGTTGGCAGTCCACAAAAATTACTTAGCTTGCCGAGATTCATCTACATCCTCTGCGAGCCAAACTTTTATCAGCGACTGATAGGGTACATCCCGCCGATTTGCCTCAATTTTTATACGATTTAATAATGCTTCAGGCAGTCGCAACGATATAGTTTTAGTCGAAGACTTTAATTTTGGAAAGTGAGCAGTTTGCGCCTGACGCCAGTCAACATAATCCGTTGAATCGTGGCTTTCCCAAAATTCTCTTTCCTCTGCCTCAGTCTTGAAATCAGGTATGTTTTTTATTTTATGCATAAACAACCCCATCACTGGTCTATCACCCCGTCATTCCCGCGCATGCGGGAATCCAGATCCCAGCCGTGCAACTGGATCCCCATTTTCACGGGGATGACAATTTT
>JAVVFF010000061.1:0-12704 GCA_032250995.1 Methylophaga sp. | reverse complement strand
AGACCCGCTATCCCATCAATTACAAGGCATCACCGCTTAAGTGAACTGCATTGCGAGTTAACGGGGCTTTTTGTTGTTAACGGATTGAAAAATCAATCGCCAGCTTCATGGCCTAGAATCAAAGGGGTCAGACACTGACCAATCCCCACGAAATAGCTAATAAAAACAACCGATAACATTGCAATAAAACAGAACTTTCACGGCACTCGGTGATCTGATCAATCGCCAAACATCACAAATCAGGGGAATGCCGTGAAAGCCACCACTATTTTGAACAGACTGCTAACAGATGTCACGCCGACGATGCACAAAATTCGCAGACAAAGCCTGAAAGCCATGCTCACCAGCTTAATGTCCGGTGCCACGATAATGGGTGATGAGTTCAAGTGGTTAACTGAAGATGACTGTAAAATTCATCCACCGCAATTAAGTGTGATTGATAGTCTTATCAGTGATGTTGAAGATCTGAGTGCTAAGTACAATGATTTCATGACGAACTCCAATTTGCCAAGTTTGTTTGAAGGCACCATTGAGGATGCTTTCGATAGATTCTCTAATGAAAGACATCAATACCATCAATCCTTGAAAAAGTAGGAGTCAGTAACTATTTCTTAAATTGGCAGGTTCAGATTGTCCATTTTACTAAAGGGCAGCTATAGTGATTTATAGCGTTGACATGCTTGAATTTAGACTGAGATAAAGTTGAAAACAAAAAAGCCCCAACACTTTTCAGCATTGAGGCTTTGTATGTCTGATGGTGCCCGGGGCCGGACTCGAACCGGCACAGCCGAAGCCGAGGGATTTTAAGTCCCTTGTGTCTACCAATTTCACCACCCGGGCAGCACGGACAGAATCATACACCAATGATTCGGTGATGGGAATTGTTGCGCTTTGTTTAAACCGGCCAGCGCTGGTCGTCTTCGGGGTGAGCACCGAGTGCATCAAAGTGGCTTTGGATGATGGGCAGCACGTCTTCAGGTTTATCGACCAGATGAAATAACTGCAAATCCTGTTCATCAATACAGGCCAGTGCTCTGACCCGATTGTCGAGCCAGTCCAGTAGACCTTGCCAAAAGTCGCTGCCATATAAGATGACAGGGAAATGTCGGATTTTGCCGGTTTGGATTAGCGTCAGTGCTTCAAAAAACTCATCCAATGTGCCAAAGCCGCCGGGGAACACCACATAGCCCATCGAGTATTTAACAAACATCAGTTTGCGGACAAAAAAGTATCGAAAGCTGAGTCGGAGATCCTGGTCAGGATTGGGAATTTGTTCGAGCGGCAATTCAATATTTAAACCCACGGAGCGTGCGCCCCGGCCAAACGCGCCGGCATTGGCGGCATGCATAATGCCCGGTCCACCGCCGGTGATCACCGAAAAACCGGCTTGTGAAAGCGATGCCGCGACTTGCTTAGCGTCCTGATAGTAAGGCGAATCCTCAGTGAGCCGGGCGCTGCCAAATAATGACACAGCAGGACCAAGACTATTTAAGCTTTCAATACCATCGATTAGCTCGCCCTGAATGCGGAATACGCGCCAGGCCTCTGAAGTTTTTAAATCTTCCACAGTAATTTCCGTGTGTTATCTGCTTATATACCAAGATAATCAATTACGATCCCAGCGGCAATGATCGTGTCGGTGCTGGCATGATTTTCGGTGGTTAGTCAGCTTTGGTTATGTTGTCATCTACGGTATCATTATCGCCTTTTCAACAGGTTGCGGCAGGCTATGAAAGTATTGGTAATTGGTGGCGGCGGACGTGAGCACGCATTGGCTTGGAAGCTGAGCCAGTCGCCGCAATGTGAGCAGATTTTTGTTGCTCCCGGCAATCCCGGTACGGCTAATGAGCCGGGCATGCAAAATGTGCCGATTGCTGTTGAAGCCATTGACGAACAGGTAGCTTTTGCCCAACAAAACGCCATTGATTTAACCATTATCGGCCCGGAAGTGCCGCTGGTGTTGGGTGTGGTTGATGCTTTTGAGTTGGCTGGTTTACGCTGTTTTGGGCCGACACAAGCTGCCGCGCAGCTGGAAGCCTCAAAGAGCTTTACTAAAGATTTTCTGGCGCGCCATCAAATTCCGACCGCTGCTTATCAGGTGTTTACCGAAATTCCACCCGCAGTGGCTTATATCAAAGCGCAGGGTGCACCGATTGTAATTAAGGCTGATGGTCTGGCCGCCGGCAAAGGTGTGATTGTTGCCTCAACGGAAGCAGAAGCCATCGCCGCGGTTGAAGATATGCTGGCCGGTAATAAATTTGGCGATGCCGGCAGCCGGGTGGTGATTGAAGAATTTATGACCGGCGAAGAAGCCAGTTTTATTGTGATGGTCGATGGCGAAAATGTATTGCCGTTGGCGACCTCACAGGATCATAAAGCGCGTGATAACGCCGATAAAGGTCCTAATACGGGCGGCATGGGTGCTTATTCACCTGCACCGGTCGTCACAGACGTGGTGTTTGATCGGATCATGAACGAAATCATTTATCCAACTGTGCAAGGGATGGCAGCCGATGGCCGGCCCTATACTGGCTTTTTATATGCCGGGGTAATGATTGACGAAGCCGGCATGCCAAAAGTGGTTGAATTTAACTGTCGTTTTGGTGATCCGGAAACTCAGCCGATTATGTTGCGTTTAAAGTCGGATTTGGTTGAGCTTTGTTTTGCGGCGCTGGAAAAACGTCTGGATAAAATCACCGCCGATTGGGATCCGCGTGCTGCCATTGGTGTGGTGATGGCGGCGGGTGGTTATCCGGATGACTATCAAAAAGGTGATGTTATTAGCGGTTTAGATGCAGTTGACGCGGATTTGGCTAAGGTATTTCAAGCCGGTACCCGTCAGCAGGGTGATTATATTGTCACCAATGGCGGGCGGGTGCTATGTGTCACGGCATTGGGCGACAGCGTGTTACAAGCGCAGCAAAAAGCTTACCAAGCGGTCGCTAAAATTAACTGGAAAGCCGCTTATTACCGTACCGATATCGCTTATCGTGCTGTGGCACGGGAACAGGCTGCGCGATAATCGCCGGGCATATAGATATGTCGGTCGCACACCCCATTATTGCAGTGACCGGTTCTTCCGGTGCCGGCACCTCAACAGTGCAGCTAACCTTTGAGACCCTCTTTCAGCGACTGAATATTAAGCCAGCGATGGTGCAGGGCGATAGTTTTCACCGTTATGGCCGGGCTGGAATGCATGCTGTCAGTATTGCCGGATTGTCCAATGACCAGAATCTGAGTCATTTTGGGCCTGAGGCGAATTGTCTGGATCGCCTCGAAAGCCTGTTTCAGTGCTATGCTGAAAACGGCAGTGGCGAATCACGCCATTATGTTTATGATGCGGTAGAGGCCGATCGATTTGATTGCCCGGAGGGGACTTTTACTGCATGACAGCCACTAGACGCCGATAGTGATCTGTTGTTTTATGAAGGGCTGCATGACACGGCGATCATCGATGATATTGATATTGCCCAATACCCGGATCTACTGATTGGTATTGCGCCGGTCATTAATCTGGAATGGGTGCAAAAAATTCATCGTGACTGCCTCAATCGTGGCTACTCACAGGATGCAGTAATCAGTATTATTAGCGAGCGGGTGCCGGATTATATTCGCTATATCACGCCGCAGTTTTCCCGTACCCATATTAATTTTCAGCGAGTACCACTGGTCGATATTACCGATCCGTTTGCTGCCAAAGCGTTGCCAGTGGCCGGGCAGACTTTACTAGTGATTAGTTTTACCGAGCGTTGGGCCAAACAAGTTGAAGCTAATTTGTCGCAGATCAAAGGCGCATATAACAACAACAGCCATAATATCGTGGTGCTAGGTGAATTGATGACAGAGGCCATGGCAATTCTAATCTTGCCAATTATCGAAGAAATGTTAGAGAAAAAACGCCAATTGTTGTGAAGATCGCAAAAAGGATTAAAAATGCGTGAAAATAATTTTTCACAGTTTAAGCTGCGTCAGGCACTGCTGACCTTGGAAGCCGGCGGCACTATCGCCTATCCGACCGAAGCGATTTACGGCGTTGGTTGTGATCCAGAAGATGACGATGCGCTGCTGGAAATTCTCTGGTTAAAACAGCGACCACCGGAAAAAGGCCTGATTTTAATCGCTGCTGATTTTAATCAACTGCAGGATTATATTGAACCGCTCTCCGCTGATGTACTGAAAAAAATGCTTAACTCCTGGCCGGGACCCAATACCTGGCTGGTGCCCGTTAAGCCAGATGTTAGTCCATTAGTAACGGGGGGGCGTGACACGATTGCCGTCAGAGTCACCGATCATCCGATTGCTGCAGAATTATGTCGCCAATTCGGCGGGCCATTAGTCTCGACCAGTGCCAATCTGACCGGTTTGAAGCCGGCTAAAAATGCTTATCAGGTGCGTTGGCAATTACCGGAAGTGGATTATGTTATGACCGGTCCATGTGGCGGTTTAAAACAACCCAGCAACATTCGTGATGCGTTAACCGATGAGGTACTGCGATGAGTCAGCCGGATATCAACGCTGTTCGTGAATACTTACTGCGCCTGCAAGGAACTATCTGTAAAGGCCTTGAGTTAGCGGATGGCCAGGGGAAGTTTGTTGAAGATGCTTGGCAGCGCGATGCGGGTGGTGGTGGCCGAACACGTTTACTGACCGGCGGTGAGGTAATTGAACAGGGCGGCGTTAATTTCTCAGAAGTATTTGGCGATAATTTACCGGCATCAGCGACGGCTGCCCGACCGGAACTTGCTGGTCGCAATTTTACTGCGCTAGGCGTGTCGTTGGTGATACACCCGCATAATCCTTTTGTGCCGACATCACATGCTAATGTCCGGTTTTTTATTGCTGAAAAAGCCGGTGAGGCGCCAATCTGGTGGTTTGGTGGTGGCTATGATTTAACACCTTATTATGGTTTTGAAGAAGATGCCAGACATTGGCATCAAACAGCATTTAATGCCTGCCAGCCATTTGGCGACGATGTTTATCCACGCTACAAACAATGGTGTGATGAGTATTTTTATTTAAAACATCGGCAGGAAGCGCGTGGTATTGGCGGCCTGTTTTTCGATGATCTCAATGAGTGGGGCTTTGATCGTTGTTTCGATTTTATACAGGCGGTCGGCGACAGTTATCTGGATGCTTATCTGCCTATCGTTAAACGGCGGATGACCACTGAATATGATCGGCGTGAGCGAGACTTTCAGTTATATCGCCGCGGCCGTTATGTGGAGTTTAATCTGATCTACGATCGCGGCACGTTATTTGGTCTGCAATCAGGTGGCCGTACCGAATCGATCTTGATGTCGCTGCCACCGTTGGTGAAATGGCGCTATAACTGGCACCCTGGGGCTGGCACACCGGAAGCCAGGTTATATACGGATTTTCTGCCGCCCAAAAACTGGCTGGCATAACTAATTACTCTTCTTTAGAGAGGAGCGCCAGTAAGTCTGCCTGATACTCGTTAATTAGTGGATCAATCACTTCATCGAGCGCGCCAGCCATGATTTCGGTCTGTTTATATAAGGTTAAATTGATACGGTGATCAGTGATCCGGCCTTGGGGATAATTGTAGGTGCGAATCCGTTCACTGCGATCCCCACTGCCGACCAGTAATCGGCGGGTTTCGGCTTGTTCGGCTTGTTGTTTATCAATCTGCTCGGCCATGATTCGCGACTGTAATACTGACATCGCCTTGGCACGGTTTTTATGTTGCGAGCGTTCTTCCTGGCATTCGATCACGATCCCGGTGGGTATGTGGGTAATACGGATCGCGGAGTCGGTGGTGTTAACGTGCTGGCCACCGGCGCCTGAAGAGCGGAAGGTATCGACTTTTAAATCCGCGGGATTGATGTCGATTTCATCTATTTCATCCACTTCCGGCAAAATCGCCACGGTGCAGGCCGAGGTATGAATGCGGCCTTGCGATTCGGTTTCCGGGACCCGTTGCACGCGATGGACACCTGATTCAAATTTCAGTCGTGAATAAGCACCTTCGCCAACGATACGTGCGATGATTTCTTTAAAGCCACCGTGTTCGCCTTCGGCTTTATTGATTATTTCCACCTGCCAGCGCCGGCGTTCGGCATAACGGTTGTACATTTTGAATAAATCACCGGAAAAAATCGCGGCTTCATCCCCGCCAGTGCCAGCACGGATCTCTAAATAGATATTGCGCTGATCATTTGGGTCTTTAGGTAACAGCAGTTTTTGTAATTCCAGCGCCAGGGTTTCCTGGCGACCTTCGGCGGCCTGCATTTCTTCGCGGGCCATTTGCCGCAGTTCTGGATCACTTTCGGTCAACATTGCTTGCGCCTCAGCAATATCGCTCAGCGTTTTTAAATAGGTGGCAAAGTTTTTAACAACCGGCTCCAACTGCGCGTATTCCTGCGATAGGGTGCGAAATTTCTTTTGATCGGCCATGATCGAAGGATCGGCCAGCAAACCACTGATCTCTTCGTGACGTTCAGTCAGGGCTTCGAGTTTATGACGGATCGAATCTTTCAAGTGTTAATCCTTAATGTTAAACAGCTGCCGCGCTGCATCCAATAAAGGATTGGCATCGTCATTTTGAAATGCCGATAAGCGCAACTGGCGGCTCGGTTCATGCAAAATTTTATTGGACAGCGTCCGTGCCAGTTCGGCCATCGCCTGCTCCGGGGCCATACCTTGTTCGATTTGCCGCAGGGCTTTTTCGAGGACGATATTACTGTGTTGCTGGGCTTCATCACGAATGGCGCGAATCAACGGTACGGTATCCTGGCTGCGCATCCAGCCGGCAAAATGATCGACCTGCGCATCGATAATTTCTTCGGCTTGCTTGGCAGCATCTCGCCGCGATTGCAGATTTTCGGCGATGATATCGTGCAGATCATCAACACAATACAAATAAATATCATCGAGCTGGCCGACTTCCGGTTCAATATCCCGTGGCACGGCAATATCGACCATAAAAATCGGCCGCCGTTTGCGTTGTTTCAGTGCGCTTTCTACCATGCCTTTACCGAGGATCGGTAATTGGCTGGCGGTGGAGCTGATAACAATATCCGCTTCGGCCAGATGTGCCGGCATTTCACTGAGGCTGATAGCATAACCATTAAAAGGTTTGGCGATGGCGTGGGCGCGCTCGACTGTGCGGTTGGCAATAATAATGCGTTTGATGCCATTGTCATGCAGATGCCGGGCAACCAGTTCAATAGTTTCTCCAGCGCCAACTAACAGCGCGGTGGCTTGTTTTAAATTACTGAAAATCTGTTTTGATAAGCTGACCGCCGCAAACGCCACCGACACTGGGCTATTGCCAATCGCGGTATCGGTACGCACTTGTTTGGCCACGGCAAACGCATGCTGAAATAACCGGCCCAGTGATTTTCCTAGGCTTTGTGCATTAAGCGCCTGTGAATAGGCCGATTTCAACTGACCAAGAATTTGCGGTTCACCTAAGACCATTGAGTCCAGCCCACAGGCGACCCGATATAAATGTCGTACCGCTTCAGCATCCTGATATTGATAACTGAATGGCAGAACATCATTAACCGCATCACGGCGTATCTGCTGCAACCATCGTAGAATGCCATTGTCATAGTCCTCGTCTACATGACAATACAATTCGGTGCGGTTACAAGTGCAAATAATAGCGGCTTCGACAATATCAGTCTGGTTTAACAACGATATCAATGCTTCTGACAAGGCTTCGTCAGCAAAACTAAACTGCTCGCGGACAGCGACTGGGGCTGTGGTATGGTTGATGCCGAAACAGACAAGATGCATAAATTAGCGTCGCGTTAAATGCTGGTAAACTCTACAACCAAAATCCGGATTGTCGGGTATTTAATGAGTGATAAACCAAATTTGCCATTCTATCAAACTCAATCGCGCAGGTCGTTTTAATATGTATTTATTGCAACAGTTTTGGTTCGGTGCCGGACAAGTTATCCGTGGCGCAGCCTGGTCTAGTTTGCCACTGTTTTTGCTGGCGTGTACCGCTACCCCGGCACAGCAGGCCAAAACTGAGCCTGAGCCGGTTATTATCGAGCCTGCCGAAAAAACCTATCTGCCACTGACTTCGGAACTGGTTTACTACATTCTGACTGCGGAAATCGCCGGGCAGCGCGGTGCCATCGGTGTGGCCAGCGATCTTTATCAGCAAGCGGCCAGCAGCATTGATTCACCGGCATTGGCAGAACGCGCTGCCCGCGTAGCCACCTTCTCGCGTGATAAAACCCGTATCAATGCAGCGTTGGATCGCTGGCAAACTGTTGATCCTAATGATGCTAATGTGCTGGTCATGCAAGTACCCTTTATGTTGAATGACAAGCAATTTAACCAAGTCGTTAACACCATGGATAAGGCGATTGCCCTGTCGCCGGAGAAATCACCAGTGTATTTGGCGGCTTTTTCTGAACATTTAAGCGATATGGTCGATGGTGCCACCGCGTTGCCGATGATGCGCCGGCTAAAAAGTTATCGTGAAAATGATCCCGAAACCCGGTTTGCTTATGCACGTTTAGCGGTTTATTACAAAGAATACGACGTTGCCCTGACTGAGGTTGATGCGCTACTGGCTGATAAGCCACAACATGAGCCTTTTTTAACACTGAAAGCGGAAATTCTGCAGCGCAGCGGCGATCCTGAAAAAGCCCTGCAATTAATCGCCAAAGCCGCCCAAAAAGACGATGCCAGCGACGAACTGCGTTTTTCATATGCCAAGTTATTGGGTGAAAGTGGCGAAACTGCCAAAGCCAAGGCGGTATTTGAACAGCTGAATCTGGATAATCCTGATAACAAAGAAGTGCTGTTTGCACTGGGTCTGCTGGCGTTGGAAGAAAAAGATGGTCAGACCGCCAAAAGTTATTTCACCGAATTGCTGCAAAAAGGCGATCCCGCTCAGCAAGCCAGCTATTTTATGGGCCTCGCCGAGGAAATGAACGGCAATATTGATGCGGCACTGGTCTGGTTTGCTTCAGTGCCAACTGAGAGTCAGCGTTTTGACAGTGCCCAAGGTCGTTATATCAGTCTGTTAGCCGAACAGGGTAATGTTGATAAAGCCCGTAAACATTTGCAGCTAATGCGTCAGCAGCGGCCGGATCAGGCGCGGGAATTCTATTTATTTGAAGCTGCATTTTTGCAAGAGCAGGATATGAAAAAAGACGCCATGCAGCTATATGGCGAGGCTTTGCAGCGTTATCCGGATGACTTCGAGCTGCTCTACAACCGGGCAATGCTGGCAGAATCCATGGGTGAACTGCAGCAACTGGAAGCCGATTTACGGCAAATTCTTGATAAAGATCCGGACAATACCCAAGCCTTAAATGCACTCGGCTATACTTTAACGGATCGCACCGATCGTCATCAGGAGGCTTTAAAGTTGATTGAGCGGGCATTGGCACTGAAACCCGGCGACCCGTTTTATCTGGATAGTTTAGGCTGGGTCTATTACCGGATGGGCAAGCTGGCGTTGGCAGAAGAATACTTGCGTCAGGCCATTGCCGTACAACCGGATGCGGAATTTAACGCCCATTTAGGTGAGGTGTTATGGCAACAAGGCAAAAAAAAGCAAGCCCACGAAGTCTGGGAAAAAGCCAAACAACAGGATGCTGATAACAAAGTGTTAAATGAAACCCTAAATCGATTGATGCCATGAGATTTTTACTGGTCACAAGTCTACTGTTATTGGTCACCGCTTGTACGCCTTTTTGGCAAACCAAGCCGGTAACGCCTGCCGAGACGCTTTGGTATCAGCGTGCCGCTGAGTTACAGCAACTTGATAAATGGTCGTTTCGTGGCCGGACGCTGATTCAGCAAGGCAAAGAAGGCTGGAATGCCGGCGTCAGCTGGCAGCAAAATAAAGATAACTTCAAGATCCGCTTGACCGGACCCTTTGCGCAGGGGGCGGTGGAACTCACCGGCGATGCTCAACAAGTTGAAATGCTGACTTCAGAAGGCGATAGATATACCGCTGAAACACCGGAGCAATTATTACAAGAAGTACTTGGCTGGCGATTGCCGGTCAGCGCCTTGCGTGATTGGGTGAGAGGATTGCCTTATCAAAATGTGCCTGTCACTCTGCGTGAAGTGGATAGTGATGGCAAATTAGTGGTGCTCAACCAGGCGGGTTGGCAGGTAACATTTTTGCGTTATGTGCCATTTGCCGGTCAGCAAATCCCCGATAAAGTGTTTATCAAACGCGACGACTTGAGTGTACGGCTGGTGATTTCCGGCTGGGATCAGCCTTGACCGAGTGCCGCTGGCCGGCGCCGGCTAAGTTAAACCTGTTTTTACATATAACTGGCCGTCGTGCTGACGGCTATCATTTACTGCAAACGGCGTTTCAATTCCTCGATTATGGCGACACCTTAACCATTGAGGTTACTGACGCGCCGCACATTATCCTTACCCCTCAACTGACCAATGTTGCCGCATCCGATAATTTGATTATTCACGCCGCAAAATTATTACAAAAAGCCGTCAATACTCAGCAGGGCGCGCATATTCATCTGAATAAAAAATTACCAATGGGTGCTGGTCTGGGTGGGGGCAGCAGTGATGCGGCAACCACCTTAGTCGCATTAAATCAACAATGGCGATGTCAGTTATCCGAAGACGAACTGGCTGCTTTAGCCTTGCAATTAGGCGCTGATGTACCGGTGTTTGTGCGCGGTCACGCCGCTTGGGCAGAAGGCGTGGGTGAGCAATTAACAGTGATTTCGCCGTCTGAACCATGGTATTTAGTGGTGATTCCGGATTGTCAGGTGTCGACAGCTGAAATATTTTCGGCATCAGAATTGACACGCGACTGCGAACCTATCAAAATATTGGGCTTCCTTTCTGGGGAAGGCAGTAATGTCTGCGAAGCAGTGGTTAAGCGACGTTATCCGGCAGTTGCCGGAGCGCTTGATTGGTTGGCAAAATATGCCGACCCAAAAATGACCGGCACAGGCGCTTGCGTTTTTGCCAGCTTTGAAACAGCTGTTGAGGCTCAGCAAATTTGGCAACAACTGCCGGCAACATGGCAGGGATTTGTCGCCAAAGGGTGTAACTATTCACCTTTGCTGGCCGCAATCGATAATTACGCCAACGGTGGTTAACGATTGTCAGAGAATGAGTTTGAAATAGTTGGGGTATAGCCAAGCGGTAAGGCAGCGGGTTTTGATCCCGCCATCCCTGGTTCGAATCCAGGTACCCCAGCCACTCTTTTTGTTTTTTTGATTGAACTCGGCAACTCAACTCGTGACTAAAAATAAAATTCTTCAGTTACAACAACGTAACGCCGATGACAACATGATGGTGTTCACCGGCAATGCTAATCGTAAGCTGGCTGAAAGCATTGCTAATTTCCTTAGTATTTCCCTTGGTAAAGCCACCGTTGAAAAATTCAGTGATGGCGAAATTATGGTCGAGATCCTCGACAATGTCCGCGGTAAGGACGTGTTTATTGTCCAGCCGACTTGCATGCCGACCAATGATAACCTGATGGAATTAATGGTTATGACTGATGCGATTCGTCGCGCGTCTGCCAAACGAATTACTTTAGTCGTACCGTATTTCGGCTACTCCCGCCAGGATCGCCGGCCGCGGTCGGCTCGTGTTGCTATTACCGCCAAAGTGGTTGCTAATATGCTGACCGGTGTCGGTGCTGACCGGGTATTAACCGTTGATCTACATGCCGATCAGATCCAGGGCTTTTTTGACTGTCCGGTGGATAATGTTTACGCATCGCCGGTTTTACTTGGTGATATCTGGAAGCATAAATATGATGACTTGGTGGTGGTTTCACCCGATGTCGGTGGGGTAGTGCGGGCCAGGGCGCTGGCCAAACATCTCGATGTGGAACTGGCAATCATTGATAAACGCCGGCCGCGTGCCAATGTTGCCAAGGTGATGAATATCATTGGTGAAATTGAAAACCGCACCTGCGTAATGATTGACGATATGGTCGATACCGCAGGTACCTTATGTGCTGCGGCGGCTGCTTTAAAAGAGCATGGCGCCAATAAAGTTGTCGCCTACTGTACGCATCCAGTGTTATCTGGTCCGGCAGTAGACAATATTGGTAAATCGTTGCTTGATGAATTGGTGGTAACTGACACCATTCCGTTGCGACCTGATGCGCTGGCCAGTTCTAAAATTCGCGTGTTGAGTATTGCCGAAATGCTCGCCGAAGCCATGTTTCGAATTAGTAACGAAGAGTCAGTTAGCTCTTTGTATATGGATTAACCCGTTTGGGTTGAATGTGCCAAACCTGGTCGCGGGGGAGGCGAATGCCACGTTGAGTGGCTTGATAACGGACCCCGGTCCGTTTTTTAGTCTTGGAGAAAGAGATGGAAAATTTATTTGAAGTACAGGCTGAAGCACGTACTGACGAGGGGAAAGGTGCGAGCCGCCGCCTGCGTCATGCGGGTAAAGTGCCGGCAATTGTTTATGGTACTGGCAAAAAACCGGTGTCAATATCAGTTGATCACAACCAGTTTATCCGCCATTTAGCTGAAGAAGCGTTTTATGCGCATATTCTGACGCTGGTGATTGATGGTAAGAAAAACCAAGTGGTGTTAAAAGATCTTCAGCGTCATCCGGCGAATGACAACAAAATCATCCACGCTGATTTCCTGCGCGTTGATGCTAAACATGAAATGACTATGAACGTGCAGTTGCATTTCCTGAATGAAGATAAAGCACCGGGCGTTAAAGCCGGTGGTCAGATTGCGCATTTGATA
>JAVVFF010000060.1:0-12841 GCA_032250995.1 Methylophaga sp. | reverse complement strand
GGCGATGAGATCCTGAAGAAAATTGCCGTTGAAGTCACCGAAAGCCTGCGCAAATCAACCACTGTTGACTGGCAGGTGCGTGAAAGCGTCAGAGCGCGGTTGCGTATTCTGATCCGGCGTATTCTGCAAAAGTACAAATATCCGCCCGATAAAGCCCCTGCAGCGATTGATCTTGTGATGGAGCAAGCTGAGGCGCTGTCAAATAGCTGGGTGGCGTGAGCAAGTGCATTTTGTCTTAATAAGGCTTGGGACATTGCCATTTGCTCACAACCTGAGCACAGTTGGCCGCAAAAAATGATTATATCTAGCAGGGACAGGTTCAGATGCGTATAATGCAAAACCGTTGACGGATGAGGGTTTCCGACTCCTTGAGACATCACGCGCCTGTAGCTCAGTTGGATAGAGTATCGGTTTCCGAAACCGAGGGTCACAGGTTCAATTCCTGTCAGGCGCGCCATTTTTTGTTTTCTGTTTTGCTCGGCCTGAGTACTGCTGCTTTGGCTGAGGACTGGCAAAACCCGCAATATATCCAACAAAGCTTTGAGCGCATCGCTCTCAGCAGCGAATATACCAATCATCCACCACTGCTACGTAAATGGCGTCAGCCGATTATTTATCAATTTCAACACGATGTTGCCGATAAACAATTGCATGAGCAATTAAGCACTTTGCACCTTCAGCAGCTGTCGGCAATTACCGGCCATCCCATTCAAGCTGCGACCAGTAGCCATCCTGCGAACTTTAAAATAATCTTTACCGATGAAGCGCACTTAGCCGGCCATTTAAGTAAGGCGATGCGCCTGGATGATACAACCGTTAAACACCTCAGCCGCAACAGCGTTTGCATCGCTAACTTTTCGGTAAGCAATAACGGTGAAATCAAACAAGCCCTGGTGTTAATTCCGGTTGACCGGGCCCGAGCCCACGCTAAGTTGTTGGCTTGTATTGTTGAAGAGCTGACCCAAATCATGGGCTTACCCAATGATGATGTGGCAGTGTTTCCATCCATTTTTAACGATCGCAGCCATGATAATTTTCTGTCCGGGCTCGATTATGTGTTACTGAAATTATTGTATCAGACCGATTTAACACCCGGTATGGATGCATCACAAGCTGGCGCTGCAATCGAAAGGATTATGCAAAAACCCGTTTTTAAGCAATGGTTGCAACAAGCAGATATTGAGGTACGTGGCAGCGGCCTCTACCCTTTGTTGGAGTAAGTCATAAACAGCAGATAAAAAAAGGTTCATTGCACTTTACCGGAAAACGCAGCTTTATCTGGTTCTCACGATCCTTACTCTATCGGGAGGGAAGGAACTTACTTTATTCATATTCCCACGCTCCGCTTCACAACCTTATTTTGCGTGATGATGCCATGTGGCTATTGGAATAAGATCAACGTCCTGTGCTCTGGATCCCCGCCGTCGCCGGAAAAACACTCGAAAATAAATCCTATTGTCTTTGCAAGGCCGAAGGCCGCGGCAATCTTAACGCTTTGGATAGATTGCTTCGCTTCGTTCGCAAAGACGCTTGTTAGCCATGCTCCCACGGTTCCTTGTGGGAGCACCAGCTTTCAATTTCCATTCCCACGAAGGATCGTGGGAACCAGATAAACGCCTCCTAATTTTTCACGATAATCCGCGATGAACCAAAAAAAAGGCCCTCGAAAGGGCCTTTTTACGTCAAAACCAGGTTGTGTTATTCAACAACAACGAAGTCTACACGACGGTTTGCTGCACGACCTGCGTCAGTTTCGTTATTGGCAACAGGGAAACCCTCACCCATACCAACTGGTATTAAACGGCTTGCGTTAATACCGTTATCAACCAAATACTGAACAACCGATTCTGCACGACGTTGTGAAAGATCCATGTTGTATTGTTCGCTACCAACATTGTCAGTATGACCTTCAACACGTACTTCCAACACTTCATCAGTTTCTTGCATCAAGGCAACTGCTTCATCCAGCGTCATTTCAGCTTCTGGGGTCAGCACTGCTTTATCGAATGCAAAATTAACACCGGTCAGTGACAAGATATTTTCACCACCAATCGGGCAACCGTCTTGGTCAACGATGACACCTAATGGTGTACCAGGGCATAGATCTTTGTAATCTGGTGTGCCGTCACGGTCAGAATCGAGCGGGCAACCAACACGGTCAACGACAACACCTTCAGGGGTGTTAAGACACATATCAACGCCTTCTACAACGCCATCATTATCACTGTCAAAGGCACAGCCATTTTCATCTTTCAATGCACCCGCCGGAGGAGGCACATCACAAACTGGGGCTTTATCAGCCATCACCGGGGCTTTTGTTTGTTCCTGACCACACAGTAACAAACCAAGCTGTGCACCGGTTACAGCACCACCAACAGCACCAGCACCACTAGAGACAGCACCAACACCGGCACCGCCCACGATAGCACCACCAATGGAACACATCAGATAATTACCTGAGGCACGTTGATCCTGGCTAGCACAAGCTGCCAAAAACAGCATGGTGAGCATAGCTGCACCAAGTTTAAATAGTCTTTTCATGAGCGATTCCTTTTTGTTTACTGCAAAACTTCGTATTTCAAATCCATATCAACTTGGTGTTGTTGTTATTTAACAACAGCTTGTTGTATACGTCCGACAAGTATCATAATACGAATTACAAATGCAGTCTAACATATAAAAAAAAACAATTAACCACACTGGAAATGCTGACTGTATCAAATCCGTCCAATAACGCCATCGTTTTCAGGTTCCAGCGATAACCCTTGCATACCGGGTTCTTCCTGAATTTCGCCAGCTTCAGCGCCCAGCTTAATCATCAACCGCACTTCGTTGGTTGAATCAGCATTTTTCAAAGCATCTTCGTAGGAAATCTCACCGGCTTTGTACAAATCGTACACCGCCTGGTCAAATGTCTGCATGCCCAGTTCCCGGGAACGTTTCATTACATCTTTGATTTCTGAAACTTTGCCTTTTTCGATCATGTCACCTATCAACGGCGTATTGAGCAGCACCTCAACCGCCACACACCGGCCGGTGCCGTCTTTTTTCGGGATCAACCGTTGGGCCACTACTGCTTTCAGATTCAATGACATATCCATAAACAACTGTTTATGACGCTCTTCCGGGAAGAAGTTAATGATCCGATCCATTGCCTGGTTGGCGTTGTTTGCATGCAACGTCGACAGACACAAATGACCCGTTTCCGCAAAAGCAATACCGTAATCCATGGTATCGCGCGAACGAATCTCACCAATCATAATGACATCTGGCGCCTGCCGCAGTGAGTTTTTCAAAGCAATATCATAGGATTCCGTATCAACACCCACTTCCCGCTGGGTCACCACACAGCCAGCATGTTTATGACTAAATTCAATCGGATCTTCAATAGTTAAAATATGACCGGCACTATTCTGATTACGATAGCCAATCATCGCTGCCAATGTGGTGGATTTACCACTACCGGTGGCACCAACGAAAATGACTAAGCCCCGCTTCGTCATAGCTAGCTCTTTGATGATTTCCGGCACTTGTAATTGTTCAATGGTCGGGATTTCATCCTTGACCAGCCGCATCACCATGCCAACGCGACTGCGCTGATACAGGGCACTGACCCGGAAACGGCCAGCGCCTTTGGTATCAATCGCATAATTACATTCTTTATCGCGCTCAAATACTTTCTTTTGCTCATCATTCATGGTGCTGAACACCAGATTTCGGGCCTCTTCGTCAGTTAGCGGCTCCTGACTCAGTGTTGCCATACGGCCATTCACTTTCAGCGTTGGCGGCCGATCTGCGGTAATAAAAATATCAGAAGCTTCGTGTTTAACGGCCGCTTTTAAAATAGTGACGATTTCCATAACAGTCTCCTAAAGCCCTATCGGAACAGGTCTTTGTTAATGGCACGCGGCAGCGCTTCAGATTTGGTAATTTGCTGACGCCGCACTTGTTCCTGTAAACATTGATCTAAGGTTTGCATACCTATTGACGCGCCTGTTTGAATCGCTGAGTACATTTGTGGGACTTTATCTTCACGGATCAGATTACGAATCGCCGGGGTACCAATCATGATCTCATGGGCCGCAATACGACCGCCGCCCACTTTTTTCAGCAGGGTTTGCGAAATAACGGCCCGCAATGATTCAGACAACATCGAGCGCACCATATCTTTTTCAGCGGCAGGGAATACGTCGATGATCCGGTCAATCGTTTTCGCCGCTGACGAGGTATGCAAAGTACCAAACACCAAATGCCCGGTTTCTGCGGCGGTTAATGCCAGACGAATGGTTTCCAAATCACGCAGTTCGCCGACCAGAATAATATCCGGATCTTCACGCAAAGCACTGCGCAGTGCTTCGCTGAAACCCAGGGTATCGCGGTGTACTTCACGTTGGTTAATCAGGCATTTTTTACTTTTATGAACAAATTCGATGGGATCTTCAATGGTCAGAATATGTTCATTATCTTTTTCGTTGCGATAGTTAATCATCGCGGCCAGCGTCGTCGATTTACCGCTACCGGTCGGGCCGGTGACCAGGACAATACCGCGGTGATTGTCCGAAATTTGTTTGAAGATTTCCGGCGCACCCAGTTGCTCGAGGGTTAATACGACTGAGGGAATGGTCCGAAAAACCGCCGCCGCGCCGCGGTTTTGATTAAAGGCATTAACCCGGAAACGCGCCAGATTCGGCACTTCAAACGAAAAATCGGCTTCCAGAAATTCTTCGAAGTCTTTGCGCTGCTTGTCGTTCATGATGTCGTAAATCATGCCGTGCACTTCTTTGTGCTCCATCGGCGGTAGATTAATACGTTTGACATCGCCATCGACGCGGATCATCGGCGGTTCACCGGAGGAAATATGCAGATCCGACGCGTTATTTTTTGCACTGAAGGTCAGCAATTCAGTAATATCCATGGGCTTTACCTAATTATAATAATGATTGTTACCGGCCATTAACCGCACAGTGAATATAGCTAAGGTAGCGCGCTCTCAAAAGGCTTGCAACATGGCAGAGATAAAAAAGCGTTTACAAACCGTTTTGCAACAAATACGTGCTGCTGAAACAGCAGAAAATCGTCCCCCAGAATCAGTCAAACTGCTGGCTGTCAGTAAGACCTGGCCAGCGGATAAGCTGCGTGAGCTGGCACTGGCTGGGCAACAGGACTTTGGCGAAAACTATTTACAGGAAGCGCTGAGCAAAATTGTTGATTTGGCGGATTTAGCACTCACCTGGCATTTTATTGGCCCTATCCAATCTAATAAAACCCGTGATATTGCTACCCATTTTGACTGGGTACACAGCGTTGATCGGTTGAAGATCGCTGAGCGCCTCAGTACACAGCGTAACAATAATTTAGCACCGCTGAATATTTGTTTGCAGGTCAATATTGATGCCGAAGACAGTAAAGCCGGTGTCACGGCCGATGCCTTGCTGAATTTGGCGACTGATGTGGCTAAACTGCCCCACTTGCAACTACGCGGCTTGATGGTGATCCCCCAAGCCACGGATAACGTTGCTGCGCAGCATGATGCCTTTCAGCGCAGTTTTCAGTTGTATCACGCGTTACAATCACGATTTCATCATATCGACACACTATCAATGGGTATGTCGGCTGATCTTACCGCTGCAATTGCCGAGGGCAGTACTATGGTGCGGATTGGCACGGCATTATTTGGCCAGCGGCATACACACAAGCCATGATAAACAGTACACTGACCAGACGAAATATGAGGTAAAGCAATCCTAATGAATAACGGCAAAATTGTTTTTATCGGTGGCGGCAATATGGCACGCAGCCTGATTGGTGGTCTGGTTGCCGACGGGCTGCCAGCAGCGCAAATCCATGTACTCGATACTCAACCGGCCGTATTAAGTAATTTGCAGCGGGATTACAAGGTCCAGACGCATAACGACTTAGCGAGCGCGGTGCAATCCGCTGAGGTAATTGTACTGGCGGTTAAACCACAGCAAATGCAGGATGCCGTTAAAGCGTTGTCGGCAGTTTGGCCAGGTAATGCTTTGTTAATTTCGATTGCTGCCGGTATCCGGCTGGACGATCTTGGCCGCTGGTTGGGCCATCCGGACGCGGCGATTGTCCGTGCTATGCCTAATACACCGTCTTTGGTGCAGGCCGGGGCCAGCGCATTGATTGCTAATGATGCGGTCAGCGCTCAGCAACGCGAACAAGCCGAAGCCATTTTACGGGCGGTCGGTCTGGCGATTTGGCTCAATGATGAAACCAAAATGGATGCGGTAACGGCGTTATCGGGCAGTGGTCCAGCTTATTTCTTTCTGGTCATGGAAGCCATGGAAAATGCCGCCATCGAATTAGGCTTGCCGCAGGAAACAGCACGACTTTTATGTCTGGAAACCGCATTCGGCGCTGCCAAAATGGCGCTGGAAAGCGATAAGTCAGCAGTCACGCTTCGTCAGCAGGTGACGTCACCGGGTGGCACGACCGAACGCGCCATTCATGAATTGGAAGACGGTGGTCTGCATGGTTTATTTGAAAATGCGTTAGTAGCGGCGGCGCTGCGCGCCCGCGAACTTGGCGATCAATTGGGACAAGATCATGAGTGAAGGTTATTTAAGTAATCCACTGATTTTTATTATTGATACGCTTTTCTTTCTTTATATGATTGTCGTGGCGCTACGTTTGCTTATGCCGTGGATCCATTGGCCAAGCAATCAGCCTTTAACGCAAATGGTGAACCGTGCCACCCAGCCTGTGGTGCAACCCATGCGAAAAGTCCTGCCAGCCATTGGCAAACTGGATACCGCCGTTTTAGTGTTATTAATTGCCGTCGCGCTACTGAAACTGATTTTGATTTCCGCTTTACTGGGTAATGTGCCGAATATTCTGGCGCTGATTCCCTTTACGCTGGCAGAAGTATTTAAGCTGTTTATCACGCTATTTACAGTGACTATTGTTATCGAAGTGATACTCAGCTGGCTGACACCGGCGGGCAATTACAATCCGATGACCGAGCTATTGGTGCGTCTCAATGCACCGCTGCTTAATCCAGTACGCCGGATGTTGCCCGATATGGGTGGTATCGATTTGTCACCACTTATCGTTATTATTGGTTTGCAAGTGCTACAAATGCTGGTAGTGCCATTACTCACCGGCAGCGTTTAATTGCCTGCCGGCCGTTTGCTGATTAAAATGCCCGCTTACTTTTCAGATGACTGCTGTTATGCCCGATAATCTGTCGGCCGATTCGGTCGGCCTGGTCAGCCCGCGAACTTTACATGTGACTGAGCCACTGTCTTTAGATTGCGGTCGCAGCCTGCCACAGTTTGATCTGGTCTATGAAACCTATGGCCAGCTGAATGCCAATAAATCCAATGCAGTGCTGATTTGTCATGCGTTATCCGGTGATCATCACGCTGCCGGCTACCACAGCCTGGATGAAAAAAAGCCCGGCTGGTGGGACAGTGCTATTGGTCCCGGAAAAGCGATTGATACCAATCAGTTTTTTGTGGTCTGCCCGAATAATCTGGGTGGCTGCAAAGGTTCTACGGGGCCCAACACCCTGAATCCAGAATCCGGCAAACTGTATGGCCCGGACTTTCCCATTGTCACCGTGACCGATTGGGTGAACAGTCAGGCAATTTTGGCCGACTTTTTAGGGATTCAACAGTGGGCAGCGATCATTGGCGGCAGTCTGGGGGGGATGCAGGCCATGCAATGGGCGATTTCCTTGCCAGATCGCGTTCGCCATGTTGTGATTATCGCTGCCGCGCCGAAGTTATCAGCGCAAAATATCGCCTTTAATGAAGTGGCGCGTACTGCCATAAAATCGGATCCGGATTTTCATAACGGTTATTACGCCGAGCATAATACGCTGCCCCGGCAAGGCCTCGGATTGGCGCGCATGTTAGGCCATATTACTTACTTATCAGATGAAGCCATGGGTCAGAAATTTGGCCGCGAACTTCGCAGTGGCCAAATCCAATATGGTTATGATGTTGAGTTTCAGATCGAAAGTTATCTGCGTTATCAAAGTGCCAGTTTTGTTGAACGTTTTGATGCCAATACTTATTTGCTGATGACCAAAGCATTAGATTATTTTGATCCGGCCAAAGCCTTTGCTGATGATCTCAATGCCACCGTGCAAGGCATTAAAGCCAAAACTCTGGTGATGTCATTTACCAGCGATTGGCGCTTTTCACCTTTGCGCTCGCTGGAAATCGTCGATGCCCTGCTCAGTGCCGGCAAACAGGTCAGTTATGCCGAAATTGAAGCCCATCAGGGTCATGATGCGTTTTTAATGCCGATCCCGCGTTATATTGAAATTTTTGCCACCTATATGCAGCAAGTTGCCAAAGCGGTGAACAGCTAATGACATTACGCGTTGATCTACAAATTATCAGTGACTGGATCCCCGATGGTACCAGCGTCCTGGATTTGGGCTGCGGTAATGGCAGCCTGCTCGAACATTTGCAGCAACGTAAAGTCACCGGCTATGGGCTGGAAATTGATAACAGTAAATTTGCCGACTGTCTGCGTAATGGTGTCAATGTTATTCAGGCAGATTTGGATGAGGGGCTCAGCCAATTTGCCGATCAGAGTTTTGATTATGTGATTTTATCGCAGACGCTGCAGGCCATTAAACGGCCGGATTTTTTATTGCAGGAAATCATGCGCGTTGGCCGACACGGTATTATCGGTTTTCCTAATTTTGGTCATTGGCAATGCCGGCTGCAACTGAGTCTGGGCGGCCATATGCCGGTATCCAAAAGCCTGCCCAATCATTGGTTTGATACACCCAATATCCATCTATGCACGATTCAGGATTTTGAGCAGTTATGTCGTGATAATCAGTTCAACATTATCAATCGCAGTGTCGTCAATCACGAGTATAAAGACACGTTGGCCATTCGGTTGCTACCGAACCTGTTTGGCGAAACCGCTGTTTATCTGGTGCAAAACCAAGACAATTAATATGCAAAAATATCAACACGACTTTATTGAGTTTGCCCTGACAACCGGCGTATTACGCTTCGGCAGCTTCACACTGAAATCCGGCCGGCAAAGTCCTTACTTTTTCAATAGTGGCTTATTTAACAGCGGTGCCAGTCTGGCGCAATTAGGTCGCTTTTATGCACAGCGCATTGTCGATAGTGGTTTACAATTTGATCTGTTGTTTGGCCCAGCTTATAAGGGTATTCCATTAGCATCAACCACGGCGATTGCACTCGCTGATCAGCAGCAGATTGATATGCCCTATGCCTTTAATCGCAAAGAAGCCAAAGATCATGGTGAGGGTGGCCAGCTGGTCGGTGCGCCGCTTACCGGTAAGGTACTGATTATTGATGATGTGATTTCTGCCGGCACCTCTGTTGGTGAATCAGTCGCTATGATCCGCAACGCCGGTGCCAAGCCTGCCGGTGTGGTTATTGCTTTAGATCGTCAGGAGCGTGGCAACACCGAAAAATCGGCGATTGCTCAGGTGGAAGCTGATTACGGTATTCCGGTTATCAGCATTATTTGCCTGGCGGATTTGCTGCAGTATCTCGATGGACAAACAGAACTGCAAAGCCACCGCGATGCAGTCGCAGCTTATCGCGCAGAATACGGCGTTTAAACTGGACCCAAAATCAGCCTTACAGCAATCAAAATCGTCACCACCTCAAAACAGCGTTTGATCCAACGATTGCCCCAGCGTAAGGCCAAATGAGAGCCTAAATAACCGCCGATCAAAGATCCCAGCAACAAGGCCGGCAGCCAGTCCCAGCGAATATCGCCGAGTATGCCCAAGGTAACAGCGCCGGCACCGTTCCAGAATAAGCCAACCAGGATCAGCGTATAAGCCACCGCCCGCTGATAATCCATACCAAACCATAACACCAGCCACAAGGTAACAAACAAGCCGGTACCAGAGGTCAGTGAACCGTTTACAAAGCCCAGCAAAAACAGCATCAGCCCGCCGCGTAAATAACCGCTTAAATCCCTGTGCACCGGCTGATAATCCTGACCCAGTTGCGGTTTTAGATATGAATAGATGCCCAGACTGCCGGTTAAAATGCCCAACGCTATTTCGGCGATCCGATCGGGCACCAGCAAAATCAGACTGCCGCCCAGCACCACGCCCGGCAAACCGGCGATCAGCAACAACAACACAAATTGCCTCTCTAAACGGCTGGTCGACATATATCGCAAGGCTGCACCGACGCCGAGCGCGACACTGGCAACTTTATGCGTGGCCAGTGCCACCGCAAAAGTTAACCCCAGAAAAATCAACACCGGAAACTGAATCAGGCCCGCACCGCCACCACTCAGCGCCGAAAAGGTATTGGCCAGCAGAGAAATTACAAACAGAATACAATGCTCAAGCAGTGTCAAAATTTAGGCCGTTTTATTAAGTCGGAGAATTAGAATGATACGCAAACGCTTGCTGTGCAGCAGCTTTTTGTTAGGTTTTTGTCTGGCCGCCAGCCACGTTTCTGCCGGTCAATTATTTCGTTTTAATGATGCCAGCGGTACGCCCACACTGAGCAAAACGCTGCCGCCAGAAGCGGCTCAACAAGGCTACGATATTCTTGATGATCAAACCCTGCGTTTAATCGAGCGCGTGCCGCCCGCTTTAACGCAAGCGCAGTTGGCTGAACAAGCTGAACGTCAGGCAGCAGAACAGGCCAGCCAACAAGCTGCCGAGACGCAAGCCAAACAAGCTGCGGTGTTACAGCGTCAACAAAGCCTGCATGATCAAAATCTGCTGAATATTTATCGATCCGAAGATGAGTTGCTGGCCGCCCGTGATAAAGATCTCAGCTATCGGCAAACCAGACTTAATGAACTGATCCAGAAGCGACCAGAGCTCGAACAAAAACTGGCCGTCGTTCAACAACAAGCTGCTGAAAAAGAACTCAGTGGTGCGCCCATCACCGAAAATTTGCAGAAACGGCTAACCGCTGCCGAGCAGGAGTTGAGCAATAATCAGCTGATGATTCACCAACTGGAAGCAGAAGTCTTAATGCTCAGTCAACAATATGAACAAGATCAGCAGCGACTTAATGCGTTATTAAGCATCCGCCAGCATTAAACCAACACATCTAATTCGCTGAGCAACAGTTGATTCTCAGTATGGTTACCAATGGTGATCCGCAAAAACTGGTCAATACGTGGTTTATTAAAGTGGCGAATAATAATGCTCTTTTCACGCAGCGCTTCAGCCAATTTTTGAGCGTCATGCTGCGGATGACGGGCAAACACAAAATTGGCGGCTGAAGGCAACACCTCAAAGCCCATTTCCTGCAGGGCTTTAGAGACCAGAACACGCTCTGCTATCACTTGCTGACGACAATCGTCAAAATAAGACCGATCTTCAAAGGCGGCAACACCAGCAGCAATTGCCAAACTGTCCAGCGGATACGAATTAAAACTATCTTTCACACGGACCAGTGCTTCAATTAAATCAGCATGACCGATAGCAAAACCAATACGCATACCGGCAAGCGATCGGGATTTTGACAGGCTCTGCGTCACCAATAAATTAGCATATTGTTGCGTTAGCGGGATCGCCGATTCCCCACCAAAATCAATATAGGCTTCATCAATCACCACCACTGACTCAGTATGGGTTGTTAATAACGCTTCAATATCATTGAGTGCCAATAAACGACCGGTCGGTGCATTCGGATTGGCAAAAATAATACCGCCATTAGCGCGCTGGTAATCAGCAATATTCAGCGAAAAATCATCAGCCAACGGCACTGTCTGAAAATCAATACCATACAACTGGCAATACACCGGATAAAAGCTGTAAGTAATATCCGGAAACAAAATTGGCTGAACGTGTTTAAACAAGCTATAAAACACATGCGCCAGCACTTCATCAGAACCATTACCAACAAACACATTACTGCTATCGACTTTATGATAATCAGCAATAGTTTGTTTTAAAGCCCCGCCATCTGGTACTGGGTATAAGCGCAAACGATCGGTCGCCGCCATTCGAATGGCATCGATAACTTTCGGTGATGGCCCGAAGGGGTTTTCATTGGTATTAAGTTTGATTAAATTGGCACCGCGCGGCTGTTCGCCGGGCACGTACGGCTGCAATTGGTGGACAAAATCACTCCAAAAACGGCTCATATCAATCTTTTAAACGATACTCAGCACTACGGGCATGGGCGGTCAGGCTTTCACCACGGGCCAATACCGAGGCAATTTTACCCAAGGTTTGTGCGCCTTCTGCTGATACCTGAATCAAACTGGAACGTTTTTGAAAATCATATACACCCAGCGGTGAGCTGAACCGTGCGGTCCGTGATGTCGGCAATACGTGATTCGGCCCGGCGCAATAATCACCTAAGGCTTCCGGCGTGTAACGGCCCATAAAAATGGCACCGGCATGACGGATTTGTTTGGCCATATCAGCAGCATTATCAACCGACAACTCCAAATGCTCCGGCGCAATAAAGTTAGCCACCTCCACCGCTTCTGCCATATCGGTCACTTGAATCAAAGCACCGCGCTTACTCAGAGAGGTGCGAATTATCGCTTCACGTTCCATGGTGGGCAGCAATTTTTCAATTGCAGCAGCGACTTTCTCGAGAAATGCAGCATCCGGCGACACTAAAATAGCCTGCGCATCTTCATCATGTTCAGCTTGCGAAAATAAGTCCATAGCGATCCAGTCCGGATCGGTTTTACCATCGCAAATCACCAGAATTTCTGATGGACCGGCAATCATATCGATACCGACAGTGCCAAACACCATGCCTTTAGCGGTGGCGACAAAAATATTTCCGGGCCCAACGATCTTATCGACCTGCGGAATCGTCTCAGTCCCATAAGCCAGCGCCGCAACCGCCTGAGCACCACCAATCGC
>JAVVFF010000059.1:0-12940 GCA_032250995.1 Methylophaga sp. | reverse complement strand
TAGCCACGAGCAGAAAAGCCAGTCTGAGACAACATATCGAAATTGGGATTCTGGCTGGTCAGGATTAGCGTTTGCGCTTTGCTATGTTGCCTGGCGAGAAATGAACACACCACATCGGCATGCAGTTCTTCATTATCCTGATCAAGGATGACCACATCGGCATTGAGGCCAATAATATCGTCAATGGCCTGGTTCAGATTGCTTGCGGTGAGAGTAATAATTTGTAAATCTTCAGCGGCCGTCAAATCACAGCCCGCTAAGGTAGCTTCACCCAACACCGCAACTTTAATCATTGATAAGTCTTTAATAATTGCGCGATTAGCGGCCACTGGTGATCCCAGCCACTGAGCGGCGATTGCCGGTACCCACTTCGGACAAATTGCTGCATATGGCCTTCGACAATACATAACAATAAATTGGCGGTTTCATTAACCGGCCGGCCGCCAGCTTGGGGCAGCGTTAATTCCCGTTCACGGAGAATTTGCCGGAACTGAGTTTCTAATCGATCAAAAAACTGGCTGACCCGCTGGCGCAGCCGTTCAGTTTCGCCGGTTAAGGCAACACCGACCAACACGCTGGTGATACCGGGATTTTTAGCGCTGAAGCCAAGCAGCAAAGCAATGATCTTTTCGCAGCGGGCCAGAGCGTCTTTTTCATCATCCATAATTCGCCGGATCAGGCCAAATACCGTGTCTTCGGCAAACTCAATCAGGCCTTCAAACATCCGTGCTTTGCTGGGAAAGTGCCGGTATAACGCAGCTTCTGATACGCCCAAACCAGCGGCTAAGCGTGCTGTGGTAATCCGCTCGCCGGGATTTTGTTCGAGTTCACTGGCCAAGGCTTCAAGGATGGCCTGACGTTTGGATTGTTTGTTTTCTGCGCGGGTAGGTTTTGCCACATCGTTCACCGGCCACCTCCACGGATCAACGTGCCGACACCTTCATCGGTAAACATTTCCAATAGCACCGCATGTTGCACGCGGCCATCAATAATATGCGATGAGGTGACACCGGCCTGCACCGCATCCAGCGCGCAGCCGATTTTTGGCAACATACCGCCGTAAATCACCCCTTGTTCAATTAAATCATTCACTTGTTTGGCATTCAGACCCGTTAATAAAGTGCCATCAGCATCCAGCAGGCCCGGCGTATTTGTCAACAAAATCAGTTTTTCTGCCTGCAATACTTCGGCAATTTTGCCGGCCACCAGATCAGCATTGATATTGTAGGATTCGCCATCTTTACCGACGCCAATCGGCGCAATCACCGGTATAAAGTCACTTTTAATCAGCATATCGATGACGCTGGTATCAATACTGCTGACTTTGCCGACATGACCCAGATCAATCATTTCTGAGGCATTCAGTGTCGGGTCATTGGATCCCAGGTGCATTTTTTCAGCAAAAATCAGGCTGCCGTCTTTGCCGGTCAAACCAACCGCCCGGCCGCCATGATTATTAATCAGATTAACAATACTTTTATTCACCTGACCGCCCAGCACCATTTCGACAATATCCATGGTTTCGCTGTCGGTGACGCGCATGCCATTGATAAATTCTGATTGTTTGCCGATTTTTTGCAGCAATTCGGCGATCTGCGGGCCACCGCCATGAACAATCACAGGGTTAATGCCCACCGCTTTCAGCAGCACCACATCGCGGGCAAAGCTGTTTTTCAGCGTTTCATCAGTCATGGCGTTGCCGCCGTATTTAATGACTAATGTTTTGCCGGAAAACCGCTGAATATACGGCAGCGCTTCGGTCAAAACCTGGGCAATATGCGTGGCGCGTTGTGTGTTTAAACTCATGCTAATTCCTCTGTAAATGCTACAAATGCAAACTTAAGGTCGGCTTGACCTGCAACATTTGCTGCATAAACAGTTGTTTTATATGTTGTAAATCGGCCTCTGATCCCGCCTCAAAACGCAGGGTCAGCCCCGGTACGGTATTTGATGCCCGCGCCAGGCCCCAGCCATTGGCAAAATCAACGCGCAGACCATCAATTTTAGTGAGTCGGGCATCACTGAACTGGGCTTCTTTAATAAAGCGCTGCATAAATTGCCGGCACTCGGCTTCGTCCATCGCGATATGAATTTCCGGTGTATTGACCCGTTGCGGCTGGGCAGCAAAAATCTGCGCCGGCGTGCGCCCCTGTGGATCAGCGGCGAGCAATTCTAACAGCCGGCAAGCGGCGTATAAAGCGTCATCAAAGCCATACCAGCGATCAGCAAAAAACAGATGGCCGCTGAGTTCACCAGCCAGTTTGGCGTTATGTTCCTGCAGGGCTTTTTTGATCAGTGAATGACCTGAGGCGACCATGATTGGTTTGCCACCAGCACGACTGACAATGTCATTCAACAAGCCGGTGCTTTTAACATCAAACAGCACTGTTTCGCCGGGATATTCGGCCAATAAAGCCTGAGCAAATAATATCAGCAACCGATCCGGCCAGATGATTTCACCATCAGCCATGACCACGCCAAGACGATCCCCATCACCATCAAAGGCGAGGCCAATATCCGCCTTGATTTCCGCAACCTTAGCAATCAGTGCCTGTAAATTCTCTGGCTGACCGGGATTGGGATGATGATTGGGGAAGCTGCTATCGACATCACAAAACAGCGGCGTGATCTCGCAGCCAATTAATTTCAGCAATTGCGGTGCCACCACGCCGGCAATACCGTTGCCACAATCCACTACTACTTTAATCGGCTTTGGTAATTTTATCTGTGCGGCAATGGCGGCCAGATAATCGTCCAGCACCGCTTCAATTTGCCGGCTACCCTGACCTTTTGCCAGTTGATTATTATCCAGTCGTTGTTTAAGCGCCTGAATCGCTTCACCCGACAAGGTCTCACCATCAATAACAATTTTTACGCCGTTATAATTAGCTGGATTATGACTGCCGGTAATCATTACCCCGGAGCGGGTCTCAAAATGCTCAGCGGCAAAATACAACACCGGTGTCGGCAATGCGCCAATATCAATGACATCACAGCCACTGTCATTAATGCCCTGCATCATGGCTTTGGCAAAATCTTCGCTGCTGGCCCGGCCATCACGGGCCACCACCATTTTTTGCACACCACGCGCCTGCGCCTCACTGCCAATCGCCTGCCCCAGTTGTTGCATCACATTAGTGGTTAACTGACTGTCAACTATGCCGCGAATATCGTAGGTTTTGAAAATCGCTGCATCGATTGCGACTGGTTTTGCTGCTGCCGGGCTTAAATTAAATTCCAGCACATCGGGCGTCGCCTGACCGTTGACAGTTTCATCCAAATTATTGCTGCGCGGGGTATCGAAAGCCTCATCATGGAGCAGATCGACATCTTCAGGTTTTGATAACGTATCGCCATGATCTGTAGCTGAGCCATTCACATCCATATCAGATTTCGGGTTTAACTCAGCATGGGTTTGTTCAGGGTCAGACGCTGACTCCGGCTTATCGTCGGCAACAACGGTTGACACTGATTTTGCAGCGGGTTTAATTTTTGTTTTGTCAGATCTGCGTCTGGATAAGGATTGCCGGCCAGATGGTAATAATCCCGCCAATGGCCACCAGATTATGATTGCTAACAGTATCGCTGGCAGGAGCCAGGCAGTATTAAATTGTGCCATGGTCACCGGGGCCGGTAGCAAATTTAATTGCCAGTGACTGCCGGCGATTTTGCTGGAAACCGTTTTAACCTGCTGCGCCGGTTGCGGACTACCGGCACTCACTAAAATCAGATTGGCATTACCACCCTGATTGATGGTCCAGTAGCCCAAGTTGGCATCCAGGGGCTGCGTCAGATTTTTTAGGATGTCAGGACTCAGCGCCAATAATAAAAAGCCGCTGTCTTGCTGACGGACAATCTGCACATAAGCTTTATCAGTACCCGGCTGCATCACTGCAACATCGGCCTGGCCATCGCTGGCGGCTTGTCGCAGGGCCAGCAATGTGGCGTAACTAATTGGTAAACAATCACCGGTTTGCGGAGTGGTCGGAATGTTTTCAATCATGCAAACAATTTTTGCGGCCGGCCAGTTAGTGATTGCCTGGGGATCGGCTGCCTGTTGTTGCCAGCCGGCAATGATAGTTGCCAGCGCCGCAGCTTGTTGACTGACTCGTTGTTGGTGTTGGTTAGCCGATTGCGGATCGGCGTTATTTGCCTGCTGCTGTGCAACAAAATAAGTAACAGCCACCGCTGCCAGTATCAGCAAAATCAGTAACATTAACGCGTTTGGTTGTAGCCTTTTTTGCAGCAGCGTTTGCATTTTTGTGTTTGCCATCAATGCCGGCCCGTATGCCCGAAACCACCGATACCGCGTTCGCTGGCGGTAAATTCATCAACCTGCTCAAAAGTTACCTGCATCACCGGCACAAACACCATTTGCGCGATGCGCTCACCAATTTTGATTTCAAAAGCCGTTTGGCTGCGATTCCAGCAAGACACAAAAACCTGCCCCTGATAATCACTATCAATCAGCCCGACCAGATTACCGAGCACAATGCCATGTTTGTGGCCCAGGCCGGAGCGTGGCAACAACACTGCGGCCAGCGTCGGATCATCAATATGAATCGCCAGACCGGTCGGGATCAGCTGGGTTTCGCCAGGTTGCAAGGTGATGTCTTGTTCCAGACAAGCTCGTAAATCCAACCCTGCCGAACCATCAGTCGCGTAATCAGGTAAATCAATGCTGTCGCCAAGGCGTGGATCAAGCAGTTTTAGTTGTATTTTTTGCATAAAGTCGATCAATTATTAAGTTCATTAAATCCCGGGCCAACTGGCTTTTTGGCGCAGCCGGCAAGCTTTGTTCGCCGCCCGGCCAAAAAACCTGCAGGGCATTATTATCAGCACCAAACGCTTGGCCATCGGCAACACTGTTAGCGGCAATCATATCCAGCTTTTTAGCCAGCAGTTTCTGGCGGGCATAACTGGCCAGATCCTGCGTTTCAGCGGCAAAGCCAATTACTAGCTGCGGCCGGCTGTTCATGGCGGCAACTTCGGCAATAATATCGGGATTCGCCAGTAATTGCAGATGCAAGTTATTATCGCCGTTTTTTTTAAGTTTCTGGCTGGCCGGCTCAGCAACCCGGTAATCCGCCACTGCGGCGCAACCAATAAAAAGGGCACTATTCGCGGCTGCTTGCAGGCTTGCCTGTTGCATGTCGGCAGCGGTGTTTACATCAATACGCTTTACTTTGTTGGGTGTTGGCAAATTCACCGGGCCGCTAATCAAAATCACATCAGCACCGGCCTCAGCCGCCGCCTGCGCCAGAGCAAAACCCATTTTGCCGGAACTGCGATTGCCGATAAAACGTACCGGGTCAATCGGCTCATAGGTTGGCCCGGCCGTGATCACCACGGTTTTACCGGATAATGTTTTGGGCATTAAGTAACGACTGAGATCCGCAATAATATCCAGCGGTTCTAATAACCTGCCTTCACCGACTTCGCCGCAGGCCTGATCACCACTGGCCGGGCCCAGAATCACCACGCCACGTTGTTTAAGAATATTCAAATTCTCAACCGTCGCCGGATGTGACCACATTTTATTATTCATCGCCGGGGCAATGGCCAGCGGCGTTTCACTGGCCAGAATCGTCGCCGTTAACACATCATCGGCACGACCGTGAACCAGTCTTGCCAGCGTATCGGCGCTGGCCGGTGCCACTAAAACCCAATCTGCCCAGCGTGCCAGGGCAATATGGCCCATGGTCGATTCTTCATCGGCATCGAGCAGATCCAGGGCTACTGGATAGCCGCTCAGTGTTTGCAAGGTCAATGGTGTAATAAACTGGCAGGCACCTTGGGTCATCATCACCCGCACTTCAGCGCCGTTGTCCTGCAACCGGCGGATCAAATCAGCCGCTTTGTAAGCGGCGATACTGCCAGTGACCCCCAGTAAAATACGCTTGCCGGCAAACGGCGAAAAATTAGTCACGTAAATTATCCATCGCTAAGTCCCGCAAAGTGATATCTGCCAATTGCTGTTGCTCGGCAGTGCGCAGTTTACTCAATAAATGTTCAACCGCCGGGGCAGCCCGATAACGCATCGGAATTAAATCGCGCTCTTCGGCGCTACGCAAGCAATCCAGAATTTGCTGCACGGTAATCACAGACAAATCACGCCCCGGCACAAATTGTGAATCAGGGCCATCTACCTCGATAAGCAAACCGTCATTTTCGAGCATATTGATGATTTCCTGCAAACTACCGGCGCTCAGCGTGGTTTGTTGCTCCAGCTCCTGCATGGTCAGTGGCGACCGATCCTGACAAAAACGCCGGGCAATTTCGATCATCAGCCACAGGCCTTCCTTATCACGTAACCGGGGACTTAACCGCTGTGGCTTGCCGCCAAGCTGCACCAATTTCGGATGCTGCAGAAAAAATGCCACCTGAGAGCCGGTGAGCAAAATAAACCAAGCCAGATACACCCATATCATAAAGAAAAACAAAATCGCAAAACCGGAATAAATCGCCGTGTAATTGCTGGATGAAGCGACAAAACCGGCAAACAAAGTACCCAGCGTCACCCACAAAACACCGGCAACTGTTGCCCCACTAAAAGCGGCGCTGAATTTGACTTTGGTATTAGGAATAAAGGTATATAAGAAGGTAAACGCCAGAATAATCATAAAGTACGGCAGCAATTTGCTGATAATCAGCAACAAAGTGCCAAATGGCTCTATCGATTCTAGCTTGGCAACAAAATCATTATCGAGCACCGCACCGGTGACACCCAGCGCTGAAAACACCAAAACCGGGCCAATCATCACCACGCTCAGATAATCGGTAAAACGCCGCGCCAGTGTTCGAGGTCGTTCTACCCGCCAGACATAATTAAAGGCGTTTTCCACTTTCTGGATCAACGCGATAATGGTGTAAAACAGCATAGCCAGACCTAATGAACCGAGCACACCGACTTTGATATTTTCGACAAAGCCAATAATACTCTGGCTTACCTCCTGCCCTTTGGGCCCCAGCGGATCCAGCAGATTGAGCAAAAACGGCTCAATCTGGTTATGCACACCAAAGGCTTTAAGTACCGAAAACGCCACGGCTATCAGCGGCACCAACGACAATAACGTGGTAAATACCAGGCTCATGGCGTGCAGACTTAAATAACCGCTGCGTAATTCATTGCCCATCACGTAGGCAATGCGCAGCAAATGCATCAGTTTGCGCTTTAGCTGACTACCCTGTGTAGCGGCTTCCTGCCACAAGGACGATGAGAAAAAGGTATGTGTGTTTTGCCAGTATCGTAGCGCTTTTGACAGCATGGTTGGTCCTTAAACCGGATTATCTATATCAATAAACTGCACGCTGACCGGCCATTGCCGGGCCAACATTTCCCCTAGTGTTTTGACGCCATAGCGTTCCGTCGCATGATGACCGGCGGCGATATAATGAATGCCCAGCTCCCGGGCAAGATGCACCGTTGGCTCAGAAATCTCACCGCTTAAAAACGCATCCAGTCCCATTTCAGCAGCCTGCTGAATATACCCCTGCGCAGCACCAGTACACCAGCCAATAGTGATTATCGGCCGTTGATGACCGGCAATAGTCAACGGTGGTCTTTGTAAAACCTGCGTTATTTTGTCGGCAAAATCTGTCAGTGCCATTGACTGCGCCAAACGGCCACATAAAGCAATTGCCGGATCGCCGCTACCGCGGATGCGGCCATCGATTTCAATACCCAGTAAACGCGCCAGCTGGACGTTATTGCCTAATTCCGGATGGGCATCCAGCGGTAAATGATAGCCAATGAGATTGATATTATGGGTCAACAATGACTTCAGGCGCTGTTGTTTCATGCCGGTAATTTGAGGGGCCTCACCCCGCCAGAAATAACCATGATGGACGATAAGGGTATCCGCTTCAGCCGTAATCGCGGCATCAATCAGCGCCTGACTGGCGGTGACGCCAGTGACAATACGCTCGACACTGTCATTGCCGGCGACTTGCAGTCCATTGGGACAATAATCCTGAAACCGGCCAGGTTCCAGTAAGTCATCGAGATAGGCGAGTAATTCGGATCGGGGTATCATCAATAAAAATTCCGTTTAACCATGACGCCACTATAACAAACAGGAGGCGCAAATGGATGTGGTCAGCTTGATTGCACTGAGTATGGGAATTGCCTGGGCCAGCGGCATCAATTTATACGCCGCTGTGTTTATGCTCGGTTATCTGGCCAATACCGGCAATCTGGCGTTGCCGGCCGATATGCTGGTGCTCAGTGATCCGCTGGTGATGATGGCTGCCGCGGTGATGTACTGTGTGGAATTTTTTGCCGATAAAGTGCCCGGCGTGGATACCGGCTGGGATACCTTGCATACTTTTATCCGTATTCCCGCAGGCGCCGTATTGGCAGCCAGCGCAGTCGGTGAACTGAGTCCCGCAGCCGAGCTGGCAGCGGCTTTAATCGGTGGCAGTTTGGCCGCCGGTAGTCATGCCACCAAAGCCGGTAGCCGTTTATTAATTAACACATCACCGGAACCGTTCAGCAATTGGGGAGCCTCTATTGGTGAAGATTTAATCGTTATTGGCGGCCTGTGGCTGGCGCTCAATCATCCGCTTGGCTTTTTAGTGCTGCTGGTGTTGTTTATCGCATTGATGATTTGGCTGCTGCCAAGATTATGGCGATTAATCAAATTAGTGCTGCGGCAAATCGGCAGCTGGCTTGGCTGGTGTGAGGCACCGTTAAAACCGGATAACCCTACCGAAAAATCGGCGGAACCGCCAACACAGCTGAATTAACGGCGCCGGTAAACCACCCCTTCGGGCGATCGTTGCATTTCAAAACCATCGCTGTAACCGCTGATCGTTTCAGATGCACCGAGAAACAAATAACCGCCGGGATTCAATGATTGTGCCATGCGGGTCAGAATATCGACCTTGCGCTGCGCCGAAAAATAAATCAGCACATTACGGCAAAAAATCACATCAAAACGACCCAGCACACCGTAGCTTTGCAACAAATTCTGTTCACGAAACTGCACCCGCTGTTTCAGTTCGCTGCTGATTTCCCACTGTTCATCGGTCGTCGTAAAAAATTGTTGTTTACGGGCCTGCGACAGACCACGATCCAGGGCACTGGCTTCATAAACACCGCGCCGCGCCGCTGCCAGCATTTTATTGGAAATATCGGTAGCAACGATTTGAGTGCTGGCAAGTTTACTGCCCGGATTTTTGCGCAGATATTCGCTGAGCAGCATGCTGATGGTATAAGGCTCTTGCCCCGATGAGCAGGCTGCTGACCAAATCCGACAGGGGGTTTGCAGATTTTTATCAAGATCCGCCATCACCTGGTTTTCGAGGATCATAAACGGGCTGCCATCACGAAACCAGGATGTTTCGTTGGTGGTCATGGCATCAATAACCGCATTACGTAAATGCCGCGGACTGCCATGCTGAATGGCGATCAGTAAGTCTGAAACCGATCCAATTTTTTCATCACGCAACAATTTTGTCAGCCGGCTGATAATCAGATATTGCTTGCCATCACCCAATAAAATGCCGCAAGCCTGCTCTAAAAAGAGCCGGAATTTTTCGTAGTCTACCTGACTGATATCTTGCGATTGCAGCATATTGAGTTGTTATGACGTCCTTTTGGCACCAATCGATCTATCTAGTTAACGTCTGGTGTTGTTAAATGTTTAATTATCAACATTTAGCATCAGCATATGAAAAATTCCCAAAAACTGAAACATATCGTTATTACCGGCTGCTCATCCGGCATCGGTCTGGCGGCTGCCAAAAGTTTACATGCCCGCGGCCACAAGGTGATCGCCAGCGTTCGTCATGCCACTATTCTTGAAAAATTTGAGGCGTTGGGCATTCGTTGTGTGTTGCTGGATCTGGACAGCGATGATTCGATAAATACGGGTCTTGATGCCGCGCTGCAACAACTTGATGGCCGCATTGATGTACTGTTTAACAACGCGGCTTTCGGTCAGCCCGGTGCAGTGGAAGATTTAAACCGTGAGATTTTGCAGGCGCAGTTTAACACCAATGTCTTTGGTACCCAGCAACTGACCAATCAAATTATCAAAGTGATGCGCCGACAAGGCTCTGGACGCATTATTTATAACAGCTCGGTATTAGGTTTGGTGGCATTACCCTATCGCGGCGCTTATAACGCCAGTAAATTTGCGCTTGAAGGTCTGGCCGATACATTGCGACTGGAATTACGTGGCAGCGGCATTTCAGTCAGTTTGATTGAACCGGGACCCATCATTAGTCAATTCCGCGCTAATGCCTTTGCCAAATATCAGCAACATATTGATAAAAATAATAGTGCCCACCGTCAGATTTATCAGGCTATGGAAAACCGGCTAACCAAAACCGGACCAGCGGCGCCGTTTACCTTGCCAGCTTCGGCAGTGGTCGATAAGTTAATCCACGCTGTTGAAGCGAAACGGCCAGAAATAAGATACTTTGTCACCTTGCCGACTTATTTACTGGCAACTTTAAAGCGTTTGTTGCCGGGTCGCACTTTGGACTGGTTCTTAGCCAGAATTTCAGCCAATGAACAGCGCTGAGTGCGGCGGCTTTACGTAGTCACCTTTTGTGACATAATCGCCAGCATCTGACGGAGCGGAACTTCATGACGGGGATTTCACGGAATAGTCTGCAATGGCAATCAGTCATCAAAGTTTTTATCGGCAGCTTGCTCTGCGGTTTGCTGGCACTGGCAAGCGCAGCCTACCTGATTTTCAGTCATTTAGATGAAGCGCTAACCGCTGCCGATTTACTGATTTATTTTGGACTGGCGACAACGCTATTGCTTATCGTCGCCGGTTTGTGGGCAAAGTTTGCTTATCAACGGATGGGCCGGCCACTGGAAGCGCTGGAGCAAATCACTTTTGCGCTGCCGATGTTATCCGCTAAAAAGTACCAGGAAGCGCAGCAGATTTTCAACCAGCTGGAATCGGCCATCCAGCATCAGGAAATCGCTGAGTTGCAGCGCGCTGGCAAACAAATGGCTGATGTGCTGGAACAGCTGGATATTAATATTCAGCAGCGCAGCCAGCAAATTCATGCCAAATCTGATGAACTCCGCAGTGAACGTGACTTTATCAAAAGTTTGCTGGATACCGCGCAGCTGATCATTGTCACCATGAATGAGCAGTTTCAGGTGACGTTATTTAATGATCATGGTGAAAAACTGACCGGCTACAAAGAAGCTGAAATCCTTAATACCGATGTTGCGCGAATGTTTCCGGCCGGTAACTGGCTGGAAGCCAAAAACCGCTTTAATGAATTACTGACCGGTAATCTGCAAATTGCCCAGCAAGATGCCGAGCTGATTGATAAAAACGGCCTTATCAAACAAATTTCCTGGCTGCATTCACGACTGGATAACAATAATAATAATGCCGTTATCCTCTCGGTCGGCCTCGATATGACCGCAAAAAAAGAAGCCGAAAGACGCATTGTCTGGATGGCCGAACATGATCCGCTGACTGATTTATGCAACCGGCGTAAATTCACCGAAGAGTTTGAAAAATCGTTGCGCAGTGCTGTTCGTTATCATCATAACAATACGCTGCTGTATCTGGATCTGGATCAATTTAAGGACATTAACGATACCAGTGGTCACCGGGCTGGCGATGAATTGCTTATGTTGGTGGGCAAAGCCCTGAAAAAAGTCACCCGTTTCACCGATTTGGTGGCGCGTCTGGGCGGTGATGAATTTGCCGTTTTGATGCCGGAAAGTGATGACAACGGTGCCCGTGTTCTGGCCCAAAAAATACTCCAGGAGTTGGCGACCATTCAACTGGAATACGGCGCGGTACGCCATAAAATCACTGCCAGCATTGGCATCGTCCACTACCCGCTACATGATGCCAGTATTCATGAATTACTAACCTTTGCCGATTTGGCCATGTATAAAGCCAAAACCAACGGTAAAAGTAATTTTCATGAGTTCTCAGCCGATGATCAAACCCGACAACAACTGGAAACCCGGGTGTTCTGGAAACATCAAATCGAAGACGCACTGGAGCATCATAATTTTATTCTGCATTACCAGCCGATTCTGGAGCTGAAATCCAACACCGTTGAGCATTACGAAGTGCTGATTCGTATGCATCATCCGCAAACCGGCGATATCAGCCTGCCGGGTAAATTTATTGAAGTCGCCGAACAGGTCGGCCTGATCCGCAACATTGATCAATTGGTCATCAACAATGGCATCAAAAAGCTCGCTGAAATGCAAAAAATGGGCATAAATGTCCGCTTGGCTATCAATTTATCGGCGTCAATTATTGATGCGCCGATGCTGTTGCCACTGCTGAAAAAACTGATTAAAAAACACAATATCGATCCGGTCGGGCTGATTTTTGAAGTCACCGAAACGGTTGCTGTCAGCAATTTACAGCAGGCTAAGGCCATGATGCTGGCCATTAAAGCATTGGGCTGTCAGTTTTCACTGGATGATTTTGGCGTCGGTTTTTCATCGTTTAATTACATGCGTGAACTGCCGGTCGATATCATCAAAATTGATGGCATATTTATTAAGGATCTGGATAAAAACGCAGATGATCAGCTGTTTGTTAAAGCCCTGGTTGATGTGGCCAAAGGCCTTGGCCGCAAGACCATCGCCGAGTTTGTTGAAAACCGTGCGGTACTGACGTTACTACGTACTTATGGTGTGGATTTTGCCCAAGGTTATTATATCGGCCGGCCAGCACCGGAGATTCTTGCCAACACTGACTGGCAGCCTAAGGCGCAAAATTAAGCCAATCGTCACATCTTTGAATAGCTGAGCAGGCGCCATGTCACATGCTGGTGCAAAACGAGTACTTTTCAACCATCAATAAATCATTAACAAATTGTCCGAAATGACCGTCTGGTGCTGAAGCTGAACGGCAAATTGCTACCGTACAAATCCTGGGGGGGGGGTGTAATTTAGCTGCGGCTGGGCAGCGCGTAAACATAAACCAGA
>JAVVFF010000193.1:0-2234 GCA_032250995.1 Methylophaga sp. | reverse complement strand
GCCCTGTGGGGTCAGGCTGTTTAAGTCCTGCAGAATCCGCTCAACATTTGCCGGCGAAGCCGTTTGCATCCCGCTAGTACCCAGCGTCTTTGCATCTTCGCTAAACGCCACGACAACAATTTCGCTATTTGCCGGCGATCTCGCCAACAGCCACTTAACGACATTTTTGGTTCTGATCCATTTGGCCGCCGTTTGTTTAGCCTGCACTGAACGGCTTTTGGTCTGGATAATATCAATCAGCTTTTCATTGGTCATTGAGGCGCTCATATCGACCAGAATGCCAATTTTTGGGCCAGTCACTTTCAGGCCCAGTAAATAGTTTTCTTCGTTGACTTGATTGGTTTCTACCAGATCCTGCCGCTCAGGCACGTCAATCTCGACAATACTGGATTTCAGTTCGTCCAGGGCTTGTTTGGCCTGTTCTACCGATGCTTGTTGATTTGCCAACGCCGATTGCTGGGCATCCAGCTGCTGACTGCTTTGTTGCAGGCTGCTATCTTCGCGTGCCAACTCAGCTCTGACCGAACTCAGCGTTTCGGCGGCTTCTGATTGGGCTTGTTCGAGGCTGGCAATATCTTCCTGGAGCTTACCGACTTCAGTAGGCGCCTCTTCAAGGTTTTGCTTTACCAGAATAAACACCAGAATCACGGCGCCCAAACCACAGGCCATGATATCCAGAAAAGCCAGGTTAAAGCCGTCTGAGCGTTTACGCCGTCGCATTATCGGTTACCGGATGCGTCTCAGCAGGTATTTATCACAGTAGCTTTGCGTCTCAACAATCTGGCTGTCTTGCAATCGCTGCAATTGATGAAATAAAAACATCAAAAAGATACTGATCAACAACGCCACCAGGGTCGAGTTAAATGCCAGCCCCAGACTATCGACCATGCCGGAAATATCACCGGCCAGCGCTTCATCGGCTTGTGATAAGGCCTGACCGATACCGCGCACGGTGCCGATAAAACCAATCGATGGAATCGCCCAGATAAGATAGCGAATCATGGTGTTTTCCGAGTCCTGACGCACCGCCAGAGCCTCTAAATTGCTTTCAATGGCATCGGATAAGTTCTGCACATTATTGGTAGAGCTGTAACGCCACAACGATGAACGCAGCGTTTGCACCAACGGCGAAGACAAACAATCTTTGGGGATTTCAGTATCCAGCCGGTGAATAATCTGATTGACGTCCAGCGTTTGCGGATTGTTACCTTCTGCCGCCTGCGTGCCATCATCAATCAAATCAACGTTATATAAATAATGGGTTTTCAAAATTTGCCGATACGAGCTGAAAATCAGATAACAGCCCCAGAGCATCAAAATAAAACAAATTTCTTGCTCGTAATCTTTGACGATGACCACCAGATTACGTGGTAAAGATTGCTGCTGTTCTATGGCAATCGCAATATATTGCGCCGCCTCGGGCCGGATATAGCCGATATAGATCATATGCACGATCACAATCGACACAATCAGCGCCGCCACACTTTTCATCATTTCAGTCATGGTTAAATGTCCACCGGAAAGGAAACAGGCGAGTTGAGGCTGATAAACGGTTTGCCGGCATAAGCGTTATGCAGCATCAATACACAGATCAGCAGTAATATTGCAGCTGCACTGATTAATAACATTTTTTTTGCCTGATTCATTATGGCGCTCCCCTGTTCAAATAACGGCCAATCCGGAAACCTACGTTATCACGCGGCTGACTGAGCCCGTCACGATACGACGCACGCAGCTCAGTCAGTGACCCGGAACGCCAGTTAGCCCCTTTAATAACGCGAATATCAGCCAGACTGTTGTCGAGTTGCTGCTGATAGACCTGATTAGCGTTGGGCACTGTCAACGTATAAGCATCATGCACCCATTCACTGACATTACCGCCCATTTCATACAAACCGCTCAACTCCCTGGCAAAACTTTTGACCGGTGCCACACCGGCATAACCATCGTTATAACGCGGCACATAAGTATTGACCGCTGTTTTGGCAGATTCATCAGCAATATTGGCAGCATTTTTGGGAATTGTGGCGGCGTCACCCCAGACAAAGCGGCTGGTTTGGGCACGTTTGGCTTTGCGCGCCAGCCATTCCCATTCGGCTTCGCTGAGTAGCCGGTAGCCATTGGCATTATCATCAACCGCGGCGATCTGATTGCCGTTAATACGATAAACCGGCTGTAAATTTTCTTTTTCGCTGAGCCAGTTACAAAACTGCGCAGCTTGCAACCAGCTGACT
>JAVVFF010000058.1:987-13146 GCA_032250995.1 Methylophaga sp. | reverse complement strand
GAGAGCTATCATTCGTTATTGTTTGGCTCGTGAATAATTGGGGATCCCTCAGCGCCTGCGCGGGAATGACAATTAAGATTATTTTGCGGCCAAAAGTGCCAGCAGTCCATGCCAGACCGTTCCCGGCGACATTTCTCGCATACAAACCGGCTTGCCGGCATCAGCTTCTTTAAGCGGGCAACTGCGTTTATAACAAGGTGCACAGCTGAAATCGCTGACTAGATGTTGTTGATTTTTGCCGTAGGTACCGATTAGAGCGGTATCCGTCGCACCGTAAATCGTCAGTGCCGGGGTACCAGCAACGGCCGCTAAATGCGCCAAGCCAGTATCGCTGCATACCGCGCCGGTCGCGCGATGCATCAATGCGGCCATATTGTTTAAAGACATTCTCGGCAAGGCATGGGCGACTTCATCAACAATAGCAATTTGTTTGGCACGTTGAAATTCAGCATCATTGCCGCTGGGCAGCAACACCGAAAACCCCGCTTCACGGGCAATTAATACCAACCGTTGCCAATGTTTAACAGGCCACATTTTGCTGAGCCAGCTGGCATTTTGCACAAAGATTAAATATTTTTCGGGCAGCGAAAAATCCAGTTCCGGCAAAGCATAACGGCGAAAATCAACCGCATAATCAGCGGCTTTGTCTGGCAGCGGATAATTCAGCGCTTTTGCCAGAATTTGCCGCATCCGATCCACAGCGTGTTGCTGAGGATTAACGTTAATCGGAAATTTATAGGCCAGATGCGCCGGCCGCTCGCGGCAGGAGTCTTTATCTAAACCTGCCACGGGACCGCGCCGCAGCCAGCTGACCAGGGCGCTTTTCAGATTATTCTGCATATCAACGACCACATCGTAATCGTTGGCATTGAGTTCCTGATAAAAAGTCCGTAATTCGCCGCCAGTCAGGGTTTGCCAGGTGGATTTTTTCCAGCGACGGTGGGAGGTGGTGATGACATTGTTGACGGCCGGATGCCATTGCGGTACTTCGGCAAAGGCTTCATCGACCACCCAGTCAAATTCAATCCCAAGAATTGCCTTGGCAGCATCAGTCAACGCCGGTAAAGCATGCATCAAGTCGCCCATCGAGGTGAGCTTGATGATCAAAACACGCATTAGTGGGAAGTGATTCCGTCGGTCGGTAACGTTTGTTGTTGATGCTGACGGAGAATTTTCAAAAAGGCATCGGGATTTTTGATCTGGGTGATTTCGCCTTCCCGGGGAAATAGCTGATCCTGCAAACGTGATAACCAAAAACGTAGCGCTGCGGCACGTAACACCAGATTCCAATTATCTTTTTCGGCCAGCGTCAGCGACCGGCGTTTTAAATATGCTTGCATCAATATCCGATATCGCTCCATTTCCAGCAAGCCACTATCATCAACGCACCAGTCATTAACTGCCACCGCCAGATCGTAAAGCAGGTATTCATCACAGGCATAGTAAAAATCGATAATACCTGATAATGCATCACCTTCAAATAAGGCATTATCACGGAATAAGTCTGAATGGGTTACGCCCCAGGACAGATTTAAATCAGCATAATCTTTTTGAAAAGCCAATTCGTTTTTCAGTAACTCGGCAAGTTCGGTATCAAGATGCGGCAACAAAGCTTTGGCCATTTGTTTACGCCAAAGCGGGCCGCGTGTGCTGGGCCGGCGTGAGGCAAATTTTTGCCCAACTAAATGCATCTGCGCCAGCATATCGCCGATGGCCGCACATTGATCTTGAGTGGCAACTTTATCAACCGTTTTACCAGGCAATCGCAGCACTAATGCCGCTGGTTTGCCGGCCAGTGTTTTCAAATAAAGACCGTCACTATCAGCGGCTGGATGTGCCGAAGGAATGCCCTGCTGGTAAAAAAACGTCATCACATCCAGAAAATAGGCCAGTTCGCTGAAATCATGCTGTTCAAACAGCGTCAGCACAAACTCACCCTGGCTGGTGGTGACAAAGTAGTTGGTATTTTCGATTCCGGCGCTGATGCCTTGATAATCCTGTAGATCACCCAGATCATAATCGCCGAGGAACGCAATCAGCTCATCGCGCCCGACTTCGGTATAAACAGACATGTAAACTCAGTTTAGTCGTGGCTTACCACTCAAACAGGATCCAGTTGGGGACTGCCGGATTATCCAGCTCGTTGCGGGTGGTTTCCAGTGAACCGTCACCATCGGTATCCATCAGATAATATGGCGGGCCGGCAATTGGGATCACTTTAATCATATATAGCTGACCATTAACCCTATATTCCTCAATGGTGCGATCATCCTGCTGGATAATATTAATATCGGGCTCGATGCTATCACCACTCTGCATACGTTCCGGTAGTTCCGGCGGCTGCTCAATCAGCTCTTCATTGGCCCAGACAGCTACTGTGATTAATACGCCTAATGCGCCTACAATAGCGATTTTGTTCAACATAGCTGCTTGCTCCCAATGATTTTTGCTAAAGATAGCATTTCCATTACGATGATTAAAGCAATCTATGTGCCCGCATATCGAGCTTTGTGACCTATGACGCAATCTGCACCGCTGATCCTCGTTGATGGATCGTCTTATTTATACCGCGCCTATCATGCGATGCCGCCGCTGACCAACAGTGATGGCGAGGCTACTGGTACTATTTACGGCGTGATTAATATGCTGCGTAAGCTGATCCGCGATTATCAGCCTCAACATATGGCTGTGGTGTTTGATGCCAAAGGCAAAACCTTCCGCAATGATTTATATGCCGAATACAAAGCGACCCGACCGCCAATGCCAGATGATTTGCGAGAACAGATTGCGCCAATTCATGAAATCGTCGCCGCCATGGGTTTACCGCTATTGGTCATTGATGATGTGGAAGCCGATGATGTCATTGGTACCTTAGCAAAACAAGCCACCGAACGCGGCATCGAAACAGTGATTTCCACCGGCGATAAAGATATGGCGCAACTGGTCAGCGAGCATGTGACCCTGGTCAACACCATGAATAACAGCAAAAGCGATATTAACGCCATCCAAGAAAAATTTGGCCTGAAACCCGTGCAAATTATCGATTATCTGGCGCTGATGGGTGACAAAGTCGATAATATTCCCGGCGTTGAAAGTGTCGGTCCGAAAACCGCCACTAAACTGCTACAGGAATATGGTAGTTTGCAAGGCGTGATGGAAAACGCCGACAAGGTCAAAGGCAAGCTAGGCGAAAAACTGCGGGCAGCACTCAATGATTTGCCGCTATCTTATCAGCTGGCCACCATCAAACTGGATGTGCCGCTGGATTTCACCCCGGAAACCCTCGATATCGGCAAGCCCGATACCCAAAAACTACGCGAATTATTCAAACGCTACGAATTCAGAAGCTGGCTACAGGAAGTCGATGTGACCGGCGATGTCGCCGATACGCCGGAAATCGGCAGCGCCGCTGTAAATACTGAAACTGATTACCAGACCATCACCACACAAAAGCAGCTTGATGACTGGATCGCCCGGCTGAAACAAGCCGAGCTATTTGCCTTTGATACCGAAACCACCAGCCTTAATTATTTACAGGCACGCATTGTCGGCATGTCATTCGCCATCAAGGTCGGTGAAGCGGCTTATTTGCCGCTGGCCCATGATTATCCCGGCGCATCAGATCAGCTCGATTTCGATAAAACCTTAGCGACATTAAAACCGCTGCTTGAAGATCCCAAAGCCCTGAAAGTCGGCCAAAACCTGAAATATGATCGCCATGTATTGCTCAATCACGGCATTGATTTGCAGGGCATCGCCCACGACACCATGCTGCAATCCTATGTGCTGGACAGCACCGCCACCCGTCATGATATGGATTCACTGGCCGAAAAATATCTGGGCAAAACCACCATTCATTTTGAAGATATCGCCGGCAAGGGCAAAAAGCAGCTGACCTTTAATGAAATCGGTCTTGATGAAGCTGCGCCCTATGCCTGTGAAGATGCCGATATTACGTTGCAATTGCATCAGCAGCTGTGGCCAAAAATTCAGGCTATTCCGACGCTGGAAACCGTTTACCGCGAACTGGAAATGCCATTACTACCAGTCTTGAACACGTTGGAGCGTAACGGCGTACATATCGATATTTTTATGCTGCAACAGCAAAGTGATGCGCTGGCGCACGATATCGACCGGCTGGAAAAAGAAGCCCATGAAATTGCCGGCCAGAAATTTAACCTCGGCTCACCGAAACAACTGCAAGAAATCCTCTACGAAAAACAAGAATTACCGGTATTGAAAAAAACCCCGAAAGGTCAGCCATCCACTGCGGAAAATGTCTTGCAGGATTTAGCCGATCAAGGCTATCCGCTGCCGCAGGTCATTATGCAATACCGTAGCCTCAGCAAACTGAAATCGACCTATACCGATAAATTACCGCAACAGGTTAATCAGCAAACCGGCCGCGTGCATACTTCCTATCATCAGGCAGTCACTGCCACCGGCCGGCTGTCATCTTCCGATCCGAATTTGCAGAATATTCCGATCCGCACAGAAACCGGCCGCAAGATTCGCGAAGCGTTTGTGCCGGAAAAAGGCTTTAAATTACTGGCTGCTGACTATTCACAAATTGAATTACGGATCATGGCGCATTTATCCGGCGATGCCAGTCTGCTGAAAGCATTTGCTGAAGGCGAAGATATTCACCGCCATACCGCCGCAGAAATTTTTGGTGTGCCCGCTGAAGACGTCACCAGCGATCAACGGCGTAGCGCCAAAGCCATTAATTTCGGATTAATTTACGGCATGTCGGCGCACGGTTTATCAGTGCAACTCGGTATCGAACGCCATCAGGCCGCTAAATATATGGACACCTATTTTGAACGCTATCCGGGCGTCCGTGATTACATGAACAACACCCGCGAACAGGCTAAACAGGATGGTTTTGTCGAAACCATTTTTGGCAGGCGTTTATATCTGCCGGAAATCAACTCCAGCAACGGCCTGCGCCGCCAATATGCCGAACGCACTGCCATCAACGCGCCAATGCAAGGCAGCGCTGCCGACATTATCAAACGCGCCATGATTAATGTTCATCGCTGGCTTAGCCAAGCCGACACCGGCATCCGCATGATCATGCAAGTACATGACGAACTGGTATTTGAAGTGCCCGATAAGCAACTGGACTTTGCCAAAACCGAAATCGAAAAATTTATGGTGGAAGCAGCCGAACTGAAAGTACCGCTGGAAGTGGGATTAGGGGTGGGCGAGAACTGGGAACAGGCGCATTAGCTGAATAATTAACCACGGAGACACAGAGGGCACGGAGGCTGATGTTGGGTTTCGTACATCAATCCTTTCTAAAGTGTGAATATACGATGATGCAAATTTACATGATCACATACCCAACCGGAAAAATTTATATCGGTAAAGACAAAATCGGTAGCCATCGTTATTTTGGAAGTCCTGATATAAATGTTGTAAATGAAGACTATGTCAAACTCCCTGCAGAGATTCGTGCAGATTACACGGTTAGGAAACAAATTCTTTGGGAAAGTGAAAGTTGCTCAGAAATTGAGCTTGCATCAAAGGAAGTAGAGTTTATTCGCAAATATAGATCAAATGATCCGGAAATTGGCTATAACCGCTGGCCGTTATTTCGATCATCCAAATAACAAGACTTTCACGAATGATGGGGCCCGTTATACGCTGACGAGTAGCGGCTTTTTGTCAGGAATAGAAACTTACCTGTCTGATTAGTGGCATCCATGCTACTCACCCTTCGGGCGCCTCCGGCGTCCAAATTTGTTCCAGACAAATTTGTGAGCGCAGCGAGTTTGGTAAGTTTCCCTGATAAAAAACGCAACGCAGTGGAGCCGCAGGCCAGCGTATCGGGTGTCTTTTCTTTTGGTTCGTTTTCTTTGGACAAGCAAAGAAAATGAACGCCTCGCGGCAGCGTTCGGATTGTTGGGTTTCGTATCTCAACCCACGAACCGCGGACATCTATGTAGTCTACGGATAAATTCAATAGACTGCCACAGCGATAAAGCCGCCCCGCGGTGACAGTTTGCATACCTGAAAGACCGTTTTTGCGAGGTCGATGGCGATTACATTAGAATCAATCATGTATGGACTCCTTTTTTGTAAAAGCAAGCTGTTAACTCGCTTATTACGCTATCCCCTCTGGGGGGAGGGAGTCCATACATCTCTGTGGTTAATCATTCAAAATCCAAAATCTTAATCACCTTAGCCGCATTATCAGCCAAATGCAGCGGATTAATCGTACCCACCACCACACTGGCAACAGCAAGGTTGGCAAAAATCAGTTTAAAGCTTTCTGATATGGCATCACTGCCGGCTGGTAGATGACCGCTGGCAAAGGCTTTTTTGATAAATACGGCTTTATTTTTATTAGCCGCTGCATCCAACACGGCTTGTTCGCCCTGATAGTCAAGATTATGTGTGACCATAACGATATCGGCTTGGTTGATGGTCAACAGACCGCCTTCAACAGTTTTGGTGGACATGCCGATGGCACGAATCAGGCCTTGGGATTTGAGTTCGTTTAGAGTTTCCAGTGCTTTGAATTGTTCAATGACAGACAGATCGTTGCCATCAGAATGAATCAGCACTATATCCAGTACATCGTGCTTCAGGCGTTTAAGGCTGTTTTCAACACTGCTTATTAGACCATCACGGGAAAAATCAAAAAACGATTCGCCACTGTCGTTATCAAAGTGCTCGCCGGCTTTGCTACAAATGACAAAGTCATGCGGCAGTTGTGGCAGCAGCTTGCCGAGGCGTTGTTCGCTGTTGCCGTAGGCGGGGGCGGTATCAATCAGGTTTATGCCCAGATCCCAGGCTTGTTGCAGTAGTGCCAACGCCGCCTGGTCATCGGGAATGGTAAAACTGGTGGGGTATTTAACGCCTTTATCGCGGCCGAGTTTGACGGTGCCGAGACCTAGAACAGAGACTTCTAGATCAGTACCGGCAATAATTTTTTTTGGTAGTTTTTGCATTATCGAAATGCCCGATCCCAGAGTGGTTCGGCAATCTCAGCAGTGGGTAATACATCGTCATTAACAGGCGCTGTTTTTTGCAGGTTTTGCGTTTGTAAAGCGTTGATGACTTTGTCACTGAGATCCGGTGCCAACGCCAGTTTGGTCGGCCAGGCGATATGGATATTGCCATGCGATTTGACAAAGGCGCTGTCAGGTCGTGAAAAGCCGCTTTGTTTAGGCTCGGCGCGATTGACGTTGTAGGTAACCCAATCCAATTCAGGCAGCGTAAACCACGGCAAAATCTGTTTGAGCAGCGCTTTGGCTTCATTAATCAGCACATCGGGATCTTTGCCAACACCATCTTCAGCGATATTGCCGCCCAGATACCAGACGATATTGCCGGTTTTATCGGGATGGCTGCTGATAGTGGCAATCGGCTTGCTGCCGCTACCCAGACTGTGGGCATAAATGTTTGGCAATGGTGTTCTGGGATCTTCGGCTTTGCAGAGCAGCATTTGCAGCGGCCGCTTTTGCATTTGCGGTTTTTTCAGCGCCAGTTGCGGAAGTAATTCCGCCATACCTTCGCCGGCAGTAAACACAAATTGTTGAGCGCTGATTTGCAGTTCATCGCCATATCGTAATGATTTAAGCTGGCCATTTTCGAATTGGCAAGTGACCGGTGAATTGGGCGTTTTGAGAATACGATCTTTGAATGACGTCGTTAAGTTTTGCAGCAGGCTGTGCACATCCAGAACCGGTTCATCTAGCTGATATAACGCACCTTTGAAACCGGGATCGGCAAACAGGCCAGTGCGCTGAGATTTGGGCACGGGTTGCATCCGGCTTTGCAAGGCTTTGCTGGCAAAAAACGACAGCATTTTTGATGACAGGCTTTTGGTCGACCACAGCAATTGATGCTCGGTAAAAACGCGGACGTTGCTTAAATCGATTTCACCGTGACCATCGAGACAGGCTTTCCAGCGTGCTGGCATGGCACTGATGGCCTGCGCCGCATTGGAGAGAATGCCGTTAAGTGCGTACTTACTGCCGCCGTGAATAATACCTTGGGCCGCCAATGTTTGAGCATGGCCAATTTGGTCTTTTTCTAACAACAGGGCGTGATAACCCAGTTGGTTAAGACGATGATGTAGCCACAAACCGGCAATGCCGGCGCCGACAATGACGACGTCTGCCTGGAGTGTTTTGACCGTCATTTGCTGGTTAATTGCTTATCCAATGCTTCACATAGCCAGTGGCCGATAATGATATGACCTTCCTGAATGCGCGCGGTTTCGGTGCTTTGAATACGTACACATTCATCGGCGATATCCAGCAACTGACCGCCACTGTCGCCGGTAAACGCGACACTGTAAATACCGATCGACTGCGCAGCCTTAATGCCATTAATGACGTTTTTGCTATTACCGGACGTCGATAAACCGATGGCAATATCGCCGGCTTTGCCGAGCGCCAATATCTGCCGATCAAACACAGTATCAAAACTGTAATCATTACTGTGCGCGGTCAGAATCGAGGTGTCGGTAGTCAGCGCAATGGCGCCCAGTGGCTGGCGCTCATCTTTATAACGAATGACAAATTCAGCGGCCATATGCTGAGCATCCGCGGCGCTGCCACCATTTCCGAAAAACAATATTTTATTGCCCGCTAACACGCATTCACGAATGCGGTTGAGCAGCAGGTCGAGTTGCGGCGTCATGGTAAACAAACTGTCGACCATTTGCTGGTGACGACTTAATGTGGAGTGAAATGACACGGCTTACCTCGTCTGTTTGAAATCGGTGATAAACTGACCCGCGTAAAATGGGCAACGCGCGAAGCGCGATTTTTGCCTCTATTCTAGTGCAGCGCCGCGCCCTTGTCAGGTTTGTGCGCCGGGAGTCGGGAACAGTCTATGCAGCTTGCTTTTGCCATAACCGAATATTTTCCATTCGGTGGGGCGCAGCGCGATTTTTTTGCCGTCGCTTTGGAAATGGCGCGTCGCGGACATCAGATTACCGTGGTAACGGCAGCCTGGCATGGTGACTTTCCATCTGGTTGGCAGAAAGTTATTGTCGATAAAAAACAATTCCGCACTAATCATGCCCGGTTGCGGGCATTGTCCGATACGCTTCTGGCATTTCAGCAAAATAAAACCTTTGATGCGATTATCGGTTTTACCAAAATGGCCGGACTGGATATTTATTTTGCCGCTGACCCGAGTTTTGTCGCCAACCGCTACCATGGTCTGAAAAAACTGCTGCCCCGTTACCGGACATATGCCGGCATTGAAAAACAGATGTTTGCCAACGCTGATCTCAAGGTGTTTTTTCTGACCGAAACCCAGCAAACGCAATATTTGCAGCATTTCCCGCTGCCAGCTGCGCAGCAGAGCTTATTGCCAGTAACTGTCGAAGCCGAATTTCATTTTGATCAGGCAAAATTCAATGCCGGTCGCAACTGGCGTGGGCAGCAACAGCCGGAAAAGGGTCGGCAGGTTTTATTATTTGTCGCCGCTGATTTTCATACCAAAGGCCTGGACCGGGTGATTACAGCCTTAAAAATGCTCAAGCGTGAACAGCGCGAAAAGCTGGCGTTGTGGATCGTCGGCAATGGTAAGCAGGCTGATTACGAGCCAGCGCTGCAAAAGCTGAGTGGCGTTCGATATAAATTCTGGGGCGGCCAGACCTCGACAGCATTGTTTTATTTTGCTGCCGATTTATTGGTACACCCGGCGCGAAAAGAGGCGGCAGGAATGGTCATTGCCGAGGCATTGGCGGCCCATTTGCCCGTCGTGATTTCTGATATTTGTGGTTATCGGTTTCTGGCAGCAGATGATCCGGCGTCCAGTATTTTACCGAAACATGACTGGCCGCGAACACTGGTCGATCAATTACGCCATGCAGCGCAAGCTGATGGACCGCTTCCCCGTGGACAGGGCAGTGCCAAAATCAGTGACCGGCCGCGAGCAGGGTTCTGTGCGGATCAAATTGAAAACTGGCTGAATCATGGCTGAGACCATTTATTTACGTGATGACCTGAATACGCTTTGCTCTGATGGTGATGTGTTTGCATTTGTCCGGCAACTCGATGGTGAGGTGTTTCGCGATAAAGAGGGTCGCCGTACCTTGCGGTTTACGGCCAATGGCAAAAGCTATTTTCTAAAGCATCATCAGGGTGTCGGCTGGGCCGAGATTGTTAAAAATATACTGCAAGCCCGGCTGCCAGTGGTGAGTGCCCGAAATGAATGGCAGGCGATTCAGGCATTACAACAAGCCGGCATTGATACGATGACGTTGGCGGGTTATGGCGAGCGAGGCAAGGATCCGGCAAATCGCGAATCCTTTGTGATTACCGATGATTTAACGGACACCATGAGCCTCGAATTTGTTGGTGAACAGTGGCAACAAACCCCCACCACTTTGCACAGCAAACGCCTGCTGATTAAAAAACTGGCTACCATTAGCCGCAAAATGCATCAGGCCGGTATCAACCATCGTGATTATTATCTGTGTCATTTTTTATTGGATGCGGCCTTTGCAGAGCACAACATTATCAGCGACGACACCAGACTGTTTTTAATTGATCTACACCGGGCACAAATTCGCCGCAAAGTGCCGGTTCGCTGGCAAATAAAAGATCTTGGCTCACTGCATTTTTCAGCACATGCGTTAAAACTTAGCCAGCGAGACTTATTGCGATTTATCCGGATTTACACCGGTGTGCCGCTAAAAGTTGGCTTGCAGCGTGAACAACGCTTTTGGGATAAGGTTTCCAGTCGAAGTGATGCATTACTCACCAAGTGGCAAAAGCAGCATGGCTGAGTCGTTTAAATTAGCTAAATTGCCGGCGTTGCCGCTGACCTTTGCATCACCTCAAGGTCCTGTTGAGCTGCAATCGGTTTTACGGTTTCTGCCCGGCAAACGACTGGTCGGTAAAGCGCAGTTTCAAACCAGACCAGTTTTGTTGAAGCTCATGACCGATAATCGTCAGGGCCGGCGGATATTGGCAAAAGAGCAGGTTGGGCATCAGCTCATGCTGTCAGCTAATCTCCGTTTACCAGCAATTGAACTCCTGTCAGAAAACACACAGGGTTTGCTGGCCATTGCTTATCACTGGTTGCCTGATGCCCGCGCATTCAACGAAGCCGATTTGCAGCAGCCTGAGTATTGCCAGCAGTTGCTTGAGCTGATGGCTGATCTGCATCAGGCAGGCTTAACCCATGAGGATTTGCATGTCGATAATCTGCTGATATCTGCTGAAAAACTTTATTTAGTCGATTATGCAGCCGTTAAACAACTGGCTGAAAAGCCGCTTGGTGAAACAGCCAGTCTGAATAATCTGGCGCTGCTAATAGTGCAGTTTACCGATGCCGGTCAGCAGCATTTAAAAGACAAGTTTGCCGATTATTGCGCTTTGCGAAACTGGCCGTTAACGGAAAAATTATCGATGCAGCTTGAGAAGGCTGTGAAAAAAGCCTGGCGAAAACGTCAGCGTGCTTATTTAAAGAAATGTTTCCGTGATTGCACAATGACCGCCTATCACCATAGTTTCAGAATGGAATATGCCTTTCGGCGGGAATTTCTGAATGCCGTTGGTACGGATTTTATTGATCAATTAGATCGACTGATTGCTGATGGCGAACTGCTAAAAGACGGCAATAGCGCCACCGTTGCTAAAGTGATTCTCGACGGTCAGATGCTGGTGATTAAACGTTATAACCTGAAATCATTCTGGCATTTTTTGAAACGTTGCGGGCGGCCCAGCCGGGCGGCAAATGCCTGGAGATTTGGCAGGTTGCTTGAGCTGATAGGTTTGCCCACGCCAAAAGTCTTGGGCTTTGTCGAAAAACGCTCGGGCTACTTTCGTAAAGAAGCGTATTTAATTACAGAATGGTCAGCTGCCGAGGAATTATCAAAGCGCTTTCCGGACTTGTCTCCGACGGGTGACGTTGCCACGCAGATAGAAAGTATTTTTAGTTTGCTGGCAAAGTATCAATTGCAACATGGTGATTTAAAAGCCAGTAATTTGCTAATCGATAAAAATGACTGTGTGCAGTTAATAGACTTGGATGCAATGCGGCAAATTGGCTCAGCAAACAAATTTGCTGAGATGCATAAATTTGATAAACATCGCTTTAAGATAAATTGGCATTTAGAGGTTTAGTGATTTTGGTTCAAGATATAACCAAGACATTTGGTATCTTCTTCCTTCTGAGCAG
>JAVVFF010000058.1:0-977 GCA_032250995.1 Methylophaga sp. | reverse complement strand
AGATTAACCATCTGTCGGTATCACTATAATCTTTTAAAAATGGGTAAGGTGACAAATCTCTTGCGCCGGTCGTAAATTCTGAAATATTAAAGTATTTTGCGGCGCGTGTTTTTAAGTTGTCGGCATCTGTTTCTGAAAATGGATGAGCCGTATGAAGTTCAACGATAATGATATTATTTTTTAGCGCATTCAAGGCATTATCTGATAATAAGTTGAATTCAGCACCTTCAATATCAATCAATACTAGTGTGTTTTTTAGTAGATCTTCAGGTAATTTTTGATAAAAGAAATCATCGGCTTTTTCAAAAATCTGAATTTTTTGATCAACGCTATTCAGTAAAGCATTTTTTTGGATGACGCTGCGACCTTTTTCTGAAATTTCAAAGCATACCGAGCGCTCAAATATACCACTGACAAGGACACCCACAGCGTAATAACCATCCGCAGCACCAATATCTAGAAACTGATTGAAAGATCTCGGCACATCAACGATTTTCTGTAGAAGCTCTTTTTCATACAGACCCAGTAACATACTGGCACGATCACCTTTGCCCCACCAAATATCTGATGCTAGCTTTAAACCTTTAAAAGGACCATAACAAACAGTAGCATCCAAAAGATTATTTATTTCTAAAGATAGTTGTTTACGATGGTCTTTTAAGGCGCGATTAAAACGTTTTTCTTTCTGTTTATGAAATACTTTTTTGATTGGGTTCACAATTTTTCCCTGGTTTTTATGATCTTTTTCCCCCTGATAGTCAGATATTCTGGTTTGAATTTTTCATACCTCTCTAAGCTGGCGATAACAGCTTGGATATCGCTGAAATCTAACTGACATAAATATTCAAACGGTGCATACCACCAATTAATTTTTAAAAGTTGAGAAATGGTTTCTTCGTTAAACCTGAAGCGGATTAATTTGGCCGGGTTGCCAGCAACAATTGCATAGGGAGGAACGTTTTTAGTTACCACCGCAT
>JAVVFF010000057.1:10115-13244 GCA_032250995.1 Methylophaga sp. | reverse complement strand
CGTGAATTATTGTGGCTGCCGTTTTTTGGCTGGGGACTGGCATCGTTAAATCCGATTGCCATTGACCGAAAAGCAGGCCGCAAAGCATTGGCGCAAGTCATTGAACAAGGCAAAGAACGTTTAGCGTCTGGTGCCTGGGTGGTGGTGTTTCCGGAAGGTACCCGGATGCCGGTCGGTACATTAGGCCGGTTTGGCATTGGCGGCGCGCGTTTAGCGGTGGAGGCGGGGGTGCCGGTGGTGCCGGTGGCCCATAATGCCGGGCATTTATGGCCAAAACGCGGTTTTTTGAAAAAACCAGGTGTGATCAAAATGCAAATTGGCGCTAAGATAACTACGCAAGGCCAGTCAGCTGCCAGCATCAATCAACAAGCTGAATCATGGATGGCCGAGGCAATGACGCAACTCGAAGGCAGCCGGCCGGTAAAACCGGCACAACTTAGCGAAGGTGACTAGCGTGGCAAGAGCTGAAGGCATACTGCGTTTACTAATTGTTGATGAATCATTGACCGATACGGATGCGGTCATTAATGTGTTGCGCAGCGCCGGTCATGCGGTACGCGCCTCACGCGAAGATAATTTTCACTCGCTGGAACAACTACTTAGCAATCAGACCTGGGATTTAATGGTCTGCCGCGATCATTTACCGAATTTAACTCCTTTAGAGATCACTAATCTGTTGCATCGTCTCGGCAAAGATTTGCCGTGCATCGTGATTTGCAGTGATGCTGAAGCCGAAAAACAATTATTCCGCTGTGGCGCCCAGGATGTGGTGCATCAGGGTGATATTGGCCGGCTGCAATTTGCTGCCGAACGTGAACTGATTAACTTGAATGCCAGACGCTTGTCTCGACGCAATGAGCGGGCATTGAGGGAAAGTGAAAAACGCTCTCAGGCACTGTTGGAAAGCTCGCGTGATGCCGTCGCCTATATGCACGAGGGCATGCATATTTATGTGAACCGCGCCTATTTAGCACTGTTTGGTTATGAAGAAGCCGAAGATATCGATGGTTTGCCGATTTTGGATTTGATTGCCGTTGAAGATCATCCCAAGTTTAAGATGGTATTCCGGCAATTTGCTGAAACCACCGATGCGCTGCCACAAACGGTTACTGTGCAATGCCTGAAAGCAGACGGTCAGATATTTGATGCCAATATTGAGTTTTCTCACGCCAATGTTGAGGGTGAAAATTGCACCCAAGTAGTGATTCGCGATGACAGTATTTTCAGTGCTACGGAATCTAAACTGAAATTGCTGCGCGATCACGATTTATTAACCGGTTTGTATACCCGTAGTCGCTTTACCGATGAATTAGAAAAAGCCATTAATGCCGCAGCCGAAGGGCTGGGTGATGCTGAATTGCTGTTTATCGTGCTCGATGATTTTCAGGGGATCAAAGAACAAGTTGGCCTGGGTACCAGCGATATGGTCATTAAAAGTGTCGGCGATTTATTACGCCGGACATTGGCCGACGGCGAAATTCTCGGACGTTACGCCGATCAGGTGTTTGCGGTTATTGTGCCCAGCGCCAGTGAACGGGAAGTTGATGGCCGCGCCGAAGCTTACCGCAAGGCGATTAATGAATATGTGTCGCAAACCAATGGCAAAATCATCGATCTGCATTGTAGTATCGGTATTAGCCGGATTAGTGAAAATGTCGCCTCGGCAAGTGTAGCTCTTGAAAATGCCGATAGAGCTTGTGTACGCGCTCAAAAAGCTGGGGGTAATCAAATTGCCCGTTATCAGCCAACCGAACAGACGCAGACGCTGGCTAATAATCAGCAATGGCGGAAAATTCTAGAAACAGCGATGCAAAATGATGATTTCTTTTTGCATTTCCAGCCGATCGTCAGTTTGCATGGCCCAGAGCAAGAGCTATATGAAGTACTGCTGCGCTTGAAGTTGGCATCCGGCAAAGCCATGAAGGCGGAAGAGTTTATTGATACTGCCGCTCGCTTGCAGGTGATGACAGAGATTGATAAATGGGTGATCCGCAGAGCGCTGGCAATGCTCAGTAATCATCATAAGCAGCGGCCGAATACCCGTTTTTTTATTAAGCTTTCTGAGCAGACACTACATGAAAAAGATTTTGTCGACTGGCTTTCCGCTAGTCTGCAAGCGCAAAATCTGCAAGGCAACGCAATGGTGTTTGAAATCAGCGAAACAGCGGCATTGGATAATCTGGAGCAAAGCAAAGAAACTATCGCTAAGTTAAAAAAAATTGGTTGTGAGTTTGGCTTAGAACATTTCGGTAGTGGCATTGATTTTTCGCACAGCCTCAATGTGTTGGATGTTGATTACCTGAAAATCAATGGTAATTTTGTCGAGAACATGACTCATGATCTGGACAATCAGGCGGCCGTTAAAGCCATTATTGATATGGCCAAACAGGCTAAGAAATGCTGCATCGCCGAGTTTGTCACTGACGCCAATAGCTTGGCATTGTTATGGCGTCTGGGTGTTGATTATGCGCAGGGCTTTTATATCCATGAACCATCACCACAGTTAGATTATAACTTTGACGAAGAAGCATAAAAAACGGGGCTTTCGTCCCGTTTTTATGTTAAGGCTTAGCGCTGTTGCAGAGCAACGATGCGTGACTCCAGTGGTGGATGGGTCATAAACAAAGCGCTTAGTCCCCCTTTACGGCCACCGGAAATACCCATAGCGTGTAATTGATCCGGCAAAGGTTCTGTTGAGGTACCGCCCAGTCGTCTTAACGCAGCAATCATTTTCGGTGCGCCGACTAAGTTGGCTGCGCCGGCATCAGCTCGGAATTCACGTTGGCGGCTGAACCACATAACAATAATGCTGGCCAGAATACCCAGCACTAGTTCGGCAATAATTGAGGTCACCCAAAATGCCGGACCGTGGCCATTTTCGGTTTTGAAGATCACCCTGTCGACCATGTGGCCAATCACCCGTGACAGCACAATGACAAAAGTGTTTACCACACCCTGAATCAGCGCCATGGTCACCATATCGCCATTGGCAATATGGCTGACCTCGTGGGCCAGCACCGCTTCAACTTCATCCTGGGTCATAGATTGCATTAGGCCGGTGCTGACGGCGACCAGCGCATTATTGCGATTAGCGCCGGTGGCAAAAGCATTAGGCTCCGGCGCATTGTA
>JAVVFF010000057.1:0-10105 GCA_032250995.1 Methylophaga sp. | reverse complement strand
AATGGCCACTTCGGGCATACCAATGCCGGCTTTTTCGGCCTGGCGGGCAACTGTTTCAACAAGCCAGCGTTCACTACTGTTACGCGGTTCGGTAATCACTTCTGCGCCGGTTAAGCGTTTGGCAGTCCATTTAGAAATCAGCAACGAAATAAACGAACCGCTGAAACCAATCACCGCTGCCATAATCAACAGTGCATTCATATCCAGGCCGCCCTGCTCATTGAGCATGCCATCAATACCCAGCAAACGCATAGTGAAACTGAGCACGGCTAAAACCGCGATATTGGTACCGAGATATAACAAAATGCGTTTCATTACCTGCTCTCCGTGAATAACTGAAGCTCTATATGGCGCTGTTTAATGGCTTTTCAAGCGCATTTTGTAATTGTAATTGCAACTGTGTTGCCAGATTTTGACCATGCTTTAAATTGTCGGGGGTGGCGCCAGAAAAAAGCAGACTGCAAATAATCTGATCCTTTGCGATAAAGGTATTGGCCGCTGGCAAATCGCCGGCATATTCGGGCCAGTCAAACTGCGCCGGTACGGTCAGATCCTGATGGGCATAACAGCAATACCATACGTAGGGCGGTGCGAGCGGAAAATCTTCAAGGTCGGCTAGTTGTCCCTGACAAGCTTGTAAATGCCAGTCAAACAACGGCCATTCAACGGGTAGGCATTGTAATGAAGCACTGGGCCGCGGATTGAGTTCCAGCACCCAGCACTGGTCGGTATCATCAATAATAAAATCCAATGATTGAAAGCCGCGTAAGTTTAATGTTTGACTGAGTTTTTGGCAGGTTTGTTTGAGCCATTGCCGCTGATCTTCAGTGACGGCAAGTGTGTTGGCAACCGCCAGTAATTGATAATCATCCTGTGCGGCATCCCGGCAGTATTGTTGATTGAGGCTTAGCAACCGAACTTCGTCACCATTGGAGATAAATAAAACTGAACCGCTGGTCCCATTGATTTTTTGCTGGTAATACACCGCGGCATGGGCAGATTGCGATGGCCGATGAATATGCCCGCCACCCCAGTGACGTATTGTTTTTTGTAAAAAATTATCGGCATTGACCGGCAGCGAAAATTGACTATGCGGATAAGCGATTGCCAAATCTGACAATAAAGCAAACCAGCTTTTGGCGGTCAGACAAGTGATCAATGCTGGTAAAGCATTATTAGCGGACAGAATATTGGCCGGCAGGTTTGCTAAAGCATGAAATACCCGTTCAATTCCGGTGCCAATCATTAAAATAGCCGGCTGATCAGATGCCAGTTCCGATAAGGTCTGCAGAAACTGATCATCACAGAGCTTATTAAAATCGGGCAATAGCCGATGTTGTTGCGCTATCGCCAGCGTATCAAGATCGGCAAATTGATCGGCGACCCGCACCCGATAACCGGCCCGATGCGCCATTTGTGCTAAAAACCGCCCGCTTTGGGCGGCAATCAGGATCAGCGGTTTAGGATATTGATCAGACCAGTTTGCGGGCGCCATCAAAGGCATTACGGAAGTCCAGATAAACCGGCTTGTCGCTGGCCAGGGTCTCTTTCAGCAGAGCCTGTTGTAATTTGTATTTGATATTACCAACGGCCAATGCACCAATACCCACCGCATCCGGGCACTGTTCTGCTAGTTTTAATGGTGTGCCATTATCCATTAGTTCAACACCTTCGATACCCAGTGGCGCGACGGCGTTGACATCACCAGCGACTTTTAATTGTTTGGCATCGCCCAGCACCGAGGCATTCAGTACCTGAATACCCGCTTTAGCGGTGCAGAAAACCACATCGGCATTGGATAATAAGCGGGCTTTATCCGCATCGGATGCAGCTGTGGTGCCACGCAATGACACGCCATAGCGTTTTTTAGCTTCATCTGCCAAATCGAGTGCGGTATCCACAGAAAAATGATCGACTATCGTGGTATCAGCACCTTGTAATGCGGCAATGACCGCTGTGGCGAGACCCACCGGCCCGGTACCGCCAAACACCACGGCACGGCATCCTTTATAATCTTGATTAAAATGTTTTTTCAGTTCGCGTTCGACGCAGGCAACCAGTGCCGCAGCGGTGGTGAAAGCACCGCTGGGGTCAGCAAATACTGAAATTTCAAACGGCGGCGACATGGCTTTTTTGGCGGCATCAAGCATATCCATCGCCACACCGATATCACGGCCGCCGATAAACATGCCGGTCATTTTGACGCCAGCCGGCCCCCGCGAAAAAATCGCATCCTGCACAAGTCCCGCAACTTCTTTCAGCTCAACATTATTATATGGCATCAATACATCGTAGCCGGCATCGAGCGCCATATTGATATCAAACGGACTGTTATGTTTCATCGGGTTAATCATATGAATAATTGAACGTTTAGCCATGATGACTCCTTAATTGAGAAATGGTCGATGGTGCATCCAGATATTTTATACGAGCGCCGTGGCGGGCCGCGTCGGTAATTTGTAACGCAATACCGTTAAACATTGAGTGTTGTGCACAATAAGTCTGTAATTGTTGTTGTAGTTGCAAAGCCGTTGCCGCACTGTCAACAAAAACACAGCCAGTCGGTCCCCAGGAACTCTGGGCGATGCCCTGATGACCGGCTTGCCGGGCCTGACTTAACAGCTTTGCAACCCTCGGGCTGGTATACTGCCCGCCCTGAACTGGCGCAAAATGTTTACCAATCAGCGCTTGAATATCGGTCACTGCACTGCCAAAAGCATCAATATTTTGTTCAGCCAAGGCCGGTAGCAACTGCATCAATGTTAACTGGCAAATCGCCTGACTGTCGGCTTTAGGAAATTCCGGTAATTGCATAAATGCTTGACTTTCTGCATCACCATGCACACCTTGATATTGCCGATCAAAAATCAGTAATATCCGCCAATCAGCCGGAAACGGCATATTAATCAGCATCGGTGGCAGGATACTGTTTTTGCCCAGGCCGCCATCGACAACAAATCCGCCATGATCAAAGGTATTGATGCCAATGCCGGAGCGCTGACCACGCGCCATAATACTGGCGATTTCGGCTGTGTTTAATGACAATTTATAAAATTCAGTGAGGGCGCGGCCAATGGTTAATGCTAACTGAGTACCGGAACCCAGACCGGCATGTTCCGGGATCAGCTCTTGTATGGTCATGGCCGGCAATTTCGTTATATCTTTTAACGCGGCCTGATAATGACCAAGAAAACGCTCGGCCAGTTCAGTAATTTTGTTCAACACCGCTTTATTGCCAACGCCGCTTATGGTTAAGCGATTCGCACCGGTGATATGAATAATCGTTTGCTGGCTATTAATGGCAAGACCAATGCTGCCAAAACGTCGGCCTAAGCTGGCGCCCAGATCCAAAAATCCGAGATGCAATCGTGCTGGCGCGCTGACTTCAATCAAAGCCGCTGGGTCAAAACGGAGTTTGTCTGGACTGGTCGTCACTCGCCGTTATCAATTTTGCAGGCAATATCGTACAGCGTGGTTTCATCTAGAAACAGTTCATTGCTGTCAAACAGAGAAGCAACGGCGCCGCGATGGACTTTCATCTTGAAATTTCCAATGGCGATAGCCCCGTAGAAACGGACACCTTGTTTTTCAACGCCATCATCCATTACTTCCATGCCTTCAACACCCAAAGGTGGTACCGCATTAACATCGGCAATCACTTCCAGTGTTGGGCTACTGGCCCAGCTTTTTTCGGGCATGATACAAACACCGGCAGGGCCGGCGGCGACCGCCACATGTGCGTCTTTCAACAAATTACTCACCGCTTCATCACTCCGGGTTTCACCGGGAATCACATCTACGTTATAAGCTTTTTTCATTTGATCGGTCGTGGCTTTACTGCGTTGTAAGCTGCGTGAAGTCAGCACCACTTCACCAGCCCCTTCTTTTAGCAAATATAACGCGGTGCGCTGTCCAACCGGGCCGGCACCGAGGATCACCACTTTTTTGCCGGTAATATCGTAATTTTTCATGACTTTACGCGCAATGGCGGCAGCAGTGGTATTGGAGCCATTTGGATCCAGCATGACCGATATTCGTACCGGCCCGAAAAAGGCTTTTTTTACGGCCTGACCGACCAGTTCGCTGGCCGGTACATTAGAGCCACCGATAAAGATGGCACTGCTTTTCAGGTTTTTGCCACCGCGGGTAAAGATCATGCCATGCACATGCGCTGTGACATTATCTCGCGTCGCGCCACCGTGGGCGATGATATTATCGACACCGGAATCATAAGCAACGGCTTGATCAAAGGTACTTGCTACCGGATCGGTATCGAGGTGCAGCAACAATTTTTTCATTGGGTTCTCCTGTACAGCGCCGGATAGTTGCATAATTAAACACCAGATTTTACCTTATCTGGCGGTGATGAGGAAAATTAACGTGATAAATTGTCTGACTTAAATAGCGTATTGGAACTTAATCCGGTAGGCCAATTACTAACAGTCACCTTAATAAAAAGACCAAGGGAGTAATGAATGACAAAAACCAGTTTAACGATGCTTGTTGCCGGTATGGCTTTTTTACCGGCGCTGGCAATGGCAGATGACCATAATGAACAAGATTTTTCAACGGTTACCAAAGTGCACTACGTACAAGACTGTATGGCTGCCAACGGCGATATGAATGTATACGAAAGCGTACACAAGTGCTCATGCGTGGTCGATAAAATCGATGCCGCCTTCACGGAGCGTGAATTTGAAGACATTCATACCGGTTATATGTACAAGAATTTACCGGCTGATAAAGGTGCGCAATTTCGCGACGATGATGTATTAAATGATTCCATGGAGAAGTTTGATAGAATTATCAAAGCGGCTTACCAACAATGCAAATTATAATAAGCAGCGTTAATTGAACATAAAAAAAGGCTGCGTTCGCAGCTTTTTTTTTGCGCAAAATTAAACTAAATTTGTTTGTCGGCTGAAAATTCCATTGCTTCACTGTCAATTACTTTTGCTTTCAACACACCGCTCTCAGCAGGGGTGAAAGTAAAGCGAATGCTAGGATCTTCACTGACTGAAATACCGGTATCAACACTAAACAATGTTTTGTCGTTGTACGTAATGCCAATATTTTTTACGTAGTGTGCATCAATATAGCGACGGGATTTCTGGTCGTATTGTAGACCGCTGTAGTTGGGATGGCTGACAATGACTTGTGTCTGCACCGGTTCCCCGATAGTGGGCTGACGCATACGGATCTGTATTTTGCCCAACCGCGCCAGTGCTGCTTCAGCATCTTTACCTGCCGGTGCGCTACAACCGCCAGAAGCCTTAACGAATTTACTGACCATATGCATTGATCCGTCATTCATTTCGGCAATCACGCGCAAATCAGTATATTGATCAACACGGATCCGGGTAGCGATTTCCACATCGCGTATTTCCGGTGTCAGGTGGAAATTGGCTGAATAAGGATCAGGGTTGTTATCGATAATCAAGTGGATATTTTTCACATATTTATCAGCAGTTTGCGGCTGCAGTAATTTAATGGTGATCGGCACTATCGCTGCATCTTCAGCACGCTTGGGCGTATCAAGGGCAATCAAATCATCAGCGTTTTCGCGAATGTCTTTATCGTCAAAGTGAATTTCTTTAAGAATAGGCCACATCGGCTCTTTCGGCGTCGCCGAATAAGCGGGTGAAACGGTGAGCATCAATCCTAGGCTGATACTTAAAATTGTTAAAAACCGTCCGAGCATAATGGTTTCTCCTAAATGTTATTCCCACTCCAATTCGACAAACGCAGCGGTGACATTACGACGATGATATGCATCGAAGAGTTCCCAGTTTGGACGCTCTGACAGTCCCACTGTTGCAGTCGCTTGTTGCAAAGTGCCAAGATCATTTATCACGGTACGGATTTGTTGTCGAATCGTTGTTAAATAGTTCAGTAATTTATCCCAGTCGGCATCTTCACCGATAGCGGCTGGCCCATGGCCGGGAATAATCGCCTGATAAGACTGCGTCTGTAATTGTTTAAGCGTCGCTATCCAACCATTGATACTGCCATCAATTGCCGGAATCCGCTCACGAAATAATAAATCACCGGTCCACAGAGTTTGGGTTTGTTTATCTAACACCGTTAAATCATGGTCGGTATGGGCGGTCGTGTAGGCGCGAAGTAAAAGTTGCCGCCCCCCCAAATCCAGTGTCAGCGGCTGCCCCTGGCTGACCAAAGTATCGGCGGCAATAAACTCGGTGCCGGCATAAGCATCGCCCAGACTCTCGGCAAAATTCCGGGCATAATGTTTTTCACGACTGGCTAGCGCTGCTGGTAGTTTTTCATGTCCGACATAAGCGGGATTTTCATCCGCAAATGCCGCATTCCCCAGGATATGATCCGGATGTACATGGGTGTTAATAACATAGCAGACTGGCAAGTCGGTGATATCGCGTAGCGCCTGTTTTAACAGCTCACCTTCGCGAAAGCTGCCGCCGCTATCAATAACGGCAACGCATTTTTTGCCAATCACAAAGCCAACATTGGCAATCGCGCCAATATTTTCTGCGCTGGCATCTTCATGCACGCCCTGATGATAATAAATACCGTCGACGACTTTTTGTAACGGGTAATTGGTATCAGAAACGGCGCAGGCGACAGCGGTAAAGCCCAGCAGTGTTATCAGTAAAAAACATTTCATAAAACGCAAACCTCAGGATTTTCAGACCTAAATGTTACAATAACGCAATTTCCCAGCAGACTACCAGCAGAGAGCTTGAACATGACTATCCGCACCCGTTTCGCACCCAGCCCAACCGGCTTTTTACATGTCGGCGGTGCCCGCACGGCTTTATTTTCATGGCTATATGCCCGTCGTCATGGCGGCACATTTGTATTGCGCATTGAAGATACCGATTTAGAGCGATCCAGTGTTGAATCGGTAAACGCTATTTTGGAAGGTATGGCCTGGCTGGGGCTCGATTATGACGAGGGTCCGTTTTATCAGACGCAGCGTTTTGATCGTTATAAGGAAGTGATTGATCAGTTATTGGCGCAAGGGGATGCCTATTATTGTTATTGCTCTAAAGATGCGCTTGAAGCCATGCGTGAGCAACAACGGGCCAATAAAGAAAAACCCCGTTATGACGGTCGTTGCCGCCATCGCACGGCCCCCGTTGCTGGTGTACAGCCGGTGATTCGGTTTAAAAACCCGACGCAAGGGCAGGTCGTCGTTCACGATGCCATTCGCGGTGATGTCAGTTTTAATAACGCCGAACTCGATGATCTGGTGATTGCTCGGCCCGATGGTACGCCAACATACAATCTCACCGTGGTGGTCGATGATCTGGATATGCAAATGACCCATGTGATTCGTGGTGATGATCATTTAAATAATTCACCGCGGCAGATCAATATTTTTCGGGCGCTGGGTGCGCAGCCACCGGTTTTTGCGCATGTGCCGATGATTCTGGGTGATGATGGTGCGCGGCTTTCCAAGCGGCATGGTGCGGTCAGTGTTATGAGTTATCGTGATCAGGGCTATTTACCGGAAGCGTTGCTTAATTATCTGGTGCGTCTCGGTTGGTCACATGGCGACCAAGAAGTTTTTTCGTTAGATGAAATGGTCCAGCTGTTTGATATCAGTGATGTTAATCGGGCGGCATCCAGCTTTAATGCCGAAAAATTGCTGTGGTTAAATCAAAACTATATAAAGAATAGTCCCGCTGAATATGTTGCCCAGCATTTAAGCTGGTATCTTGGTCAACGGAATATTGATCCTTCTGAAGGTCCGGCATTACCTAAAGTCGTTACGTTACTGCGAGAGCGTGCGAAGACGCTCATCGAGTTAGCCGAAAGCTGTCAGTACTTTTACCGGGATATTCGCGACTATGATGATAAAGCCGCTCGTAAGCATCTGACTGCTGACAGTTTGCCGATGCTTAAAGATATTCTGCAGCAGTTTAAAAATTTAAAAGAATGGAAAGCAGCAGCGATACATCATGAAGTGCAAGCGTGCGCGACTGCCCATGAGGTAGGTATGGGCAAAGTGGCACAACCCATCCGGGTTGCTTTAACAGGTAATACGGTATCCCCATCATTGGATGTAACGCTGGAATTGGCCGGACGATTGCGCACCGAGTCGGCAATTGCAGCCGCGATTGCCTTTATCAATGATCATGTCTGAATTTCGGCAAAACCTCAAAAGTACATTAAAAACAGCGAGTTATATTTTCGGGAATTTATTCCCGAAAATATAATGGAAAAAGTCACAAAAAACTTCGGAAAATATCTTGACGAACGTTTTTTGTCGGATTATGGTTCTCCTTACGCATGAGGTTCAATCATGAATTTTTCATGTCGTTTATAAAGTAAAAGAGGATAACTTTCATGAAGCTGAAAACTTTATCAATTGCAATGATGGGTTTGGTAGCGCCAGGTCTGGTTGCTGCTGACGAACTCGCCACAATGCAACAAAACGAAGCAAACTGGGTAATGCCAGCTGGCAACTACTCAAACCACCGTTACAGCACTTTGACGCAAATCAACAAAGATAATGTCAAAGATCTGAACATGGCCTGGTCGTTCTCAACCGGTGTGCTGCGTGGTCACGAAGGTAACGCTTTGGTGATGGACGGTACGATGTACGTTCATACTCCTTTTCCTAACCTTGTATTCGCGTTAGATCTGAACAACGATGGCGCGATCAAATGGAAATATGAGCCAAATCAAAACTACGACGAAACTGTGCCAGTGATGTGCTGTGACACGGTTAACCGTGGTCTGAGCTATGCAGATGGCAAAATCTTCCTGAACCAAGCTGACACCACTTTGGTTGCTTTAGACAAAGAAACAGGTGAAGTCGTTTGGTCTGACAAACGTGATGATCCAAAAGTTGGCGCCACCAGCACTGCTGCAGCGCACGTTTTTGATGACACCATCATCGTGGGTATTTCAGGCGGTGAGTTCGGTGTACGTGGTTACGTGCAAGCTTATGACTTAGACGGTAACGTCAAGTACAAAGCGTACAGCACCGGTCCAGACAGTGAAATGCTGGTTGATCCAGAAAAAACACTGTCTATGCTGAAACCCGTTGGCAAAGATTCTTCTTTGAAAACTTGGCAAGGTGACCAATGGAAAATTGGTGGTGGTACTACTTGGGGTTGGTATTCATACGATCCTGATTTAGGTCAGTTCTACTACGGTAACGGTAACCCATCTACCTGGAACCCGGTACAACGTCCGGGCGACAACAAATGGACCATGTCTCTTTGGGGTCGTGACTTAGAAACCGGTATGGCCAAATGGGTTTACCAAATGACACCGTACGATGAGTGGGATTATGACGGTGTTAACGAAGTCATTCTGGCTGACCAAAGCATCAACGGCAAAACACGTAAAACAGCGGTGCATTTTGACCGTAACGGTTTTGCCTACACCATGGACCGTGTAAATGGTGAATTGCTGGTTGCTGAAAAATATGATCCAGCGGTTAACTGGTCAAATGGCGTGAACCTTAAAACCGGTCTGCACGATCGCGTTGCGAAATACTCAACTGCGCGTAACGGTGAAGATGTTAATACCACCGGTATTTGCCCAGCGGCCTTGGGTACTAAAGACCAACAGCCTGCTGCGTACTCACCTCGTACTGGCCTGTTCTATGTGCCAACCAACCATGTATGCATGGACTACGAACCATTCGAAGTTGAATATGTAGCCGGTCAACCATATGTTGGTGCGACATTGAGCATGTACCCAGCACCAGGTGGTACCCACCTTGGTAACTTCATTGCTTGGGATGCGCGTCAAGGTAAAATCGTCTGGTCGAACCCAGAACGCTTCTCAGTCTGGTCAGGTGCTTTAGCCACTGCCTCTGATGTTGTGTTCTACGGTACGCTGGAAGGTTACCTGAAAGCAGTTGATGCACAATCAGGTCGTGAACTGTGGCGCTTTAAAACGCCATCAGGCATTATCGGTAACGTCAACACTTACAAACACGATGGTAAACAATATGTTTCTATCCTATCAGGTGTAGGTGGTTGGGCTGGTATCGGTATGGCTATCCCAAGTTTGGAAAACGACACAGATGGTCTGGGCGCAGTTGGTGCATACAAAGCACTGTCTAGCTGGACTAACCTGGGTGGTGTTCTGAGCGTATTTAGCC
>JAVVFF010000192.1:0-2279 GCA_032250995.1 Methylophaga sp. | reverse complement strand
TTTTGCTCGCGACTTATCATGCGATGGGCTTAGCCGAAATGCAAGATGTCAGCAGATAAAAAATCTGTAGCTGGCAACACTGCTTATCGATTTGAGTCATACCGTTATGCCTACAGTCGCCTCCAATAAAAAATGTTTGCTGCTCAGCTTCGTTGCCATGCTGTTATTAACGGCCTGTGATCCCTTTGCATCGCCGAACAGTCTGATGGACGAATATCTGTTGAGACTGGCACGGGTATTAGCAGTGGATAACCAAAAGCCCCAAACAACCGAGTCCGCCATCTGGCCGAGAGTCCGCGAGCGCCGGGTGGCTATTCCAGAAATTCAAATCAATATGCTGGAATTTCTAGATCTGTATGGCTGTAATTTGCAGGTTGTGGTCGGTGAGCGCAACGCCATTCTCGGTAAGGTAATGCTGCCGTTAAACCGGCTACGCTATTCGCTGCGGTTTATCCATGAGGCCCAAATCTGTATCAATAATATCGATGATGACGCATTAAAACAGACACTGAAACAAGCCAGTCTGCAAAAACGCCAGCAACTGCCTGCTGAAATCTGGCAGGCTAGTTGGGCAGGCAGTGAAATGGCTAATTTATTAAGCCATACCGCCAAGCCGATAGCTGTTGATAAACCGTTTGCAGCCAGTCAGCAACTGGCCGAAGACTTTATTTATTTAACGCAAACCACCAATGCGCTGTTATCTGAAACCAGCACATCAGCGCTTAATCGCTGGGGAGATATTCACCAGCGCTGGCAATATCAGGATGATATCGGTGCCCTGATTAAAGCTACACAACAATTAACGCAGATGCTCGATGCCGGCAGCGCCTTGCTCAAACAACGCATAGACGAAAAACCGCTATGTTATCAAGGCAAACCCAACCCACGCGGCAAGCAACTTGAAGGTGTATTTTTTAAAGTCTATATCGGCTATGTCCAGCCTTATATCGCGCGGGTAAGTCAGCATCGTGATGCACTGTTACCAGCCGTCAGACAATTTGCTTCGCGGCATGATGAAATGGCACCGCCAGCCGTAAAAACCTATTGGCAGCAATATTTGCTTGATGCTCCGGAGAGCATTTGGCCGGCATTTGATTTAGCAGTAAAAAACCACACCCAAGATTGGCAGGACTTACTGGAACAATGCGGCCTCAAGCCCAAAGCCGCGAGACCGAATCAAGCACAAAAAAGGCTAAATTAATGGCATATGCAGCAATTATTATTGGCGGCAGTGGTGCAATTGCCAGCGCATTGAGACAAGCTCTGATTAAAGATGACGCATGCCAGCAAATATGGGTTTTTAGTCGAAGTCAGCCACCTGCAACCTTATCAACCAAGGTCAGTTGGCAAATCACGCAATACACACAAAATGCCATCGCAAAAGCCTTGGCCGCTTGTTTATCCGACAGCTTGCCGGTGCAAAAGATATTTATCTGTAACGGCCGCTTACACGACGGCGAAATAAAACCCGAAAAACGCCTGGAGCAATTTAATGCCGATAACTACCAGGCGATTATGCACAGCAACAGCATCGTGCCGATGTTATGGGTGCAGGCGTTATTACCCTATTTAAAATCACCAAAAGCTTGCCAATTAGTGGTGTTCAGTGCCCGTGTCGGCAGTATTGGCGACAACCATTTGGGCGGCTGGTATAGCTATCGCGCCAGCAAAGCCGCGTTAAATATGCTGCTTAAAACCGCCGCCATCGAATATCAGCGCCGGGCACCGAATGTATCTATGATTGCCTTTCATCCCGGCACCACCGACACACCCTTATCCAGACCATATCAACAAAACGTACCCGCCGAGAAATTACTGACGCCGACATTCGTTGCTGAAAAGTTATTAACTATTCTTGATAATTTGCCTGCAACTGAAACGCTGCGATTTCTTGATTGGCAGGGTAAGAAAATTGATTGGTGAGAAAGGGCGTAGCCCTGAAAATTATTTGTGCAGCATCAAATAACCCTGTTTTCAATCAATATGCATCAAGCAACATCTTTTTAGTTATTATGAGTCGAGGATTGATTTAGCCGAATAATTACACAGGACACAATCGACATGGACCCAGTCAGCATGCTCTTTGCCTCATTCCTCACATCAATGACTAACTCTATACATACGTACGTATCTGACATTATGGGCACTGAACTGCAAGTTGAAATTGTCGAATACCAAGAACAAACAATTGATTACCAATATCAGCTTTGGAAAATAAAACCTGAATCAGTATGCAGTACGAAAAAAACTGAGTTAGTTGATCAATATTCTACTTGTAC
>JAVVFF010000056.1:0-13275 GCA_032250995.1 Methylophaga sp. | reverse complement strand
ATTGCCCAGAACCAGTTATGCATAATCGCCGCATTGAGGATCATCAGCTTGCCAAAAAAGCCCGATAGCGGCGGCATGCCGGAAATCGCGATAGCCAACAACATAAATACGCTGCCCACTAAAATCGGCCGATCTACCGGCGTTGCTTTGGTAAAAGTATCAGCATGGCTGCCACGTGCGGTACGAATCACATCAGCCAGTAAAAACAACGCCGCACCGATAAAAGTCGAGTGAATCAGGTAATACAATGCACCTGACAATGCCGCCTGGTTATTAATGCCGATGGCGATTAACAAAGTCGCGACCGAAGCCAGAATTAAATACGCCACCTGCTGGCGGAGAATTCGCGCGGCCATCACACCCAATGCCGCCAAAAATAATGTGATAAGGCCCAGCATCAGGATCCAATTACTATGTACAAAGGCCAATTCACCCGCCGATTCACCAAATATAGTGCCATGCACCCGAATCATCGCGTACAAACCGACTTTGGTCATAATGGCAAACAGCGCCGCTACCGGTGCGCTGGTGTAGGCATAAGCGCCGGGCAGCCACATATACACTGGGAACATCGCCGCTTTAATGCCAAATACCACCAGCAACAATAACGCTGCAGCGGTCACTACACTGCGATCTTCAGCGGCCACAGATTGCACGGCAACGGCCATATCAGCAATATTGAGTGTGCCCAGCATGCCGTAAAGTGTACCGACCGCAAATAAAAACAGCGTCGAGCCAATGAGATTAATCACCACATAATGCAAACCGGCGCGGGTTCGCAGTCGGCCGCCACCATGCAGCAATAAACCGTAAGAGGCGAGTAACAGGACTTCAAAAAATACAAACAGATTAAACAAATCGCCGGTCATAAAGGCACCGTTCAAACCAAATAACTGGATCTGAAACAGCACATGAAAATGATGGCCCTGCTTATCGGTATCGCTGGTCATTGCATACCACAACGCGGCCGAGGCCAGCAGCGCAGTAATAAACAGCATCATGGCCGATAACCTGTCCAGCACCATAACAATGCCAAATGGCGCCTGCCAATCACCCAGCAGAATGACCTGATAATCACCGCCGAGGCTTTGTTGCAAACCCCAGCCGGTTAATAGCAACAATACTAAGGTGAACCCTAAATTGAGCATCCGCTGCACACCGATGCCAGCGCTTTGTGCTAATAAGATGGCGATACCGCCAATCAGCGGCAACAGGACCGGAAAGCTGGCAAACTGATTCATTTAGCCGCTTCTCCTGTGCTCATATTCTGTTTTTTGTGGGCTGCGGCATGACGCTCATCGTCGGATTTATGCATACCATCCACATGATCATTACCAAGCTCGCTGCGGGCTTTCAGCGCCAGTACAATCAAAAATGAGGTCATGCCAAAGGCAATCACAATCGCAGTCAGCACTAATGCCTGCGGTAACGGATCGGTATAACCACTGGCCGCTTTATCAATCACCGGCGGCAAGCCGATTTGCAAGCGGCCCATGACAAACAAAAACACATTAACGGCATAGGCCAGCAAGGTCAGTCCGAGTACCACCGGAAAGGTACGGGCGCGCAAGGTTAAAAACACACCACAACCGGTCATCACCGCTATCACTGCTGCTAACAGCCATTCCATTAGTTTGACTCCTCTGCATGCATAAAGTGAGCGGCATGGCTAAGTTTGCCCAGCTCCACCAGAATCATCACTGAACTGCCGACCACCGTTAAGAACACGCCCAGATCAAAGGCGATGGCACTGGCAATTTCAAACGTGCCGATAACCGGCCAGTTTAAATAGGTAAAGGCCGTCGTTAAAAATGGGAAACCTAATAACAAGGGCACCAGCCCGGTCACTGTTGCAATCAATAAACCGGTGCCAATGACCAGATGCATATTGGCTTTGAGACGTTCGTTGGTCCAGTCAATACCGTTGGCCAGATACTGGGAAATCAGTGCCACTGAAGCCACCAGTCCGGCAATAAAACCACCGCCCGGCAAATTGTGACCACGCAGGAAAATAAACACCGCAACCATCAACATCAACGGAAACAGCAAGCGGGTCAGCGTTTGCATAATCGGTGGATGCGGATCAAGACTCCAGCTTATGCCATCAATATCTTTACTGGGTGCTGACAGCTTTAAACCATGCAGCATCGCATAGACACACAAACCGGCTAGGGCCAGCACAACAATTTCACCGAGCGTATCAAAGCCCCGGAAATCGACCAGAATCACATTGACCACATTAGTACCACCACCGCCCAGTTTGGCATTATCCAGGAAGAATTGTGAAATCGGCTGATAGTCACGGCTGAGCACCGCCATAGTCAAAGTAAATACCGCCACTGCGGACAAAACAGAAATTAACCCATCCCGGGTGGAGCGGGCAAAACTCCGTTCCTGCGGGGTATGCTGCGGCAGGAAAAACAATGCCAGCAATAATAAAACGATGGTGACCACTTCCACCGATAACTGCGTGAGTGCCAAATCCGGGGCGGAAAACAATACAAAGCCGAGCGCTACCAGCAAGCCGACCACCCCGACGGTAATCAGCGAAACCAGCCGTTTGTGATGCAAAATAACAGTCAGCAAACTGGCTATCATCAGCATGCCGGCCATCACGATGGTCATGGCATCAGCGGCTAATAACGGTCTGTCACCGAGGATCGGTGATGGGAATCGGACAAAAGCAGTAAAGCCAATTAACAGCGCCGCTGCCAGTAACCAGCTAACTGCCGGTTGCAGGGCGTTACGATCAAAAATCGCGGTAACTTTGCGTGATGTCCGAATCAGTCGCCACATCAGCCAATCAAAAATAGTTTTGCCTTCAATACGCAGCAGCGAACGCTCATGCCAATCCCATAGTTTCTTGCGTTGGAAATACAGTAATACGCCGAGTGCCAACGCGATAAAACTCATCATCAGTGGCAGATTAAAGCCATGCCAGATAGCCAGACTGAAAGTCGGCGCAGTACTTTGCAAGCTGGCCGCCGCGGCGACTTTTAAAATCGGTCCTAGCAACAACATCGGTGCCACACCGACCAAAAGACACAACACCACTAAAATATCGACCGGAATTTTCATAAAGCGCGGTGGTTCATGCGGTATTTTTGGCAAATCAATCGGCTCACCGTTAAAAAATACGTCATGGATAAAGCGTAGTGAATAAGCTACCGCTAAAACACCGGCAACAGTGACCATCAAAGGTACAATCCAAAGCGTCCAGTCACCACTGGATGCCGACAGCGCCTGTTCAAAAAACATTTCTTTACTGATAAAGCCATTAAGCAGCGGTACACCGGCCATTGACGCAGCGGCAATCATTGCTAGCACAGCGGTATGCGGCATCATTTTAAACAGGCCATTGAGTTTACGCATATCCCGGCTGCCCGATTCATGATCGATAATGCCGGCAACCATAAACAGCGAGCCCTTAAAAATGGCGTGGTTAATGATATGAAACAAGGCCGCCACCAGCGCCATTTCGGTACTGAAACCAAACAGCAACGTAATCAGCCCCAGATGACTGAGTGTCGAATAAGCCAGCAGTCCTTTTAAATCATGTTTGAATAACGCGATGTAAGCGCCGAGAATCAGTGTGATCATGCCAGCGCCGCCGACCAGCCAAATCCACTCCGGCGTACCCGAAAACACCGGGAAAAACCTTGCCAGCAAAAAGATACCGGCTTTGACCATGGTGGCCGAATGCAAATAAGCCGACACCGGTGTCGGTGCAGCCATCGCATGCGGTAACCAGAAATGAAACGGAAATTGTGCCGATTTGGTAAATACCGCCAGCAAAAACAGCAGCAGGGTGGGCACAAAGAATGGATCGGCTTTAATACTGTCAGCTGCTGCCAGCACCTCGGTCAGCTGATAACTGCCGGCCATCTGGCCTAATAGAATCATCGCGCCCAGCAAAGCCAAACCACCGGCACCGGTGACCGTCAGTGCCATACGGGCACCCTGACGGGCATCCTGGCGATATTGCCAAAAACTAATCAATAAAAAAGAAGTGAGTGAGGTCAGTTCCCAGAATACGACCAGTTGCAAAATGTTTTCAGAGAGTACGATGCCCAGCATCGAGCCCATAAACATCAATAAATAAGCGTAAAAACGGCCAGTCGAATCCTTGGGCGTCAAGTAATAACGGGCATAGAAAATAATCAGCAGGCCGATCAGCAGGATCAGTAACGCAAACAACAGTGCCAGCCCATCGAGCCGGTAGGAAAATTGCAAATCGATAACGGGGATCCATTGCCAGCTCTGGATAATAGTTTGTCCGGCAAACACGGCATTCGTTGACGGCCATAATAATGCCAGCGACAATAAGGTGATAATGCCAGCTAGCCAAGCCGGTGCCAGCCGATGATAACGGTTAACCAGGGCAACCAGCGGTGCCACCAGAAAGGGCAGCAACACCAGTAACGGCAAATTAAAAGAGAATAGATTCATGTCAGGCTGGCGTCCGTTGCTACGGTCATTAAGTAGTGTCTGAGCAGAAAAGATGGCCAGATTAACACTGGCCGGAGAATCAATCTAAAGGCCCGGTTAAACGGGCAGTTTTTTTATTCTGATTGTGAAACCATATAATCAACAGCGGCCTTAACGTCTTCATCGCTGAGATCCTGTCTGCCGCCTCGGGCAGGCATATTTTTGAAGCCGTTAATAGCGTGGGTATATAGTGTTTCCATGCCTTTTTCGATACGCGGCGCCCAGTCACCTTTATTGCCTAATCGTGGCGCTTGTAAAAGGCCACTAACATGGCAAGTTGCGCAAACAGCGGTAAATACTTGATTACCGGGGCCTTTATCATCACTGGCTGCCACGGCTTCGGCTTGACCGTTATCGGCACTGGCTTCAACAATCGGCTCTTCACCCACCCGTTCCTGCGCAACTGGGGCGATACGTTCGCTGATAGCTGCCGCATCCATTTTCGGTGGTGCCACAACACCATCAGCCAGCGACAGCATGCTGTTAAGAATCAGGTATACCGCAAATACCAGTACACCGATGATGGCCAGACTGCCGACTAAAAACTTACCCGATTTTTTTGCTTGCATTATTAACCTCTGACATGCTGAATGCTAATAATTATACGGGGAACGTTGCGTCGGCGCTACGCGTTATCGGATCCTGGTATCGATCCAAGCGCAATTTTGCCACGGCTGTGACCTGCTTCGATATACGCATGTGCCGCCTGCAAATTATCGACCGTTAATGTATCAAATCGTTGCGTTAAGGTATGTCGTAAACAACCAGATTCAATCAGCTCACTGATACGCTGCAAAATACGTTGTTGCTGTTGCATATCGTCGGTTTGTAGCATCGGCCGGGTAAACATAAATTCCCAGACCAGCCCGGCACTTTTAGTTTTCAGCAGATTTAAATCGACAGGCTTTGCAAAACTCACGGCAAGGCCGATTAATCCCTGGGGTTTAATCAGGTCGGCCATAATCGGCAGGTAGTCATCGCTATTACCCAGACAAATAATATAATCTGGCGCTGGCAGTGCGCTTTGTTGGTAGTTAACGCGTAAATCCCCATGATGACTGACGATATGATGAGCACCTAACGACCGGCACCAGTCAGCGGAATCATCACTGCCGACACTGGCAATAACTTTGAGTCCGGCAATTTGCCTTGCCAGCTGAATTAACATTGAGCCGACGCCACCAGCGGCACCAATGATTAATAAAGATTTGCCATGATCTTTTTGCAAACTGATGCGCAGCCGGTTAAATAATAATTCCCAGGCAGTCAGGCTCACTAACGGCAAACTGGCGGTCTGATAATCATCGAGACTTTGCGGTGCATTGCCGACAATTCGGCTATCGACTATTTGCTGGCTGGCAAAACAACCGGGCCGGCTGACATCGCCGGCATAAAATACCCGGTCGCCGATGTGAAAACCGCGTACTTTATCGCCCATCGCGATAACTTTGCCGCAGGCATCCCAACCTAGGGTTTTGGGCGTATCGCTAATACCGGATTGGATCTTTAGATCCACCGGATTTACCGCCACTGCGCTGATGGCTACCGATAAATCAAAACCGGTCGGTGCCTTGTCGGGCAAGGTTATAAGTTGCGCGGGACCGCTTGGCTGATTAAATTGCAATGCCTGCATAGCGTGCACTCCTGAACAAAATAAAACGAGAAATTTAGCGGCAGTATTGCCGTAAGGCTTGCAGATAAGCGGCTTCATCAGGCATCTGCTGGCTACGTTGCGCTTGCCAGATGCTTTCGGCCAGGCATTCCATCATCAGATGCTCGGTCTCTAACTGCTCATCATTTTGCTGTTGTAATAACTGTTGATAAATATCGGTAATGCCGGTGGGTCGATTGGTAGCGACCTGTTCACGAATGGCTAAGTGTAAACCCATATGTAAATAGGGATTACTTTGGCCATTTTCGACAAAATATTCCTGCTGGGTGTGTTGTGTATTGGTTAAAGCGTCATGGTACTCAGGATGCTCCTGAATAACGATAGCAACTTGTCGCTCCAATGCTGACAACGGTTGTTGTTGCTGCCATTTTTGCCAGACTTGATGGTAATACTGGCGAAGCGTATCGCGATCCTGGCCAAACATCAAAATACCGGTGCATTGCGTTTTTGCTGGCGGCGAAAATCATCACATAAATCACTGACAATACATTGATCGCATTTGGGTTTGCGGGCAGTGCAAATATAGCGACCATGCAAAATCAGCCAGTGATGGGCATCAAGCAGAAATTCTTTGGGGGTGTTTTTGACCAGCTTGTCTTCAACTTCGCGGACATTTTTGCCTTTGGCAAGTCCAGTCCGGTTCGACAACCGGAAAATATGGGTATCAACCGCCATCACCGGTTGTTTAAAAACCGTATTCAGCACCACATTGGCGGTCTTGCGGCCGACGCCGGGCAGGGCTTCCAGTGCGGCGCGATCCGCAGGCACTATACTGTTGTATTGCTCGACCAGGATCCGGCAGGTTTTCAGGATGTTGTCGGCTTTGCTATTAAACAGGCCAATGGTTCGGATATAGCTTTTTAAACCATCCAGTCCCAAATCCAGGATGGCTTGTGGTGAATTGGCCACCAGATATAGTTTGCTGGTGGCTTTATTAACGCCGACATCAGTGGCCTGCGCCGATAAAATTACCGCGATCAGTAATTCAAACGGCGAGTCATAATTCAGCTCCGTGGCCGGCGCTGGGTTGGCTGCACGCAATCGGCTAAAAAACTGCTGCCGTTGTTGCTGATTCATGGTTAACTTGCGGCTGCGCCAGCCAGACCCTGAACGGTTTTCGGTTGCCGGGCTTTATGCCGGGCATCAATAACATTTTTTAACGCCACAATCAGACCCAGGCCAATAAAAGCACCGGGCGGCAACAGTGCCATCAAAAAGCCGCGATAGTCTTCAATCACCGTGATCTCAATGCCACGCGCCGCTTCACCAAACATTAAATGTGAGTCAGCCAATAACGTGCCACTGCCCAGCAGCTCACGAAAACCACCCAGCAATACCAGCACAAATAAAAAGCCCAGGCCCATCATCAAGCCATCAAGCAGAGAGGGCAGAACCGGGTTACGCGCTGCAAACGCTTCGGCACGACCAATAATCGAGCAGTTGGTCACAATCAGCGGAATAAAAATACCCAGGATCAGATATAACTCATGAAACCAGGCATTCATTGACAACTCAATGGCGGTGACGATTGAGGCAATAATCATGACAAATACCGGTAGCCGAGCTTCATCGGGAATAGTGTGACGTAGTAAAGAAACAGTGCCGTTGGAAGCCACCAGCGTCAGAATGGTAGCAAGCCCCAGACCCAATCCGTTAATGACATTATTGGTGACCGCCAGCAGCGGGCACAGACCGAGCAATTGCACTAGTCCGGGGTTATTTTTCCAGAGACCGTCTTGAATGATCTGTGTGTAAATACTCATGACTTGTCCTCAACATTGGCAAACAGCTTATCGCGGTTAGCCTCGAAATATACTAACGCATCACGAATGGCACCGACGACAGCTCGTGGCGTAATGGTAGCACCGGTAAATTGGTCAAACTGACCGCCATCTTTTTTCACTTTCCATTGGTTTTTTTCTGGGTTATCCAGCGATAGTCCGGAAAATTGCAAAATCCAGTCGTTACGTTTAGCTTCGATTTTATCACCCAGCCCCGGCGTTTCTTTATGACTGATGACCCGAACCCCCGCCAAACTGCCATCATAATAAACGCCGACTAGCATAAAAATACTACCACTGTAGCCATCGGGTGCGACGACGGTAAATATCGCCGCAACCGGTTTGCCATTTAGCCTGGCGCGATAAACCGTTGTCGGTACCGTTGTACCAATCGCGGCCGTGGTCGGTAAAGTCAATGTATCCTGCAAAATCTGATTATCAAATTTATCTGCGGGCACCAGCACTTTTATCGCTTCTAGCAATGCTTCACGTTCATTACTGGCGATCTGCTGACGGGTATTTTTTTCAGTCAGGGAGACCAATGCTGTGGCGCTAATCGCAAATGCCGCCATTAACAAACCGACCCGCAACACCGGATTTTGCCAAAGCGCTTGCATCAGCGGGCACCGTAAACTTTGGGTTGGGTGTAATAATCAATTAGTGGCACCAGCATATTCATCAGAATTACCGCAAAGGCCACGGCATCGGGATAACCACCCCAAACCCGGATAATGTAAACTAGCGCACCGACACCAGCACCAAACACAATCCGGCCTCTTAATGTGGTCGAGCCCGACACCGGATCGGTAGCAATAAAAAATGCGCCGAGCATAAAGCCGCCACTCAGCAGATGAAACACCGGCGAGCCGGTCATTTGCGGCGCAATCAACCAGGTTAAGGTACTCAGCACCAGCAAGCTGGCAATCATCGCCACTGGCACATGCCAGCTGATAACTTTGCGAAACATCAACCACAGGCCACCAATAGCAAACCAGATATTGATCCATTCCCAGCCAAGGCCGCCAAACAGGCCATACAAAGGTTGGCTGGCAATATAATCAGGCGAGCGCATCATGCCGATCTGGGTTTTCATATGATCCAGCGGTGTCGCCCCGGAATAGGCATCCATACCCATGCCTTGAAATTGCCCGTTGAAAATGACATTAAACGCGGCCAGCCAACCCGGCGTCTGTTCAGCCAGACTACTGACCGGTAACCAAGTGGTCATTTCCACCGGAAATGAAATCAGTAATAACACATAGCCAATCATCGCCGGATTAAACGGGTTATAACCGAGACCGCCATATAAATGTTTAGCAAAAACAATGGCAAAGCTGACGCCAATCAAAGTCAGCCACCACGGTGATAATGGCGGGATAGCAATCGCCAGTAATACTGCGGTAACAATAGCGCTGCCATCACTAATAAATGGCTTGACCGGCCGGCCGCGTAATTTCAACATTAATACTTCGCTGATTACGGCAACTACCACGGCAATAACAATATTGATCAATACGGCCAGGCCAAAAAAATAGACCATGGCAATAACGGCCGGGATCAATGCCAGCAGCACTTGCAGCATTTGCAAAGTAACCCGATTGGTACCGGCTAAAAACGGCGGACTCAGCCGGAATATCGGCATCAGTTTTTCTCCTCGGCGGCGGTTGTTTCATCAGCACTGTTTTCCGCTTCAGCGGATTTTTTTTCAGCCGCTGCTTTTTTCGATGCTTCCAATGCAGCCTTACGCTGCGCCTGACGTTGTTCTTTTTCCAGACGTTCGCGTTCCAGCCTTTCTATACGGCTTTCATGACGTTCGCGGGCCAAATCCGATTTAAGCCGTTCGCGTTCCTGATTCATGATTTCGGTTTTGGCAAAACGGAAATATGACACCAGCGGAATTTTGCTCGGGCACACATAATCACAGCAGCCGCATTCGATGCAATCGAATAATTTGTAATCGCGTGTGGTATCGAACTCTTTGGCGCGCGAATACCAATAAATCTGTTGTGGCAATAAACTTGCCGGGCAGACATCGGCGCAATCACCACAACGAATGCAAGGCAGCGGTTCATTGGCCGGGGCAACATCATCGACACCGACCAAAATACAGTTGGCCGTTTTGGTGATTGGTAAATTATCACCTGCCAGACTGTAACCCATCATTGGCCCGCCCTGAATAAATGGCTCATCCGGCTGACGTTTGGCTTCACAAAAGCCCAGCAAGTCACTGATCGGTGTGCCGAACAATGTTTCAAAATTACCGCAATGTTTTACATCGGTACCGGTGACAGTAACGATCCGCGATATCAGCGGTTCACCGTATTTGACCGCGCGGGCCACCGCATAAGCAGTCCCCGGATTATGGCAAACAATGCCAATATCTATCGGCAGGCCATTACTGGGCACTTCCTTGCCAGTAACCACCTGTATCAATTGTTTTTCACCGCCGGTCGGATAGCGGGTCGGGATCACCACAATATCGATATCGGTTAAATCCGGCCGAGCGGCTAACGCCAGTTGCATGGCAGAAATCGATGCCGGTTTATTATCTTCAATAGCGATGATCACTTCGCTGGCGGTGAGTGCATAACGCATGATTTCAATACCATCAAGAATGCCATCGGCACGCTCACGCATGATCATGGTGTCGCAAGTAATATACGGTTCACATTCGGCGCCGTTGATCAGCAGCGTATCAACACTGTGATGGACACCGGGATTAAGTTTAATAAAACTCGGAAAACCAGCGCCGCCTAAGCCAACAATACCGGCATCACGGACAATCTGGCGGATTTCATGGGCCGATAATTGCCGAAAATCCCCAATAGGATGCCGCTCCAGCCAAAGATCTTCACCATCAGCTTCGATAATCACACAAGGCGCTGACAAGCCCGACGGATGCGGAATGGGCCGATCTTCAATAGCAATGATCTTGCCGGAGGTCGGGGCGTGTAAACACACCGATACGTGACCTTCAGCGCGGGCAATACGCTGGCCTTTCAGCACCTTGTCACCGACGTCAACAATCGGCACCGCCGCTTCACCGATATGCTGCTGCAACGGCAGGATCAGCTGTTTGCTGATCGGCGTTTTGTGAATCGGCGTTTGCGTGGAGCGTTTTTTATGACCAGGTAAATGCAAACCACCGGGAAAATCACTGACTGGTGAGCGCATTAATTTTTACCCCGATGCAAATTGACATGCGACGGATCCGGCCAGCGCCAGGTATGCGGATTAGGCTGGGTTTCAACCATATCGATGCAATCTACCGGGCACGGCTCGACACACAATTCGCAGCCGGTGCACTCGTTGGCGATGACCGTATGCATATGTTTGGCAGCACCGAGAATCGCATCCACGGGGCAAGCCTGTATGCATAAGGTGCAGCCAATGCAGCGATCTTCATCAATGACGGCCAGCATTTTCGGTTTTTCGACGCCGCAATCTTCATCCAGCGGTTTGGGCTCAACATCCAGCAAATCAGCCAATGCCTGAATGGTAGATTCGCCACCTGGCGGGCAGCGGTTAATATCGACTTCACCGGCTGCAATTGCTTCGGCATAAGGGCGGCATCCGGCAAAGCTACATTGGCCACATTGGGTTTGTGGCAGAATTTTATCGATCTGATCGACAATCGGATCGCCTTGTACTCTAAAGCGGATCGAAGCAAACCCGAGCAATAAGCCCAGCACCAGCGCCAGCAATGTAATTGCAATGATTGCAGTTAACATGTTCCGAGCCCTTCCTAAACTTTTACCAGACCGGCAAAGCCCATAAAGGCCATTGACATTAAACCGGCGGTAATCAGACCAATTGCCGCGCCCTGAAACACAACCGGCACATCGGCAGCGGCCAGCCGCTCACGCATGGCGGCAAAAATAATCAGCACCATTGAAAAACCAATCGCCGCGCCAAAACCGTATAAAGCCGATTCCAAAAAACCGTGATGCTCTTGAACATTCAGCAGGGCAACACCGAGTACGGCGCAGTTAGTGGTGATAAGCGGCAGAAAAATACCCAACACCTGATATAACAGCGGACTGGTTTTATGCACGACCATTTCAGTGAATTGCACCACGACAGCAATAACAAAAATAAAGCTGATAGTGCGTAAGAACTCAATGCCCAGCGGTGCCAGCAGGTATTCATTAATCAGATAGCTGCTAATCGAAGACATGGTCAACACAAAAGTGGTGGCCAGCGCCATGCCCATTGCCGTTTCCAATTTGCGCGACACACCCATAAATGGACACAGGCCCAAGAATTTCACCAGCACAATGTTGTTCACCAGAATGGTGCTAATTAAAATAAGCGCGTAATCGGCCATTAAATAACCTACTGATTTCCTCAGGAATTGACGTAAACTCTGACGATAAAGTTCATTGCTTAGTTGCTAACCAAGCTCTTTTATGTTTGGCATTATAGCGCAGCAGTACTGGTTTTCATAAGGCAAAATACTGATTTGCTTATTTAAAATAGTTATTAAGCAGAAAGATTTGTATGATAAAAATGAAAATAGTCTGGGCAAGTTGAACCGATTTTATTGCGTGCCTTGCCGACGCGCTCGCACCGCCGCCGCCAATTCTCGTAACAGCGGTTCGCTGTCATCCCAAGCCATGCAGGCATCAGTAATACTTTGGCCGTAAACCAGTGATTTACCGGGTTCAGCATTTTGCCGGCCGGCCACCAAATTACTTTCCAGCATCAGGCCGACTATCCGGGCATCACCTTCAGCAACTTGCGCCGCTACTTCCCGGCAAACCACTGCTTGCTGGATGTGATTTTTACCACTATTTGCATGACTGCAATCAACCATCAGGCGCACCGGTAGGCCGCTACGGCCGATGACTTTAGCAGCTTCGTTAATATTTTCAGCTGCATAATTAGGTTGCTTGCCACCACGCAAAATGACATGGCAATCAGGATTACCGGTAGTGGAAAAGATTGCTGAATGACCGGTTTTGGTGACGGACATAAAGTGATGTGGCTTAGATGCCGACAAGCAGGCGTCAACGGCAATTTGCAAACCGCCATCCGTGGCATTTTTAAAGCCAACCGGGCATGACAAACCTGAGGCCAGTTCACGGTGTGCCTGACTTTCTGTGGTGCGGGCACCGATTGCGCCCCAGGCCACCAAATCGGCAATATACTGTGGACTGATAAGATCCAGATATTCGGTAGCCGCCGGCACGCCCATTTCTGCTAAATCAAAAAGCAACTTGCGGGCGATATGCAGACCATCGTTAATCTTGAAACTGCCATCCAAATATGGGTCGTTTATCAGGCCTTTCCAGCCGACCACAGAGCGCGGTTTTTCAAAATAAACGCGCATCA
>JAVVFF010000055.1:0-13324 GCA_032250995.1 Methylophaga sp. | reverse complement strand
CCGGCGCATCAGGATGTGAATGGTAAATGGCAAACAGGGTTTGTTGCTGCGCTTTCAGGTTTTTCAATGCCGCCAGCTGTTCGCTGGCATTAAGTGCGAACAATACACTGGCATCGGTCTCCTGCGTTTCCAGCGGATAACATTCACAATTATCTTCACGGCGGCCAATCAGGCCACAAATTTCCCGCATCGGCGACAATTGCGCCTGATGCAACAAATCATTAACCAGCGTACGCGGCAAACGCACAGTTTGTTTTAATGTCATATTATTTTTCCAAAGCACAGACCGGACAAGCCGGATCCTGAGGTAAACGCATTTCCCGGATTTGCAGCGTTAAAGCATCAATCATCAGCACCCGGCCGGCTAATGTCTGACCGGCAGCCGTTAATAACTTGATGGTTTCAATCGCCTGAATACTGCCCATTAAGCCCAGCATTGGCGACAAAACCCCGTTTTCAGCGCAACTTTGCGGGGTATTGCCCCCTTCGTCATCATATAAACAACGATAACACGGCGCATCTGGCTGGCGCGGATCAAATACGCTGATCTGCCCCTCCCAACGAATGGCAGCCGCCGACACCAGCGGCGTTTTGTTTGCTCTACAGTGCCGGTTTAATACAAACCGGCTGTCAAAATTATCAGTGCAATCCACTACCACATCAATATCGGCAAGCAACTTATCAAGCATTTTGGCATCGGGCCGCATCGCTAGGCATTCAATCTCGATTTCATTATTTAAATCGCGCAGCGTAATGGCCGCAGAATCCGTTTTTAACTGGCCGACCGAGGTCTGACGATGCACGATTTGCCGTTGCAAATTGGTCAATTCCACCACATCATCATCGACCAGTAATAACTTGCCGATGCCACTGGCTGCCAGATACAAAGCCACCGGTGAACCCAGCCCGCCGAGGCCGACAATCATCACCCGACTATCCAGTAATTTTTGCTGGCCTTCATATTCCAGATGCGGCAATAAAATATGCCGACTGTAACGCAGCAGTTGTTGATCATTCATGAGCTAATTTTACCTGATTCCGGCTTTTGACCGATGACAACGCGATCCTGACCACCAAAATCCTGATAGTCAGTAATAGCGATAAACCCCGCCATCTTAAATAAATCCTGTACCGCGGCGGATTGCTGCCAGCCATGCTCAATCATCAGCCAGCCGCCATTTTTTAGCACCGTCCGGGCTTGCGAAACAATCTGCCGGATATCGCGCAAACCATCGGGGCCGGAGGCCAGCGCCGATCGCGGTTCAAAACGCAGATCGCCCTCATCTAAATGCGGATCATCATCGGTAATATACGGCGGATTGCTGATCAGTAAATCCAGACTGTTTTCAGCAATCATAGTCGCCCAATCGCCGCAAACAAATTGCACATTGGTTAATCCATAATCGCGAGCATTAGCGCTGGCTACCATTAATGCCTGCTGCGAAAAATCACTGGCCAACCAGAAACTATCCGGCCGTTGTTTAGCCAAGGCCAGCGCAATCGCGCCACTCCCAGTACCAAGATCAGCGCAGCGGGCTTGTGCCGGTATTTTGGCCAATGCCTGCGCTACCAGACATTCGGTATCGGGACGCGGGATCAAGGTATCGCCAGTCACCTTTAAATCCAGATCCCAAAATCCACGGCGCCCCAATAAATGTGCAACCGGCTGGCCAGCCACACGGGCGGCTAATAATTGTTGAAACCGATTTTGCTGCTTGATAGAAAGATGCTGCGCAGACTCCGTTAGCAATTTAACTGGCGAACAATTCAACACAAAACAAAGTAATAATTCGGCATCCTGCCGCGCATCACTGTTATTACCAAGCACTACAATCGCTTGCTGTAGCGCTTGCGACAGCGTAATACCAGTGGTTGTTATCATCTTTATAAAACGCTGATTATCAGTGCGGCCAATGCAATACCTATCGCCGCCCAGGCCAGCGTAATATTGCGTTTATGGGCAGTTTCCAGTTCGGCACGATGAGCTTTTAATTGACTGGTTAAAGCAGCGTTTTGCCGTGTCAGAGCCGTTTCCAGCTCGTTGTTTAATGCTTTACTCAGTTCAGTTGAAAGTTGCTGCTGGATTTTATCGTCAATAAGCGGATTTAAGTTTTGTTGCAGCAGATCTTGCGCCTGTAATTTTTGCTTACTCAGCCAGTCGCCAGCCTGTTCCTGTAAATGGCTTTGCCATTGGCCGAGCACATCAAAGCCCTGAAATGCCTGTTCCAGCATCGATATAGCCTGCTGTTGTAATCCGGTGTTATCGCTTGCAGCACGCTGGTGTAATTCACTGAGTGCCGAATCAATACTGTCTTGCATTTGTTGTTTTAAGTCCGGTAACAAAGACAACTTCATCGCTTCCATCTGGGCGGCTTGTTGCTGCGACGATTGCTCGTTGGCCTGCTGTTTTTGCTGATTTAATTGCGCTGATAATTCAGCCCGTAATTGTGGCAACCATTGTTGTTCCAATTGTTGCTGTAATTTAGACAGCAATGCTTCTTCATCCCTTGCTGCGAGTTGAGGTTGTGGCTGTTCAGGTGCTGATGTTGGAATAGATTGCTGCGGTAACTGGCTCAGAATTTGAGTAACTACATCAGCGGCCGGGGGTTTTGCCAAGACAGCGACTGCACCGTTATCAGCGGCTTTGGATTTATCAAGTTCACTATCATTGCCAGTACAGACCACTACTGGAATGGTCTGCCAATGCGCATTCGCCTTGATGGCTCGGGTTGCCGTAATGCCATCCATGCCCGGCATCATCAGATCCATAAAAATAATATCGGGTAACTCAGATTGTTGTTGCAGCCACTTTAACGCAGACTCGGCACTGTCTTGTTCAACAACACGCAGGCTGTGACCCAGCAAAATTTTATTCAGTGTTAGTCGGGCCACTCGTGAATCATCGACTACCAATGCCAGTTTTGTTGCCATTTTTCTGATCCCTAAACGATTCGGTGCGCATCCAATTGAATGGATTTTACCCGCTTACCTAACATAACTACTTCGCCGCGATAGCGCTGCTGACCATCACTGGCAAACTCAAAAAAATAACTGCGCTCCAGCGTCATACGACCTTTTAAATTACGTTTTAAACGCACTTTTTGCCAGGCGACGGTACCGTTGAGGAAGCTGACATTCATCGATTCGCAATGCTGTTTTGCTACCTTTGTCGCATGTTCCGAGGCGCCCCGGCTATCCCACCAAAACCAGCCAATCACAGCCAGAATCAGCATCACAATGACGCTATCGCTCATCCAATATCACCCCAGTTCGCCTGCACAATCGCCAGCGCCGCCGCTGATGCTGTTTCGGTTCGTAAAATTCTTGGCCCAAATTGTATGGTCCTAAAACCTGCTTGTTGAGCCATCATAATTTCTGCGTCATTGAGCCCGCCTTCAGGGCCAATTAATAAATCGACCGATGTTTGTTTGGCCAGTCCATTAAACCGCTGGCTTGCCGTGGGGTCCAGCACCAGTTTGCAATCACTGTCAGCGTTTGCCAATGCCGTATTTAAATCAACTACCGGCGCCAATTCCGGTAATAGCGCCCGGCCACTTTGTTCACAGGCACTGATTAATACGCCCTGCCAATGTGCCCAGCGTTTATCGGCGCGATCGCCGCCCAGCTGCACATTACAACGCTCAGTGATAACCGGCACAATTTTCTGCACACCAAGCTCAACCGCTTTTTGAATGGCAAAATCCATCCGCTCGCCACGGGAAATGCCCTGCAATAAAGTTACCTGCAATGCTGATTCGCTGTGATTGGCAATTTCACCGGTCAATTTTGCCCGGGCTTCACGTTTGGCTACCTGCGTCAGTTCGGCCAAATATTCATGACCATTACCATCAAATAACTGGATGACCGTGCCGGCTTTTAACCGCAGTACCTGCACCGCATGGCGAAATATCGCTTCCGGCAAAGCAAATTCGCCACCCCATTGATAGGGGCCGACATAATAAAAACGCAAATTTCGCATTAGAACATAGCATTCGAGAATCAGATAGCAGCAGTTTACAGACTGCATCATCAGCTTTAAATAAGCAGACAAAAATGGCTGTTATACTTTGGCCATGAAAATCGACTTACCACAACTGCAACAACTGGTAACGATGACTGTCCAGCAGGAGCTGATGCCGTTGTTTAATTCGGTCAAACGCCTTTATAAAGCGGATGGCAGTGTGGTAACGATTGCTGATCAATTAGTGCAGCAAAAACTCACTGAGCTGTTGACTGGCTTTTATCCCGGCAGCGTGATGCTTAGTGAAGAAATGCCTGCTGAACAACAACAAACATTGATACAAACGGACAAGCCGTTGTGGGTGCTGGATCCTATAGATGGCACCAACAACTTTGTTGCCGGTTTGCCATTTTTTTCGGTATCGCTGGCACTCATTCAATTTGGCAAAGTTAGTCATGCGCTGGTTTATGACCCCGTCTCAGATGAATGCTTTACCGCCGCCATCGGTGAAGGCGCTTGGTGTAATGGCCAGTTGCTTAAAACCAAAGTGAGTGGCCTTAGCCTGTCACAGTCACTGGCACTGATTGACTATAAACGCCTGCCCGCGGCACTTGCCGCACGTTTAGTAAAAGAGAAGCCCTACGGCTCACAGCGCAGTTTGGGTTCAATTGCGCTGGAATTATGCTGGCTGGCAGCAGGTCGGGCGCATCTTTATCTACATGCCCAACAGCATTTATGGGATTACGCTGCTGCGCAATTGATTGTCAGTGAAGCCGGCGCTTTTGCCTGTACGCTGCAAAATGAGCCGGTATTTGCCTTTGATTTACAACCGCGCTCGACCTGCGGCGCCGTTGACGAAAATTTATTCGCCGCCTGGCGGGATTATTTGCGGGTACCGCGCTGCGATGGCTGATAGTTTGATTCAGCCGGATTGGCCGGCACCGTTCAATGTTAAAGCGCTGTTCAGCACAAGACTCGGCGGCGTCAGCCCCTCACCCTACGACAGTTTGAATCTGGGCGATCATGTCGGCGACCGGCTAGAAAATGTTACTGTCAATCGCCAAATTTTAACTAATACAGCTGAATTGCCAGATAAGCCGCTATGGTTGCGACAAACGCATTCCACTACTGTCGTCGATAGCCAACGCTGGCAGGCAGGTATTGAAGCTGATGCAATTTTCAGCACCCAGCCCAATCATATTTGTGTGGTGATGACGGCTGACTGTTTGCCGGTTTTGTTGTGTGATAAACAAGGTCGCCAAGTGGCGGCGATTCATGCCGGCTGGCGGGGTTTATGTGGTGGCATTATTGAACAAACAGTGGCGCGGTTAAACGCAGCCCCGGAAGATTTATTAGCCTGGTTGGGCCCGGCAATTGGCCCGGCACAGTTTGAAGTCGGTGCCGAAGTTCGTGATGCATTTATGGCTGAATCAGCTGCGGCGGTAAACGCCTTTTTGCCGGCAAAACCGGGGCATTATCTAGCTGATATCTACACGTTGGCCAGACTTCGATTGCAGCGCTGTGACATCAGAAATGTTTATGGCGGCGGTTATTGTACGGTCAGCCAGCCCGAATTATTTTTTTCATATCGTCGTGATGGCGTCACTGGTCGGATGACATCGCTTATTTGGTTAGCGCCTTAATAAGGTATGATCTGTCAATTATTTTGCTGATGGGTTTTTATGGATTTACTACTCTGGATCGTCGGTTTTAGCCTGATTGGCGGTCTGCTCAGCGTCGGCATCGCATCGTCTTTTTTGTTGCTTTCCGAAAAGGCTCGCAACCATGCCGTGCCCTATCTGGTCAGTTTTGCCATTGGCGCTTTGCTGGGCGCGTCGTTTTTAGGGCTTATTCCGCACGCTATTGAGCATGAGTTTGCCGTTGAAGCCCATGAGCTCGGCCTGACACTGCTGATCGGTTTATTGTCGTTTTTTCTGCTGGAAAAAATGGTGCTTTGGCGCCACTGCCATAGTCATCATGGTCATCAACATATTCCTGAGCTAGGCCCGGATCATCATGCCGAGGATGCGCATCAACATCAGGATAAAGCCGCCGGCATAATGATTCTGGTTGGCGACACTATCCATAATTTTGTTGACGGTATTTTGATTGCTGCGGCGTTTTTGACCGATGTGCATTTAGGTATCGTCACGGCCTTAGCCATCGCTGCCCATGAAATCCCGCAAGAACTGGGGGATTTTGTTATTTTGCTGCACAGCGGTTTCAGCCGTCGTAAGGCATTGTATTTCAATATGCTGTCCAGTCTCGGCACTGTGATTGGTGCGGTTTTGGCGTTTTTCCTGCTGGCCAATATGCAACCTATTTTGCCGTATATTCTGGTGGTAGCCGCTTCCAGCTTTATTTATGTGGCGGTGGCGGATTTGATTCCCGGTTTGCATTCACAGGTTCGTCCCAGTGAAACGCTACAACAGATCTTGTTAATTGCCGCCGGGGTGATCTTCATTTATCTGGCACATAGCACACTGCATTGATGGCGGATCGTTTGGCAATTTTAATAGTTGGTCCATCTTGGGTGGGTGATATGGTGATGGCGCAATCGTTGTTTATTGCCCTAAAAAAACAACACCCCCATTGTGACATTGATGTACTGGCACCGGCCTGGACGCGACCGTTACTGGAACGGATGCCGGAAGTGCGTATGGCGATTGATATGCCGGTCACTCACGGTATGTTTGCCTGGAAAACGCGACGTCAATTGGGGTTATCACTGCGTGATCAATATGATCAGGCAATCGTCCTGCCAAACTCATGGAAGTCCGCGCTAATCCCCTGGTTTGCAAACATTCCCAAACGCACCGGTTGGCGCGGCGAAATGCGTTATGGCTTGCTGAATGATTTGCGTAAACTCGATAAACCGGCGTTGCCGTTAATGGTAGAGCGTTTTGTTTCACTGGCGCTACCCGCTGATCAAGCCCGGCAAAAACCAGACTGGCAACCACCAGAAATGATTGCCGGTGACATTTCCGAAGACATAAATCCGCAAAGATCTGCCGGTCAGCAACGCTTGATCATCTGCCCTGGCGCAGAGTTTGGCCCGGCCAAACAATGGCCAGTCAGCCATTATGCGGAGCTGGCAGAACATTTTTTGCAGCAAGGCTGGCAAGTACTGATTTTGGGCTCCAAAGCCGATAAAAAAGTCGCCGGTGAAATTGTCGGTGCCGTCGGTAAAGAATTGCGCGGGCAATTATTCAATCTGGCCGGCAAGACCCAACTGGCTGAGGCAATTGATTTATTGGCAACTGCTGACCAGGTTATCAGCAATGACTCGGGTCTGATGCATATCGCCGCGGCCTTAAATAAACCACTGGTCGCTATTTACGGCCCGACCTCACCGACCTTTACCCCGCCGTTGTCGTCAACAGCAAAAATCATGCAAATACCGGTCGACTGCGGACCCTGCTTTAAGAGAGTTTGCCCAAAAGGTCACCATAAGTGTATGCAGGATTTAACGCCAACATCCATAATCAATCAAATTAAATAATTAAAATCTCATCATGAGCGAAAAACTTGTCACTATCCTAGTTCCAAATTATAAGACGCTACTGATCACCCAGATTTGTCTCCGCTTGTTGCGCAAGCACACTGATCTTAAACTTGCCGATGTCATTGTGATTGATAATGATTCTCAGGATGAATCAACGGCATATTTACGTGGTTTGAGCTGGATAAAACTTATCGAGCGCCCAGCGCAACCCAATGAAACAGGTGTTCAGGCTCACTCACGCGCTTTAGATCTAGCCTTGGCCGAAGTAACCACACCTTATGTTCTTTCTATCCATACTGATACCTTTGTAAAACGCGTTGATTGGTTGCCATTTTTACTGTCACATTTCAACAATGAAAAGGTAGCGGGCGTTGGCTCCTGGAAGCTCGAATCAAAAAACATGCTGCGTCGGGCCGGTATTAAATTTGAACAAAGCTGGAAATATTTGCTATTTAAGACATTTAACTACAAACACTACAATCCCAATCGCTTAAACCGTAAAGCACAATATTTACGCAGTCATTGCGCCCTATACAAAACAGCCATCATCCGGCAATTAGCTACCGGATTCTCAGATGGTGATGATACCGCTGGCCGTGTGATGCATCAAAAAATGATAAACGCTGGGTATGAAATGAATTTCTTGCGTTCAGAAAATTTAGGTCAATATGTCGATCACTTAAATCATGCTACGTCTATATTAAATCCAGAATTACGGCATGACGGAAAAACATCTTCAAAGGAAAATCATCAATTACAGCACAAGCTGCGGGGCATTGATGCAGATGCAATTCTATTAAGTACGGAACTAGATCAATAAAATGAATGCTTTATATTCAAATCTCAATAATCGTTATCTCATTAATTTCAACAATGTCAGAATTTTAACTGCCTTTTCCAGCATATTGTTGTCATTAATACTTATCTTAACTGACGATATAATCAACGCCGATGGTATTCTTTACGTCAATATGGCACAGACTTTTTTGAATGAAGATTTTGGTGCCATGTCCAGTCTTTATGACTGGCCATTTTTGGCATTATTAATGGCTGGCATTAGCAAGATAACCGGCTTACATGCTGAAAACAGTGCTTATATTTTAAACACTGTCCTGTTTGCAATACTTACTGACGCCTTATTAAGAATTAGTAAATTTAGTCTTAGATCTCCACAACAAATTATCATTGCTGCAATAATCATCCTTAGTTTCTATACCTTAAACGAATACCGGAATTTCGTTATCAGGGATATTGGGTACTGGTCGTTCATATTTTTAGGTATTTTTCAGTTATTAAAGTATAGTGAAAATAAACAAGTTAAATATCTTTTTTTCTGGCAATCTTACACTGTTATTGCCATTTTATTCCGTATTGAAGGTGTCATTTTGCTAGCGGCTTTACCTGTTTATTTTTTGTTAAATAGAAAAATCGAGAAAAGATTTTTGGCATTTTTGACTTGTTACACGATCCCTATGATATTAAGCGTTATGGTAATAATTTTATTCTTATCGGACAGCATTGTTGCTGATGGCTTTACTAAGATTAGGAGTGTGCTTACTTACGCCAACTTTGATCAGTTGTTTTCTGAACATGCGCAAAATATTACACTCGTTGCGGATTACATCATTAATCCAATAGCAAAAGATCAGTCGGCACTGTTATTAAACAGTGGTATAACTGGCATGGTTATTTTTGAAGTAGTTTCTGGTTTGTCTTTATCAATTATTGCTGTCTATCTACTCCTCTTAAAAACCAACAGTTATTTCAGACTGGATACACACTACAAATTACTTATTGGATTACTATTAGCAATAAACTTAGTTATATTGATTGTTTTTGTATTAACACATCAATTTATCTCCACTCGTTACTGCATTACAGCCATAATTGGACTGTGCCTTTTAATATTACCCAAAATAGCTGTTAATTTAGCGACTGCCATTCAAGAAAAAAAGTATATCCTCGTCTCTTTTGCTGCTTTTTTTCTTTTGACAGGTTTAATTGATAATTTCCATCAATCATTCTCTAAAGATTACATAAAATCTGCTGCTTTGGATGCAGCTCCTGAAATTCCACCTGGCGCCGTTGTATTAACGAATGATTATTTTATTCAATACTATCTTCAACAAAATAATCCCGACATTGAGGTAAATATTTTCACAAAGTCTATACCTGAAAATAGTAACTATATTTTTATTGTTAATAAAACCGAAGATAACCAACTAGCGATGATGTCTTCAAATTTACAGTTAACAAATATTCTTGAAACTTACGAAAAAAAACATTCGGCAACACTTTACCGAATTGAACCATGACGAATAATATTAATAAATTTATCGCCTCAGATAAGCCCATTGTTTTGCATTTATGTCATGGCTATGAGTCACCATTCACTGAGTGTGCAAGGCATTATGTGACGCTATTTAAAGAATCTGACTATCGCGTGCTGACTGTATTCATTGTTGGCAAGCCTAGTCAGGATGTTGCTAATTATGTTGGCGGGGATGAGGTTATCTTTCTGAATTTTAAAAGCAAGGATTTACGCGGACTAAAACTGCGTGTTTTGTTAAAACTCCGGCGATTACTGAAGGATTTACCGCTTGCTTTTTGTATTGCGCATCGCTCGAAGCCAACTTGGTTGGCTTGCTTAATTACACAAGTACCCGTCATTAGTATTCATCATGCCTTTGGTGATTATCGCCGGCCACTGAAACGTTTAATAATAAATTGCTTTCGTAAGCGTTTAATGATGATTGGTGTCTCTAAGGCCGTTGAGAAGGATTTAAGATCCTTTTTCCCTAATTGGCCTGAGCAGCGTATTGCCACTATTCATAACCGAATTGATTACAAAAGCTTATTTAATAGCCAATATTGCAGAGAAGAAGCAAGGTCCCAGCTCGGTTTGGCGGAAGATGACTGGTTGTTTGCGACAGCTGGCAGACTGCATCCCATGAAAGATCAGCAAACACTTATACAGGCGTTCGCAAAAGCTCATAAAAGCCTGAAATTAAATAGTAAGTTATTGATTCTGGGTAAAGGAAAACTAGAACAATCGTTAAAAAAATTAGCCCGTGATTTAGGCGTTTCAGAAAAAGTCCTATTCTTAGGTTTTATTCCCGAAGCTAATCGCTATTTCAAAGCTTTTGATTGCTTCATTTTATCATCAAATGATGAGCCATTTGGCATGGTATTGCTCGAGGCAATGACTGCGGGTATTCCTGTTATCAGCTCTGAATCTGGTGGCAGCATAGAGGTAATTGGTGAAATAGGTAAGTCATTTCCAGTGGGTTGCAGTGACAAACTCGCATCGTTAATGCTGGAGCAACAAAAAAGTCCAACTGATGGACATCTCTTCATGCGCTCACATGATCACCTTAAACAACACTTTTCTGATAAAGCCGCCAGAGAAACTTTTTGGCAGTTACCTGGCATTCAAAAATTGTTGCATGAGACAAAACCAGCCGGCAACTGACATAATGTCACTTTAAAATTTAACTTTGTGATTCGAAAAATATGATTGTTTTAGGATTATCCGGCGCCGTTGGCCATGATGCCTCAGCAGCAATATATATTGATGGCAAACTAATTGCCGCTGCCGAAGAAGAGCGTTTTCTGCGCGATAAACACGCCAAAGGCAAAATGGCCTATGCGGCGACAAAATTTTGCTTAAAACAAGCCGGTATTCGCCCGGATCAAATTGATATGGTTGCATTTCCTTATGCCGAAATCCCCCTGAGTTCGCCCGCTCGCTGGTACTACGCCAAACGCCACTGGTACGCACCAGATCGGGCTCTACTGGCCCTGTTTAATGGCAATCGCCGCTACTGGCGAAATCATAAAATGGTCATGCAATTGCTTGATGATGTGGGCATTGATTCCAAACGGGTCAAGTTTGTCCCGGTAGAACATCACCTCGCACATGCCAGTAGCGCCTATCACCTGAGCGGCTTTAAAGAAAAAACCGCTATTATCGGCATCGATGGCAAAGGTGAATATGCCACCACTTTTTTCGGTTATGGTGAAAATGGCCAGATCCATAAACTCAAAGAATTTTACGATCCAGATTCTCTGGGCGGTATGTATGGCGCACTCACCGAATATCTTGGTTTTGAGATGCTTGACGGCGAATTCAAAGTGATGGGCATGGCACCTTATGGTAACCCCAAACGCTTTGATTTTTCGAAACTTATTGATTGCAAAAATGGTGAGTTCAAGGTCAATACTAAATTGGTCAATACTATCGGTCTGCGCCGTTTCAAGAAAAATGGCAAAGGTTACTTTTTCAGCCCGACACTGATTGACTGGCTGGGCCCGATGCGCGAGGGTGACGAAAAAGACGAACCCTATATCGATTACGCCGCCAGCATTCAGGATTTACTGGAAAAATGCGCGTTGCATCTGATTGATTATTATCTCGGCGATATTATTCGCGACACCGGCAAAATTGCTTATGCTGGTGGTGTCGCGTTGAACGTCAAACTCAATCAACGGATTATCGCCTTGCCGGGCGTCAAAGAATTATTTGTGCAACCGGCTGCTGGCGATGCCGGCACAGCGATTGGCGCCGCAAGTTATGCCTCACAAATGGCTGGCGTGCCAGTTGAAGCCATGAACCATGTTTATCTCGGTCCATCATATACCACTGAACAATGCATTGAAGCCTGTGAAAATTATCCGCAAAATGTCCGCTGGCAAAAAATCGACAATGTCACTGAGTACGCTGCAAAATTACTCAATGACGGCAATCCGGTTGCCTGGTTTCAAGGCCGCATGGAATTCGGTCCACGGGCTTTGGGTAATCGCAGTATTCTGGGCTCGCCAAGCCACCCGGGTGTTGCCGATCGTATCAACGCCCAAATCAAATACCGCGAGCGCTGGCGGCCTTTTTGCCCGAGCATACTCGATACCGTGGCGCCGGAAATTCTGCAAACCGAGCACCCCAGTCCTTATATGACATTTACTTTTGATGTCGCCGGAAGTTGGAGGTCTCGCATTCCGGAAGTTGTACATGAAGATGGTACAGCGCGAGCCCAAATTGTCAGCCGCGATACCAATCCACGTTACTATCAATTAATCGAAGAACTGGAAAAGCTCAACGGTAATGGCGTCGTGCTGAATACCTCACTGAATCGCCGTGGTGAGCCTATGGTGTGTAGTCCGATAGATGCACTGAATATGTTCTTTGGCTCAGATCTACAATATTTAATTATGGAAGATATTTTGGTGACAAAAATAAGCTCATGAATTTTATAAAAGAAATTTTTTATAAGTTCATAGCGCACAAGCATGGGCTAAAAGTTAATTCTTTTAAGAAATTCAAAAAGAATTGTAATATCAAAATTGAGGTTCCGTCCCGATTGGGTGGAATAACAGTTGAATCAACACAGCTAAATATTGGTACCAGAACTTATATAAGATCTAAATCTGAATGTCTGCATATTTCGGAAATAGGCCGATACTGTTCGATAGGTAGAAACGTGATACTTGGACAAGATCCAAGAAACCATCCTGTCGAATGGGTAACAACCTGCCCTCAATTCAGTAAACATTATCAAAGTCCCACACATCCCTTGCATATAGGCCATGATGTTTGGATTGGCCATCGAGCAACGATTATGGCGGGCATAAAAATTGGCCATGGGGCAATTATTGGCTGTGACGCTGTTGTCACAAAAGATGTTGAACCTTACGTAATTGTTGCAGGAAATCCTGCCAAATTTATACGTTACCGTTTTGACGAAGAGATGATCTCAAAGCTCTTAAAAGTTGAATGGTGGAATGCACCATATGAATATTTACTTAAAATGGACTTTAGTGATATTGACTTCTTTTTAGCTAATTTTCACCCAACGGAAAAC
>JAVVFF010000054.1:0-13351 GCA_032250995.1 Methylophaga sp. | reverse complement strand
CCAAAGCTGGACTGAAGAAGATCAGCGGGTGTTAAAGCGCATCGAAAAAGATGCCAGAGCACCGGTAGTACTGGTGTTAAATAAGATTGACAAACTGGCCGACAAAGCGACATTACTACCGAAAATTGAACAACTGGTTGTGCAATATAAATTTGCCGATGTGGTGCCGATTTCGGCCCGTAAAGGCATGAATATTGAAACCCTGGAAGCGACCTTATCGGCTTTATTACCGGCCGGTGAGCTGATTTATGATGCCGAACAGCTGACCGATCGCAGTTCACGGTTTTTGGCCGCTGAAATGGTTCGTGAAAAATTGTTCCGCCACCTTGGCCAGGAACTACCGTATTCATTGACCGTTGAAATTGAACAGTTCCTTGAAGAGGGTAATTTGTATCGGATCAGCGCGGTTATTTACGTCGAACGCAGTGGCCAGAAATCGATTGTTATCGGCAAAAAAGGTGAATTGCTCAAGCAGGTTGGTCAGAATGCCCGTGAAGATATGGAAAAATTGTTTGGCTGCAAGGTGTTTCTGCAACTTTGGGTTAAAGTGCGTGAAGGCTGGTCTGATAATGAACGGGTTTTACGCAATCTGGGTTACAACGACGACTTGTAACGGCCATTAATGGCATTAACTCAGGCGTTTGTACTCCATCAAAGACCGTATCGGGAAACCAGCCTGTTGCTGGATGTTTTTACCGAGCATTCGGGTCGCTTTAGTTTGGTCGCCCGTGGCGTACGCCAGCAAAAACGCCGGCAGAATAATCCTTTTCAACTATTCCAGCCATTATGGCTCAGTTGGTTTGGCCGTGGCGAACTGGCCACACTGGGACAGGTTGAAACCACCCAGCCGGCGTTTATGTTACGTGGTGCATCGGCATTATGTGGTTTATATGTGAATGAATTGCTGGTCAGGTTACTAGGCAATCAGCATCCTGAGCCGGCGGTATTCGCACTGTATCAACAAACTTTAGCGCGGTTATCGGCCGCTGATGATATTGAAATCAGTTTACGTTTGTTTGAACAGCAACTACTGGACGCGCTGGGTTATGGTCTGGATCTGCAAACTGATGCCAAAGGTCACGTCATTGATGCTGAGCTGTATTACCGCTACCAGCCCGATCAGGGACTTCTGCCGGTTAGCAGTCAGCAAACTGCCGCGCTGATACAGGGGCGTAGTTTGCAGCAATTACACCAAGCGCAGCATCTTGATGCAAAGGCACTGGCAGAAATCAAACAGCTGATGCGAACAGTGTTAAATTACTATTTAGACGGCAAACCGCTGAAAAGCCGGGCATTGTTTGCTGAAATGCAGCGTTATGCGATGCCGACCAAGAAATTGTAAGGAGTGTTATGGCTATTTTTCTGGGCGTTAATATTGATCATATCGCCACATTACGACAGGCGCGCGGCACCCGTTATCCGGATCCCGTGCAGGCCGCCATCGAAGCAGAACAAGCCGGCGCTAATAGCATTACCGTGCATTTACGTGAAGATCGCCGACATATTCAGGATCGCGATGTCACGCTGTTAGCCGATATTTTACAAACCAAAATGAATCTGGAAATGGCGGTCACCGACGAAATGTTGTCGATTGCCGAACGCTTCCGGCCAGCAGATTGCTGTCTGGTGCCGGAGAGTCGTGAAGAGCTGACGACGGAAGGTGGTCTTGATGTGATTGGTCAGCAATCCAAAATGCATGATGCCTGTCAGCGTCTGGCCACGGCCGGCATTACGGTTTCGTTATTTATTGATCCGGATAAAAAACAGATTGATGCGGCCCTTGGCTGTGGTGCTCCGGCGGTTGAACTGCATACCGGTGCTTACGCCGAAGCGACCAGTCAGGCTGAAATAATGTATGAGTTAAAAATCATTCGTCAGGCCGCAGAATATGCGCATAAACAGGGTTTACAGGTTAATGCCGGCCATGGGCTCAATTACCATAATGTTCAGCCGATAGCGGCCATCAAAGAACTGGTGGAGTTAAATATTGGTCACGCTATTATCGGGCGTTCAGTCTTTACCGGTTTGCAAGCAGCGGTGCGGGAAATGAAGCAATTAATGTTGGAGGCCCGCCGGCAATGATCTGTGGTATTGGCACCGATTTGGTTTTTATACCGCGCATTCAGCGAATGTTGGATAAGTTTGGTGATAAAGCCGCACAAAAAATTTTATGCAAACATGAGTTCACTGATTTTAAAAATGCTAGCCGGCCAACGGCTTTTTTAGCTAAACGCTTTGCAGCGAAAGAAGCCACTGCCAAAGCTTTTGGCAGCGGGTTTCGAGATGGACTTAGTTTAAAGCACATTAGCGTGGTTAATGATGCACTAGGCAAACCACAGTTAAGTTTTTCCAAAAAAGCGACTGAGCTGGCCGCAGAAAAAGCGATTGTAGCCAGTTATCTCAGTCTCAGTGATGATGGCGATTATGCCAGTGCTTATGTGATTTTAACGGGCAGTTAAATATGACAGATTATCCAACGATTGAATCGACTATCGGCAACACGCCGCTGGTAGGGCTGCAACGTCTGCCGGGGCAAACCAGCAATATTATTCTCGGCAAACTTGAAGGAAATAATCCGGCGGGTTCAGTTAAAGATCGGCCGGTGGCGTGTATGATTCGTCATGCCCAGGCGCGAGGTGATATTGTACCGGGCGATACTTTGATTGAAGCGACCAGCGGTAATACCGGTATTGCCCTGGCCATGGTGGCGGCGATTCTCGGCTATAAAATGATTTTGATTATGCCAACCAATATGTCGGTTGAGCGCCGGGCATCAATGCGTGCTTATGGCGCAGAAATCATCCTCGTAGAGGGGATGGAAGTCGCCCGGGATCTTGCCTTGCAGATGCAGGTTGAGGGCAAAGGTAAAGTGCTGAATCAATTTGGTAATTTTGATAATCCGTTGGCCCATTATGAAACCACCGGACCGGAAATCTGGCGTGATACCCATGGTAAAGTCAGTCATTTTGTTAGTGCGATGGGCACCACCGGCACTATTATGGGCGTGTCACGGTATTTAAAAGAACAAAATCCTGATATCCAAATTGTCGGCGTACAACCAACCGAAGGCTCCCGTATTCCGGGCATTCGCCGCTGGCCATCTGCTTACTTGCCGACGATTTTTGAGCCGCAACGAGTCGATCTAACTATTGATATTGATCAACAACTGGCCGAAGATACGATGCGCCGTTTAGCGGCTGAAGAAGGTATTTTTGCAGGGGTGTCATCAGGCGGCAGTGTGGCTGCTGCATTGCGTTTATCGGCGTCAGTCAGTAATGCTGTCATTGTCTGCATTATCTGCGATCGCGGTGATCGTTATTTATCGACAGGTTTGTTTCCTGCAGAATAATGCCTGTCAGAAACAGCCAGGTTATTTTCGCGACGCTGTTTCTACTGCTCGTTAGTTTTTCAGTGGTGGCCATTGAATCGGCTCGCTTGCAAATCGGCAGTATGTATTACGCTGATATTGATTTAAGTCAGCTTAATATCAGTTTTTCCCTTGATGAAAATGGTCTGGCGATGCAGGCGACGGCCGAGAAATTTACGCTGGTCGATCAGCAGCTAAGCAACGTCGCTTTAAATTGTCAGCAGTTTAAGGTCGCGGCAAAGTTCTGGCAGTGTCGGCAGGGCCAATTGAAATTTACTCATGCTGTTCTCGGCCAGCAACAAGTTACCCTGTCATTTGCTGCCAACACCTTAACCAAAGATTATCAGTTGGAAATAGCCCAACTAGGGCTAGCCGATGGCCAGTTACAATTGCGCGTAGCACTTCAAGACCAGCAATGGCAGAGCACTATCAATGGCCAGCAACTGGCGTTGTCTTCGTTACTGACATTGCTGACAAAAATCTTACCAAACCGTGATTTAACAATGTTCAATAGCTGGCAGCCTAAAGGTTTGGTTTCCGGCACTGTTGATTTGACTGGCAATGGTGCGCAAGTGCTTAATACGGATATCAAATTACGCAGTCCGGATTTTAGTTTCAGTGATGACACCGGTAATCGCGTCGCCGAAACATTGGATTTGACGCTGGCTTTAACGGCGCAGTACCAACAAGACTGGCAATTCCAGACACAACTGGCTTTAAATAATGGCCAAAGTTACTGGGCGCCGGTATTTCTGGATTTTCAGCAGACACCATTGCAACTGGCTTTTCGCGGTGAAATGCAACCTGACAATGCTGTTTGGCTGTTACGTGATATAAAGCTTGAACAACAGGGCGTGTTATTAGCAAACGCTGATTTGCAAGTGCAGTATAAGCAACTGCAACAACTCAAGATGACAGTAGCACCCAGCCCATTATCAGCGATTTATCAATGGTGGATACAGCCTTTTTCGCCTGGCACGGCGGCTGCCAATTTAACGGCGACCGGACAAATTGGCGGTCAGCTTGAATGGCAGAAAAATCAGTTGCAATTGCAAGTGTATTTACAACAACTGACCATAAAAGATAATGACGAACGCTTTGCTATCGAAGGACTCGACGGTGAATTTGCTTGGACAACAACACAGAATTTAATGCCGGTGAATTTACGCTGGCAAAATTTGGCTTTTGGCGCGTTACCGATTGGCGCCAGTAACTTACAGGCTACAGTTACTGACAATCAATTAACATTAACCGAAGCATTAGCATTACCACTGCTGGATGGCAGTTTGCAAATTGACGATTTTAATTATCGCTATGCCAGCGACGGCAGTCACTGGCAATTTGAAGGTTTGCTGAAACCCGTGTCGATGCAGGCATTAACCAACACCCTTGGCTGGCCGCAAATGGACGGCAAATTATCGGGTATGATTCCCCGTGTCAGCTATGAGGATCAGCAAATTGATATCGATGGTGCCTTGCAGGTAAAAGTATTTGACGGCACCATGATAATTAAAGATTTACAGCTGCAATCGCCATTTGGCAGCTTGCCGCAACTTTACGGCAATATCGATATGCAGCAGTTCGATCTGGAGTTGCTTACCCGGACGTTTGACTTTGGTAGAATCAGTGGCCGTTTGGATGGCAATATTTCCGGATTACGGTTGTCCAACTGGCAGCCCGTCCAATTTGATGCCCGATTTGCTACCGCTGAAAATAACCCCGGCAAACGCCGCATCAGTCAGCGCGCAGTAGATAATCTATCGCAAATCGGTGGTGGCGCCAGCGGCCTGATGTCGCGGAGTTTTTTGCGATTTTTTGAAGATTTTTCTTATGACAAACTGGGTATTCGCTGTCAGTTGAATAATGAGGTTTGCCAGATGAGTGGTATCGAAGATGACGATCAAGGGTATTATATTGTTAAAGGTGGCGGACTGCCGCCATGGGTAAATGTTAAAGGTTATACCCGCCGTGTAGATTGGCCGGATCTGCTGGCCCGGCTGCAGGCAGTCAAAAACAGTGATGGACCGATAATTGAATAAAGGTGATTGATATGCGTTTAGTTTCCAGTTTCACTAGTTTTACGACCCTGCTGTTTTTGGCATCTTGCGTCACCATTAATATTTATTTTCCGGAAGCCGCCGCTGAAAAAGCAGCCGATCGGATTATTGAAGATGTCTGGGGTGAGGATGCGGCCAAGACGCCAGCAGCACCTCCCGCTAATGCACCACAAACTCAGCTAGACGAACAATACCCATTAACCATGCAAGTTTTAAACTGGCTGGTGACGCCAGCGCAAGCGCAGCCTGATATCAATATTAATTCACCTGCTATTAACACCTTGCAGGCCAAAATGAAAGCCCGGCATGAGAAATTACAACCGTTTTATCAAAGTGGTGCGATTGGTCTGACGCAAGATGGTTTGATAACGCTGCATGACGCTAAAGCGGTGGCGCTGAAAGATCGTAATCTGCTTAACACGCTGATTGCTGAAGAAAATCAGGATCGCAAAGCCTTGTATGCCGAAATTGCCCGTGCCAATGGTCATCCGGAATGGCAGGCGGATATTCAGGAAACTTTTGCCCGCCGCTGGATCAGTAACGCCGCCAACGGTTGGTGGTATCAGCAAAACGGTAGCTGGCAGCAAAAGTAATTCTATTCACACAACAGTCCGGTTACGCATAGCGTAGCCGGACTTTTTTATTGGTAAGGCTTAAAAATGGCACGGCGCTATCGTAAGCAGCAGGTTTCCAAAGAAATTTGTACAACAGATATCGAATCACTGTCTCATGATGGCCGGGGTATTGCCCGCCTTGATGGTAAAACAGTATTTATTGATGGCGCCCTGACCGGCGAATCCATCCGGTTTCAATACACCCGCCATCACAGCAAGTTTGATGAAGCCAGAACCATTGAAGTACTGAGTGCCTCAGCCGAACGGGTTATTGCCAAATGTGAGCATTATGGTGTTTGCGGTGGTTGCAGCCTGATGCATATGCAGCCGGCAGCGCAGCTTCGTTTAAAACAAAAAACGCTGGCCGAGCAATTAGCCCATTTTGGTCAGTTAACCCCCGACAACTGGCTATCACCATTGACTGGCCCATTATGGGGTTATCGACGTAAAGCCCGTCTGGGCGTCAAATATGTCCGAAAAAAACAAAAAGTGTTGGTCGGTTTCCGGGAAAAATCAACCCCCTTTATTGCTGAATTAAATCAATGTGCAGTGCTGGATCCACGAGTCGGTTTAAGACTGACTGAACTGGCGGCATTGATCGAAACACTTGAAGCTAAGCAACGTATTGCCCAGATTGAAGTGGCGATGGATGATAACCATACCGCGCTGGTGTTCCGTAATTTGGACCCGCTGTCAGCAGCTGATGTCAGCGCGTTAATTAACTATGGTCAGCAACATGATTTATGGATTTATCAGCAGCCGGGCGGCCCCGATACGGTGAGCCCGTTATGGCCACAGCAGCCGCAGCTGGCCTATTCGCCTATGCCTGGCTTAATGCTTGATTTTGCGCCCGGTGATTTTACGCAAGTTAATGCCGGGATCAATCGGGAAATGATCCCGTTGGCTATGCAATTACTGGATTTACAACCGACCGATCGATTGCTGGATTTATTCTGTGGATTGGGTAATTTCACCTTGCCGATCGCTCAGCGGGTCAAAGCAGTGGTTGGCGTCGAAGTTGATGCCTCATTGGTTGCCCATGCCCAGCGTAATGCTGACAAAAATAAAATTAGCAATGCTGAGTTTGAACTGGCGGATTTAACTCAAACGGATCTGACCGATTATCTCTGGGCAAAGGCTGGTTTTAATAAAGTTTTTTTAGACCCGCCGCGTAGTGGTGCATTTGAAGTATTGGGGCAATTGGCGGCACTGGGTGCTGAGCAAATTGTTTATGTGTCGTGTAATCCGGCGACATTAGCCCGGGATGCCGGTGAGCTGGTGCACAATTATGGTTATCAATTGCAAGCGGCTGGCATTATGGATATGTTTCCCCACACTCGCCATGTTGAATCGATTGCGGTATTTGCTAAACGCTGATGGCTGAACCGCTTAAACAGTTGATTAATGCTGATGTGGTGGCTTTGTTAGCAACACAACTGCAACAACAATTCTCAAGTTTTGATAAAGGCCAATTTCAGCGACAAGTGTTAGCTGAGTTGGATGCGTTGGCATTAACGCAAAGGATCAGTCTTCTGGCTGATGCCATCGCTGGTCAGTTGTCGGATGATTTTAGCAAAGTCGCACCAGCATTGTTAATACTTGCCGAAAACTGGCCGGCTGCTGACAATAACGAGAGCTGGCAAAATTACAGTGTCTGGCCAGTGATCAGCTATGTTGGCCGTGCCGGTTTAAAAACGCCGGATCTGGCCTTGCCGGTGCTGGCGGTGCTGACGCCGTTATTTACCGCTGAATTTGCTATCAGGGCTTATCTGGAACAGCATTTTGAGATGACTTACCAGCAAATGCTGGTGTGGACGCAAAGTGATAACCCACACCTTCGCCGGCTGGCGTCTGAGGGTTTGCGGCCCAGATTGCCGTGGGGTAAACGGCTGGATCATATTCCACTTTCAAAAGCATTAGTGTTGCTGGATCGGCTTAAAGATGATGACAGTATTTACGTACAAAAGTCGGTGGCCAATCATTTAAACGATCTCAGCAAAGAACAGCCGCAGCGGATTTTAGATTTATGCCAACGCTGGCAAACAGATGCCACACCGGCAAGACAGTGGATCATTGGTCGTGCTTTACGAACCCTGCAAAAACAGGCTGATCCGGCGGCACTGGCGTTATTGGGTTATCAGACAGATCTGCCTATAAGCACTGTATTTCAACTTGCTGAAACCGAATGTTGCATTGGCGAAGCGGTCACCTTGCAATTAACTATCCGGAATCTAAGCAGTCAGCCACAGTTGCTATTGATAGATTATGAACTGTGGCTGATGCGCAGCCATGGTAAACTCTCAGCTAAGGTGTTTTTCTGGCAGCGGTTACGGTTGGCGAGCCTGCAGCAAATTAGCTTACAAAAACAACAGCCAATGCAGCAACTTAGCACCCGAAAACTTTACCCGGGTGAACATAGCGTTGGTTTGCGAATTAACGGACAAGTCAGGGACCGTCAGCCATTCCAACTCAGGCCATAAACCAGCTCAGTGCTACCCAGGCTAAACAAAATAACGACAACAATAGAATTAATTCAAAAAAGTGTGTCATCAACCACTCATCAAGTTTGTGCATACTGCCTCCGCTGCTTTGTCAATTGGCAGATTTAGTATGCGTGATTTCCTAATATTAATGTTTGATCTGGATCAAATGTGGGCTCAATCAAAAATGGCAGACATAAAAAGCCGGCCGCGCCGGATTTTTAATGAATTTATTGACGTTTAAGAATTAAACAGGCCGTATGCGACCAATGCCAGCCAGAAAAAAGTAAACGCCAAAATAATATGCGGAAATTTTTCAATCAGCAGTGTATCGAGTTTTTTAAACATAACGTGCTCGCTAAAAGTTGAATTACTGATTAGAAATATAGCAATTACCGGATGATTTTGCCAGTCACCCTGCGTAAAAACGTTTAGTTTAGCAATCGGCTATGCAGCCGCGTTTTAGAACAGTTACCACCGCTATGACTGGCTTGACGGCATAGTTTTATGACATTGCTGATAATATCGAGGATGCCATAACTGCCATCTTTTACAGGAGAATAGGTGATATGACCGACGCTGACAGTGATAAGTGCAGCACCTGAATCAGCTTCAATTTGCCGTAAAGCTAACGTCGCCATGACCTGGTGAATACGCTCTGCTAATTGCCGGGATTGCGGGTAAGTCATGCTAGAAGTTACAAACATGATTTTTCTGCGGCTGAATCGGGTAATAAAGTCAGTATCACGATTTAAAATAGCATCAATTGCGCTAATAATTTTACGCATGCAACCGGCTTTATGGCGGATTTCATCAAACTGATCAACATCAATCAAAAACAGAGAAATCGAATCTTCGTTATCGATTGCCTGATACCACTGTGACACAACCTGTTCAAGAAAACTGGCTTGGTGAATAAGTGCCGTGTTGCCTAGTTCCGTTTTATTATTCATAACAACACCAAATTCTCCTTCAGAAACAATAGACAGCTTAGCGGCCGAGGTAATGGTGTTGATAATAATAGTTAGTGGCCTCGACAAAGCCGCCGATACTACCGCAATCAAAACGCTGACCTTTAAATTTCAGCGCTAAGACCGGCTTTTCCTGCGCCATTGATTTGAGGGCATCCGTGATTTGTATTTCGCCGTTCGCACCGGGCGGTGTGTCACGAATATAATCAAAAATATCATTGGTAAATACGTAGCGACCAATAATAGCCAAATTACTGGGTGCTTCAGCGGGTTTGGGTTTTTCGACCATATCGGTAATGCGAAATACGCCTGGCTCAATTTCATCACCAGCAATTACACCATAACTAGCTGTGTTTTCCGGTGGCACTTCTTCAATGGCAATAACGGTACAACGGTGTCTTTGATATAAAGCCACCAGCTGACTGAGTGCTCGGTCAGAACCTTCTGCCGGTGTGGCACATAAGTCATCTGCCAGAATAACCGCAAAATCTTCCGGGCCAATCATTGGCTCGCCACTAAGAATAGCATGACCAAGCCCGAGCATTTCCCGCTGGCGGATAAACATAAAATCGCAGTTATCCATAACATGTCGGATATCATCAAGATGTTTTTCTTTACTCGTTCCCTTAATTTGGTGTTCCAACTCGTAGCTGGTATCAAAATGATCGGCAATGGCCCGCTTGCCACGACCAGTAATAAACCCCATGGTATCGAGGCCGGCTTCCATCGCTTCCTCGACGCCATATTGAATCAGCGGTTTGTTAACAATCGGTAGCATTTCTTTAGGCATTGCCTTAGTGGCCGGTAAAAAGCGGGTGCCATAGCCAGCTACCGGGAATAAGCATTTACGAATACGTTGCTTGTCTGTCATTGTTGTCTAATCCTTATTTGTCGCGTGAGCATAGTAGTCAGATATTAAATTACCATGACAACCAATTTACGTCTGTTCGCTATTACTCATCCACAGCATTTGATAGGGAGCCAATAATATTTTTTCAGGCCAGTCTACCAACAGATTGCCGCTAATCAAATCCCGCCAGCTATCCGTTGCCACCAGATTTAAATCACCAATGTATAAAGATTGATTGCTATCGGTAATATTAAAAATACAAAAAATACTTTGCCGGCGATTGTGGCTTTGTCGCCAAAAACCAAATAACGACGGCCCCAATTGTAATTGTGTACTGGGTAGCATTTGGATGAAATGCGGCTTGTTGCCGGCGCAGTTGAATCAGCGTGGTCAATTGCCGGTAAACCAACGCATGTGGCGAATCAGCTTGTTTTAATTGCTGGCGAATAGCGTTATCTTGCCACTGATGGCGATTAATCGCCCGCGGATAACCCAGTTTCTGCATTCGCTGATAATCATTACCGGTCGCCAATAAACTATGCAGATAAATACTGGGAATACCTTCCAGCGCCAGCATAATGCTATGGGCACAAATAAACCGTGGGATCTGCCATTGGTCCGGCCCATTAATGGTGCCTTGCATGGCATCAAACAGGGCAATATTAATTTCGTAGGGTTTTTTAATGCCATTGGCGGCAGCACGCCAGGAAATCTCGCCGCCAAAACCCTGCATGGTATTTATCAGCGTGGTGATTTCTTGAACACTGAGCAGGCCTTCAGCTGGCCGCAGACCAATCCCATCATGGGATGCAATAAAATTAAAATACGCCGTGCCCTGTTGCGCTGGCGGCATACTCATCAACAATTGCCGTAAATAGCTGCTATCGCCAGTCATCAAGGTGTTAAGCAATAACGGTGGCAATGAAAAATTATAAATCCAGTGGGCTTCATTGCCATTACCAAAATAGCTGAGATTTTCCCGGTTGGGGATGTTGGTTTCAGTAATGATAATGGCATCCGGCTGGGCATTTTCAATCAGCAACCGCAGCAGCCGGACAATTTCATGGGTCTGCGGCAAATTCAGACAAGTTGTGCCGGGTTGTTTCCAGACAAACGCCACCGCATCGAGCCGGAATAGACGCACGCCCTGATCCAAATAAAAGCGGATGATGCGGATAATGGTTTTCAGTACTTCTATGTTGCGAAAATCCAGGTCGGCCTGACTATGGCCAAAGGTACACCAAACGTTTTGTAAACCATTATCGGTATCTGTCACTCTTAACAGCGGGCTGGTGCGCGGCCGCACCACTTGCTGCAAGTCATCATTATCATTGGCGGTATAAAAATAATCGTGGCCTTCACCGTGCCCATTAGTGAAATGTTTAAACCACTGGCTTTCCGTGGAGGCATGATTAATCACCAAATCGGCCATCAATTTGCAATCAGCAGCAATCGATTTAATATCAGTCCAGTCACCTAACGCCGGATCGACGGCCAAAAAATCTTTAACGGCAAAGCCATCGTCACTGCAATACGGGAAAAATGGCAAAATATGCAAAATATTGCTGTACGGTTGCAGAAAATCACTGGCAAAGCGCCGCAGGGTTTTAAGTGGGGTTTCGCCATTTTTGACAATGCTGCTGCCATAACAAATCACGGCAATATCATCAGCCTGCCATTTATTATGCTGTGCGACTTGTAGCGGTTGTTCGGGAGTTAAGCCCATGAGTTCAAGTAATTCGGCCGCTAATTGCTGACGGCTGTCAGCAGCATATAAATCAGCATAAATCACATCTAAGTGATGCAGCAGATTATGCTGCAGCGGCAATATATCGGTGACGGTATTCATGCACTATCCTGAGCGAATTCCTGATGATCTGCTTCTACAGCATCATAAAGCCGCTGAAAAATATCCGGCAGGGCACTTTGCACTCGATTCCAGCTGGGAATAAACGGTGTTTCCATAGGGTTTTCCAGAAATATCTGGCCGGCAGCCATGATATTGCGGGCAAACATTTCCACCGACGCTTCTTCTTGGTGAATGTCAAAATCCAGACCATTCATCAGTGCGTCATTGCGGTAGGTTTCGACAAAATCTAGGGCGATCCGATAGTAGGTCGCTTTGATACTGCGAAAATGCTCAGGACTGAATACCGTGCCTTTGGTCGCCAGTTTACGAAACAGCGCTTTGGCAATATCAATCGACATTTTCGACAACCCACCTTGCTGATCGTGGGCGGATAAGTCCTGATGTTTATGATCGTAAATATCGGCAATATCTACCTGACATAGGCGATTATTGGCGTAGTTACGATGCATCTCAGACAACACGCCAATTTCCAGTCCCCAATCGCTGGGAATACGAATATCATTAAGGACATCCCGCCGGAAGGAGAATTCGCCGGCCAGTGAATAACGAAAGCTATCCATATAATCGAGATAATCACTGGGTCCCATCACCGTTTTCAGCGCCCGTAACAACGGGGTAATTTATAACCGATTAACCCGGCCATTTAAGCGGCTGCCGGCTACCCGGGCGTAAAAGCCTTTGCAAAATTCATAGTTAAATAATGGATTGGCCACCGGATAAATTAACCGGGCCAGCATTTCGGTCGAATAAGTGACAATATCGCAATCATGTAGAGCGACCGATTCCGCCCGGCCCGAGGCCAGAATATAGCCCATGCAATACCAGACATTCCGGCCTTTGCCGGGCTGTTGTGGGGCGAGACCTAATGCCTGTAATTCGGCATCAATCGCCCGCAGTCTGGGCCCGTCCTGCCAAAGCACCCGATGATGTTGTGGCAGCGTTTTAAAAAATTCCAAGGCTTTAGCATATTGTTGACTATCGGCCCGATCCAGGCCAATAACGATTTCCGATAAATAGGGTACGTTGGTTAATTGCTGGATAATTTTTGGTAGCGCCGTGCCTTCTAATTCTGAATAAAGTGAGGGTAGTAATAAGCCCATTGGCCGCTGTTGGCTAAATCCCAGCAGATCCTGCTCCAAATC
>JAVVFF010000053.1:0-13419 GCA_032250995.1 Methylophaga sp. | reverse complement strand
ATTTAAAAGGCTTATTTACCAGCCGCCATCAAAAACTCATATTTTTTAAATAACTGGTCGTGGTTTTCGACATTATCCGGATCTTTGGGAATACAATCGACCGGACAAACTTCGACACATTGTGGCGTATCAAAATGACCGACACATTCAGTGCATAAGTCAGGATCAATTACATAGATTTCTTCACCCTGAGAAATCGCACCATTAGGACATTCTGGCTCACAAACGTCACAGTTAATGCATTCATCAGTTATAAACAGGGACATACGGTCTCCGGTGCGTTATAGAAAAACTTATAGATCATAACGTTAATCGCTTTTTTCCGCCAGATGATCAGCAAAAGCCTGCTTTACACAAGGCGCTACAAATTGTGAAATATCACCGCCTAACAAACCTATTTGCCTTACTAAACTGGAAGAGACAAAGGTGTACTGTTCGGCCGGTGCTAAAAACAAAGTTTCCACTTCAACATGTAAACGTCTGTTTATCGCCGCCAACTGCACTTCATATTCAAAATCAGACACGGCACGCAGTCCACGAATAATAACATTGGCCTGCCTTTGCGCAGCAAAATCCACTAATAATCCGCTAAAACCGCAGACTTCTACATTGGTTATATCAGCTAAAATTGTTTGCGCCAGCGCCACTCGTTTTTCCAGGCTGAATAAACATTTTTTACCGGTATCGGCAGCGACCGCAACAATAACTTTTTCAAATAAGCGACTGGCACGATGTACTAAATCAGTGTGACCGTCAGTCACCGGATCAAAGGTGCCGGGATAAATGGCGGTAATCGGCATATTTATGGGTCTCGTCGGGCAAATAAGCAGTATCTTACCTCACCTGCAGATTTGTCTTTAATTAACTGCCAGTTGGCCGGGACTTCAGGTAATAATTGTTTTGCCGGACATTCTAAATAAATAACACTGTGGGCTAATAAACAATGTTGCTGTTCCAGTAAATCAGCAGCTTGTTGCCAGAGATCGGCGCGATACGGTGGATCTAAAAAAATAATATCATATTGCTGGTCGGTATCGGCGATAAACGCCAATGCATCCTGCGCCAACACGTGACAATTAACCGCTTTTAAAGTTTGCTGGTTGGCGGTTAATGTCGCGACCGCTGCCGGCGCTAATTCCAACAAAACAACACTGGCCGCACCGCGCGAGGCGGCTTCAAAACCCAGCACACCACTGCCGGCAAACATATCCAGACAACGGGCACCGCCAATATAAGGTTGTAACCAGTTAAACAGGGTTTCCCGAATCCGGTCCGGCGTTGGCCGCAGATCGGCCAAATCCGGAAAAGCTAATTTACGGCCACGCCACTGGCCGCCAATGATTCTGACTGTTGAGCTGTTATTTGTTTTTGTTTTCGTTTTCGCCTGTGCCACCAACAATTACCGTCGCCATTAAGTCGGGATCAATACGCCGTGAATAAGCATCCTGTATCTCGGCTTGGGTAACGGCATTGACCCGTTGTTTAAAATTATCAAGGTAATCCAATGGTAATTGATAAAAGCCGATCACCCCAAGATAGTCGGCAATCTTACTATTACTATCAAGGCGCAGGGCAAAACCACCGGTAATATTTTGTTTGGCGGCTTTTAGTTGCTCGTCAGTTGGGCCGTTTTGCACATAATCGCGAAGTGTTTGCCGTAGCACTTTTAAAGCCTCTTCGCTCTGCTCATTACGGGTCTGCAAGCCTAATTGATAAGGCCCGGCTTTACGCATCGGCCGAAAGTAACTGTAAGCGCTATAACTAAGGCCACGCTTTTCGCGGATCTCGTTATTAATAATCGATACCAGACCACTGCCACCGAGCACATGATTACCGACATAGAGCGGAAAATAATCCGGATCAGTGCGGCTAATACCCGGCTGCCCTACCAGCAAATGCGATTGTGACGATGGAAAAGCAATATGCTGTTCGCTGGCAGCTGTTAAGTCATTAACGACTGGCAATGGCGCTGCCGCTTTACCTGATTCCAGAGCAGCAGAAATTTTATTAGCTAAAAGCTGAGCATCGGCCTGCCGTAAATCACCGACCATCACGAGCACCGCATTTTGCGCGACATAATACTGTTTGAAGAAAGCCTCTAAATCAGCAATGGTGATTTTTCCCAGACTATCTTCATTACCTGTGGGCATTTGCGCATATGGATGATCACCATACAGCGCCTGATAGAAGTTACGTTCGGCAATGGCTTCAGGAGATTGTTTTTGCGCTTGCAGACTGGTTTTCAGCTGGTTTTTAAGACGCTCAAACGATTCTTTTGGAAATGCCGGCTGGCTGCTTAATTCAACGAACATATCGACTGCTTGTTGCATCGCATTGTCTTCAACCAGTGTTCGTAAACTCAGCACTGCCATATCCCGCTCAGACTCACTGCCAAATTTAGCCCCGACATCATCAAATGCAGCGGCGATGGCATTGGTGTTGGACTTAGCAGTGCCCTCTTTCAGCATCGCGTTGGTTAACAGTGCAGTGCCGGGCAAATCGCCGTCGCGGGCACCACCGGCATCAAAAATCAAGCGGATATCAACCATCGGTAATTGTGGCGCATCGACAAAATAGACCTCTGTGCCCTGCTCAGTTTGCCAATGATCTATTGCCGGCGTCGCCCAAACGCTTAAAGACGCCCCTAATAATGCAAAAAAACCAATCAATTTAACGGGCATGTGGATCTCCTGAATTCGGGGTTTGCGGGGCGTTTTGCGGAGCAGCAACCGGCACCAGCTCACCGATAGTCAGCCGCTCATCGATAAAATATTTTTGCACGACTTGTTGCACTTGCTCAGCTGTAATGGCTTTAATTTTGCCGACATACTGTTCACTGAGCTGCCAATCGAGTCCCACTGTTTCCAACATGCCCAATTGCATAGCCTGATAAAACACGCTGTCCAGTTCGTACACTTCAGAAGCCACAACCTGCGTTTTCACTCTTTGCAATTCGGCATCGCTAACCGGCATCATTTTCAGGGTATCCAACTGTACCTGAATCGCTTTTTGCAGGGCATCGACAGATTTATTCTGTGCTGGTGTGCCGCCAATAAGGAACATATCGTCCAGTCTGGAAAAATTATTGTTATAAGCGCTGACACTGGCCGCTACTTGCTGATCCCGAACTAACTCCCGGGAGAAACGACTGCTACTGGTGCCGCTTAAGATCCCGGCCAGTACATCCAGTGCATACGGTTCCCAGTCATATTCAGCGGTGGTAATCACCGGCACTTTCCAGCCCATCATTAAATACGGCAATTGTGCCGGCGCTTTTAATTTCAAATAACGCTCACCGCGTTGTTCTACTTCCACTTGTGGTTTGACGGTAGCGGTTTGTTCCGGTTTTAACGGCCCGAAATATTTTTGTGCTAATTGATACACCGCATCGGGTTCGACATCACCCACCACCACCACCACGGCATTATTAGGGGCGTACCATTTCTGATACCAATCATCCAGATCCGCTTTTTGATAATGATTAATATCACTCATCCAGCCGATCACCGGATGATGATAGGGACTATTAATAAAAGCGGTGGCATTAAATGCCTCGCGCAATAAAGCTTGTGGATTATCTTCGGTGCGCAGGCGCCGTTCTTCGGAGACCACATCACGCTCCTTAAACAGCTCGATTTCATCAATGATTAAATTGCGCATCCGTTCCGCTTCGAGGCGAAAGCTGACTTCTAATCGATCTTTTTCCAGCGTTTGAAAATACGCCGTGTAATCGCGGCCGGTAAAGGCATTTTGACTACCGCCGTTCGCAGCAATAATTTCCGAGAATTCGCCGGGTGCGAGGTTTTCCGTACCCTTAAACATCATATGTTCAAGGATATGCGAGATCCCGGTTATGCCATTGTGTTCGTAGCTTGATCCAACTTTGTACCAGACCTGTGATACCACCACCGGCGCCCTGTCATCCGGTTTTACTAACAACTTCAGCCCGTTATCAAGTTGATATTCACTTACTTCGGCAATTGCCAAAGCCGGCAGGTACAAACAAAGCAATAAGAGTTTTTTTAGACTCAGCATCTGCATCTCACATTTAATGACGTGATAAGATTTAAAACCGAACTGAAACGACAAAAAGCGACTATGTTTAGTTTCCTCAAGAAAAAAACTGCTGAACCAGCCACCCCAAGCACTTCAGAACCCTCCCAAGTTACCGAAAATCCGCTGCAAACGATTGTTGAAACGAATCAACCCGACCCCGCGCCCACACCCGAAAAACAAGGTCTGTTCAGTCGTTTAAAACAAGGTCTAAGTCGTTCCAGCCAGCGTTTGACTGATGGTTTTGCTGATTTACTGCTCGGCAAAAAAACCATTGATGATGAGCTGCTGGAAGAACTGGAAACCCAGCTGCTCAGCGCCGATATCGGTATTGAGGCCACGCAGTCTATCATTGATGACCTGACCCAGCGCGTTGCCCGCAAACAACTGGCCGATCCACAGGCTTTATTTACGGCGATGCGTGACGATATGGTGGCCTTATTAAAGCCTGTACAAAAGCCGTTATTTATTGCGTCCAACGCTACGCCATTCGTTATATTGATGATTGGCATTAATGGTGTCGGCAAAACCACCACCATTGGCAAACTGGCCAAACAATTTCAAGCGCAGGGGCATTCGGTCATGTTGGCCGCCGGTGATACTTTTCGCGCGGCAGCAGTTGAACAATTGCAGGTCTGGGGTGAGCGCAATGCGATTCCGGTGATTGCTCAACAGCATGGCGCCGATTCCGCCTCGGTTATCTATGATGCGTTGCAAGCTGCCAAAGCCCGTAAGGTAGATATTTTAATCGCCGACACGGCGGGTCGACTGCATACCCAGTCAAATCTGATGGAAGAGCTGAAAAAGGTAAAACGGGTAATGACTAAATTGGACGCCAGTGCACCACATGAAGTGATGCTGGTCGTTGATGCCGGCACCGGTCAAAATGCCTTATCGCAGGCGCAACAGTTTAATGAGGCGATAGGCCTGAATGGCATTACACTGACTAAACTTGATGGCACCGCCAAAGGCGGTATTATTTTTGCCATCGCCAAAAAAACCGGCTTGCCGATACGTTATATTGGTGTTGGTGAGACCATAGATGATTTACGCAGCTTTGATGCTGAACAATTTGTTGATGCACTGCTGGGACGCGAAGACGCTGCATGATTCAATTTAACGAAGTTTATAAACGTTATGCTGGCCAACAGGAAGCCTTGTCTGGCCTCAGCTTCCATTTGCAAAAAGGTGAAATGGCGTTTCTGACCGGCCATTCCGGTGCCGGCAAAAGTACCCTGTTAAAACTGATTGCCTTAATCGAGCGCAGTTCTCATGGTCAGGTGATCGTTAATAATCAAAATCTGGGGCGATTGCCGAAATGGAAAATCCCCTACTACCGACGCAAAATTGGCCTGGTGTTTCAGGATCACAATCTACTGCATGACCGCACCGTATTCGACAATGTCGCATTACCATTGATTATTGCCGGTGAAAATCACCGGGAAATCGGCCGCCGGGTGCGTGCCGCATTGGATAAAGTTGGCTTGCTTGGCAAAGAACGCAGTCAGCCGCTGACCTTGTCGGGCGGTGAGCAACAACGAGTTGGTATTGCCCGAGCCGTCGTTAACCGGCCTCCCGTTTTACTGGCTGACGAACCAACCGGTAATCTGGATCCGCTACTATCAGAAGAAATCATGGGCTTGTTTGAACAATTTAATCAGGTCGGTGTTACAGTGTTTATCGCCAGCCATGATCAAGAATTAATTGGCCGCCTGCCTTACCGGCGTATTACCTTAAAAAAAGGCCGGTTGGCGACTGACTGATGGCTTTATTTAACGTTGATAATTATTTGCTGCGCCATGCCCAGGTGGCCTTATCCAGCCTCGGTGATTTATGGCGTCAGCCAGTAGCCAGTTTAATGACGGTGCTGGTCATTGGCATTGCGCTGGCTTTGCCGGCCAGTTTGTATGTTTTACAAAAAAACGTGGAACAGCTTAGCGGCCAATGGCAGCAAGCGACGCGCATTTCGCTGTTTTTAAAAGCCGATGTTAAAGACGGCCGTGGTCAGCAAATTGCTGAACAACTTGGTACTTGGCCAGACATTAAAAAGGTCGAGTTTCAATCGTCGAGCCAATCCCTGCAAGAGTTTCGAGATTTATCAGGGCTGGGCGCAGTGCTCGACAGCCTGCCGCAAAATCCGTTACCGGCGGTTATTATTATCGAACCGGTCGCCACTGCTACTGCCAACGAGGCACATAACGATTTGCTGCAACGCCTGACCAAACTGCCGGAAGTTGATTTGGCGCAATTAGATATGCAATGGCTGCAGCGTTTGCAGCAACTCAATGAAACCGGTCAGCGCGGCATTGCCGTGTTAGCGACGTTGTTATCTTTAAGTGTTTTATTGGTGATTGGTAATACGATTCGTCTCGCCATACTCAATCGGCAAACGGAAATTAAAGTCATTAAATTAGTCGGCGGCACCAATGCTTTTATCCGCCGACCCTTCTTATATACCGGATTTTGGTACGGGTTGATTGGCGGCTTAATTGCCTGGCTGACGGTCTTAATTGCTTTATTGATTATCAGCGGCCCGGTCAATCAACTGGCGGCTTTATATGAAAGTCAATTCGATCTGCAATGGCTGAGTGGTTTGTTGTTTATTGCGCTGCCATTATGCGGACTATTACTTGGCGTACTTGGTGCATGGCTGGCCGTCGGCCGTCATTTAAGTGCCATAGAACCCAGCTAGACTGGGGTTTTAGGAACTTTTTCCTAATTGTGGTACTCATAGTGGTTGAGTACAATCAGTTGATGATAAAATCAAGTGGTTAAATGTTTACAGGGGAGAATGCCCGAATGACAAGTCATGCAGCGCAATACCAACTTGCTACCGCACCTATCGGTAATTTGGATGCTTATACGCGTCTGGTGCACCAAATCCCGGTATTAACTGCCGACGAAGAATATGATTTAGCCACTCGTTTACAACAAAACGGTGATCTGGAAGCTGCCCAGCGGCTGGTATTGTCACATCTGCGTTTTGTGGTGCGGATTGCTAAAGGTTACAGCGGCTATGGTTTGCCGGTTGCCGATTTAATTCAGGAAGGCAATATTGGTTTGATGAAAGCGGTGAAACGCTTCGATCCGGAAAAAGGCGTTCGACTGGTATCCTTTGCGGTACATTGGGTGCGCGCCGAAATTCATGAGTATGTGATTCGCAATTGGCGCATTGTTAAAATTGCCACCACTAAAGCGCAGCGTAAATTATTCTTTAATCTGCGCAGTGCCAAACAACGTCTGGGCTGGCTGAATCAGGAAGAAGTCGCCGCCGTTGCTGAAGATTTGGGCGTGACGCCGGCCAATGTGATGGATATGGAACGTCGCCTTGCACAACCCGATATGGCTTTTGATTTGCCATTTGACAGCGATGATGACGAAACGCATTTTTCGCCAGTTGCCTATTTATCGGCACCAGAAAATGCCGATCCCTCACAACAGCTGGAACAAGACAATTTTGAAGATTATCAGCAGCAAAAACTGTTTAATGCATTAGCTGGCCTGGATGAGCGCAGCCGCGACATTATCAGTAAGCGCTGGTTGCAGGAAGATGACAAAACCACACTGCACACGTTAGCGGATCAGTATCAGGTGTCTGCTGAGCGGATCAGACAAATCGAAAGCAGCGCCATGCTAAAACTGAAAAAGCTGATGGATTAAACACCCATTTACTCCAAAAAAAATAGCCCGCAAATGCGGGCTATTTTTTGTAAGCCGGTTAACAACTATCGCTCAAGCAATGCCGTTTTGTCGGATTTACCATCCCATTCTTCAGCGTCGGGAAGTGGATCTTTTTTCTCGGCAATCACCGGCCAGACCTGTGACAGCTCCGCATTAATTTGCATGAATTCCATATATTCATCCGGCAGATCATCCTCGGCGAAGATTGCTTCTGCAGGGCACTCAGGTTCGCATAAAGTACAGTCAATACATTCATCCGGATCAATGACCAGAAAATTCGGGCCTTCATGAAAACAATCTACCGGACAGACTTCCACACAGTCAGTATACTTACACTTAATACAGTTCTCAGTGACAACAAAGGTCATGTTATAACTCCGTAATCGTAAACTTTTGCAGGCATTAACCTGTCAAATTACCACATATTCTACACCAATAAACGTTATTCTGGACAATGTTGATGTGCTGTATCATGGTGCACTAATGACATTTTTTTCAGCAATGGATATTGCATGATCCGTAAAATCTTTTTTATCAGTATTTTTCTGCTGGCCTTTATTGCCAGCATCGCCTTTGCTGCTTTTAATACCCAGGCAGTGACACTCAACCTATATTTCAGTGAATGGCAACTGCCGCTGGCAGTGCTGATAATTTTAGTGTTGTTACTCGGTTTAGTGGCTGGCGCGGCGATAATTTTTCTCAGTACCTTGCGCCTGCGCATTGCTAACCGTCGCCTGCAACACAAATTGCAAATTACCGAGCAGGAGTTGAACAGTCTGCGCATTCTGCCGATTCGGGACAATCCGTAAATCGTGCAAATGCAGATCTGGTTATTTTTGCTGCTGCCGATTGCTGCCTTGTCTGGCTGGCTATTGGCCAGACAGCATTACAAACGTCGCTTTAGGCGAACCGAATCTGGATTTAATCCTGCCTATTTTAAAGGTCTTAATTATCTGCTGAATGAACAGCCGGATAAAGCCATTGATGTGTTTATCGGGCTGCTGGAAGTCAACAGCGAAACCGTTGAAACCCATTTAGCGCTGGCCAATTTGTTTCGCCGGCGCGGTGAGACTGAACGCGCTATTCGCATTCATCAGAATTTAATCGCCCGCCCCTCTTTACATGGCCAACAACGCACGCAGGCAATGGTCGAATTGGGACTCGATTATATGCACGCCGGTGTGTTGGACCGGGCTGAGCATTTGTTTTTGGAGCTACTACAACTGCCCAACCCGCCGCCCGAAGCGGCCCGGCAGTTATTGCGCATTTATCAGCAGGAAAAAAAGTGGCCACGGGCCATTGAGATGGCCAAATTACTGGATGGCTATAAACTGGAGAATGTGCAGCCACTTATTGCCCACTTTTATTGTGAGCTGGCCGAACAATCCCTAAATCAAGATCGCCATGAAAGTCTCAACCTCATTAAAATGGCGTTGTTTCATGATGCCGATTGTGTACGCGCCAGTTTATTGGAAGCCCGTTTGCAATTGAGTCTGTCACAACCGCAAAAAGCCCTGAAATCCCTGCAGAATATCGAGCGGCAGAATCATAGTTTTTTACCCGAAGCCATGCCTATGCTCTATCAGGCTTACCAGCAAACGGCCGATTTGGCTGCATTTCGAAACTGGCTGCAGCAGTTAATTCAACGTCACTCAAATTTAACATCTGCACGATTAATGCTGACCCGGCTTATTGATGAACTGGATGGCCGGACTGCCGCACAACAATTTTTATATGACGAGTTACATCGTTATCCTTCAGTAGAAGGCTTGCACACTTTGATTCACCTCGGTGAAAATAGCCAGCTTGCTTTGGTACCATTGATACAGGAAATTACCGGTGCCATGGTGCACCGCGGTGATCGTTACACCTGCAAAAATTGCGGCTTTTCTGGCAAAACGCTGCATTGGCTGTGCCCTGGCTGCGCCCACTGGGCCACCATAAGACCAACCGAAATTCATTTATCTGCTTTGGAAAAACTACTGGATAGCCGCCGATGAGCCAAACCCGCATTTATCACAACCCACGCTGTAGCAAATCACGACAAACACTAGCGATTCTCTCCGAGCACAATGAAAATATCGAAATCATTGACTATTTAAAACAACCACCCAGCCCGGCTGAACTTGCCGAACTGGTAAAGCAACTGGCGATTACACCACGGCAATTACTGCGTAAAAACGAGGCTGAATATAAAGCGCTTGGTTTAAACAATGCTGATTTAACGGATGCCAGATTGCTGGAGCTTATGAGCCAAAACCCGAAATTGATTGAACGGCCCATCGTCGTCAAAAACGGCAAAGCCCGTTTAGGCCGCCCCCCCGAATCCGTCACCGGGATCCTGTAATGCGCAATATTTTAATTTTGTATTACAGCCAAAGCGGCCATGTAAAACAGATGGCCGAACAAATCGCCCGCGGTGTGGGCAAAATTGCCGATTGTCAGGCGATTTTACGCACTGTGCCAAAGGTGTCTGCCGTCTGTGAATCAACTGAAGACAGTATTCCGGCCGATGGTCATCTATATGCAAGTAATGATGATTTACGTCACTGTGATGCACTGATTGTTGGCAGCCCGACCCGCTTTGGCAATATGGCCGCCGCGCTGAAATATTTTCTCGATGGCACCAGTGATTTATGGCTGTCCGGTACCCTTACCGGCAAACCAGCGGCGGTATTCACCGCAACGGGGAGTTTGCATGGCGGCCAGGAAACTACCCTGCAATCCATGATGCTGCCGTTGTTACATCATGGCATGTTAATTTGTGGCTTGCCCTACAGCGAAGCCGCTTTAATGCAAACCAGGACCGGCGGTACGCCATATGGCCCAAGCCATTGGGCCGGCGCTGATAATCAAAACCCGCTCAGCGAACATGAAATTGTGCTATGTCAGGCATTAGGCAAACGCGTGGCACAACTGGCGGTGAAACTGACATGATTATTTTCTGCAGACGGCTGACACTGGCCAGTTACTTTGGCCTGCTGGCAACTTTACTGCTGTGGATTTTATGTGCGCCCCACAGCGAAAACTTTCCGACGGCCGCAATGTTATTACTGGGCATCGTCCCGCTGTTGTTTCCACTGCGTGGCTTGCTCTATGGCCGCAGCTATACTTATGCCTGGTCAGGATTTTTGCTGTTATTTTATATGGCGCATGCTATTGGTGAATTGTATAGCGGTGATGCTTTCTGGTTGTATCCGCTGCTGGAATTACTGTTCAGTTTAACGTTTATGATTGCCAGTAATGCGTATGTGCGCTTACAAGGAAAAATGCGCAAAGCATCACACTCCTGAGCTTAAAAAATATGTTTAAATACAATTACTTTAATTTGGAATTATTCTGATGAGTAGTATTCCTGCCCTGCAATCAGCCTATCAAGGCATTCAAACTGGTTTGCAATCCGCTGCCAGCAGCAGCGCTAAAATAGCGTCCGCAGGCACATCAGGCGGCGATTTGACTTCCCCTATCATTGAATTGAAACAGGCTGAACTGCAGGTGGCTGCTTCAGCAAAAGCCTTGCAAGCGAGCACAGATATGCTTGGCAACTTGCTAGATATCCAGGTCTGAACGGCATTTTTCACACCAATTGGCCGCAAGGCATTAAAAACCGCTAAACTAACGATGTTTTAGTTAGTTAAAGTGTCAATTTGAACCCTCCCGATATTACCGCGCTTAATGCGTCGGTTATCCGCTCACAACTCAGTCTTGATAATGCCCGGCAATTAGCCGAGATCATTGTTTGTGATTCGGTGACCTCGACCAACGATGTTTTGTGGCAGCAACAGCAACAGGGCTTAGCGCAAACAGCGTTATGTGTCGCCAATAGTCAGACGGCGGGTCGTGGCCGGCGTGGCAGTGACTGGCAATCGCCGGACAGTGGCAATATTTACATGTCATTATTGTGGCCCTGCCCCAGTGACCTAAAGCATGAAGGCCTGAGCATCGTGATGGGTATCAGCGTTATTCATGCCTTGCAGGAAATTAATATTCAGGGTCTGAAATTAAAATGGCCAAATGATGTGTTATTTCAGCGGCAAAAACTGGCGGGGATTCTGGTTGAGTCACGTTTCGGTGATGGCCACTTTATGGTCATCGGATTAGGTATCAATTATGCGCTGCCGGAATCAATTCAGGCGCAAATTCCACAAGCTGTCACCAGCTTGCAACAACTGACTGCAACACTGCCGGATCGAAATCACTTGATTGGCCGGCTCAGCGAGCATATTTTGTCGACATTAGCCATATTTATGCATAAAGGTTTGGCAGATTTTCTGCCACAATGGCCACAATATGATGCGCTGCACAACAGTCCCATTCATATTTTGACCGAACAAGGCCGCATTACCGCACTCGCCTGTGGTATCAACGAGCAGGGAGAACTGCGTTATATGTACAACCAACAACTTGGCAGCTTATCTAACAGCCATGTCAGTATTCGTTTTGCCTCATGAAATTATTAATTGATATCGGCAATTGCCGCGTTAAATGGGCAACACTGGATGACAACGGGCTCAGTGACAGCCAGTTTTTTGAACGTAAAACTACCGGGCTGAAAACCCAGTTCAACAAGATCTGGAAGCCACTCAAAGACGTTGAAGCGGTCTGGGTCAGTAATGTTGCCGGCGATAAAATCGCCAGCCAGTTTAGCGAATGGGCCGAAAAAACCTGGCAAATTACCCCTAATTTTTTACAATCTGAAGCAAAACGCTTTGGCGTCAGCAATGCTTACCATAAACCGGAAACGCTGGGCGTTGATCGCTGGCTGGGTCTGGTTGCTGTCCGCCAGCATTTACAAAAAGCTTGCTGCATCATTGACTGTGGCACTGCCATCACCGTTGATATTGTCACCGCCAATGGTCAGCATCAGGGTGGCTTTATCTTGCCCGGCCTCGGCCTGATGCGCAGTACATTGGCTGCCGGCACTGATGCCCTGACCGAAAATACCGATGATGTCGCCTTTAATCTGCTGGCCACCAACACCTTCAGCGCGATTCAGGCGGGTACCTTGTATAGCATCACGGCGACACTGGAAAATCTTATCCGCGATTTACAGCAAAACTTTGATCATGACATTCGTTTTGTTCTCAGCGGCGGTGATGCCGCAGAAATTGCAGCGCTACTTCCAGACGATGTTGAAATCGATGCAGATATTGTTCTGAAAGGCTTAAAACTTTACGCCAAACAGCCGCCGGCAAACAGCAACAGCTAATTCCGGCAACATTGCCAGAAAAGCTAATCTAATATAAGCTTTCGCACCCTTAGGAGAACTGGCCGAGTGGTTGAAGGCGCACGCCTGGAAAGTGTGTATAGGCTAATACCCTATCGAGGGTTCGAATCCCTCGTTCTCCGCCATAAATATAATATTATTTTTTTCAATAAGTTAAACTCGTGAAATTCTAAGAAAATTACCACTTTTGTTACCAATAAGACTGGCTCAAATAATTCACAAATCTATAGTCATTGCGCAACTTTTATTCTGTGATATGCCTTTATTCAGTAAACAATGAATTTACAACCCAGCTATTTATAGATAACAGTCAACTTACCATCAGGTTTTTCTCTAATTTCTTTTCTTCTGAAGTTTTCATTCTAAGCGTTTGGGATGCATTAATTCGTTTGTGTCTTCTAAGTAACCTGAGATCTGCTTAAGCAATCACCATAGCATTACGTTCTACGTCAGTTAAA
>JAVVFF010000191.1:0-2326 GCA_032250995.1 Methylophaga sp. | reverse complement strand
TGAACCAATCAGCCGTCAGTGAAGCTATCTAGGGTGTAACGCGTCAACGCTTACTTTCTTTCAGTATTCTACAAAGGGCTTTATGCAACTTTTTATCATTCTCACGAAGCTGTTCGTAAGTAGCCCGGGTGTTACCTTCAAAGACGAGTGAGCTCATCAATTTCCGCTTCCTTGGGAATATAACCGCTGACTTGCGAGTGGCTTGCCATTGATTCAGCAATTTGAAGCATCAAATTGTTATTTTGCAGAACGTATAATGTTTCTTGTTCGCGCTCCCAGTCGTCGGCGCTCATCACAACAAATGCCTCACCTGAACGTCTGGTGACCTTTAATGGTATGTGGTTGGTGACGGTTTGTTCGACAAAAGCTTTTAGATTGTCTCTGAATTGGTTGACGCTGACAGAGTCCATAAAATTATCTGGTTACGTACGGAGTTTCCGTACAGTTTGTCTGGCAAGTATTCACAAATCAATGATATTCAAAAAGACAGATGGTAATTCAAGACTTTAGCTTTAATAACCACTTATCCAATTGATTACCAAACGCTTGTCGGTCGCGTTGATGGAAGGCGGGAGGGCCGCCCATCTGTTCACCGCTATTACGCATGGTTTCCATAAAATTACGCATAGTAAGCCGGGCCTGAATGGTATCGGTGGTATAAAGTTCACCACGTGGGTTTAAGGCTAAAGCGCCTTTTTCGATAGCTTCGGCGGCCAGTGGAATATCGGCGGTGATCACTAAATCACCTTTTTGCAGTCGCTCGACAATTTCATTATCGGCAACATCAAAACCAGATTGCACTTGCTGAAATTTGAGATAAGGCGAGGGTGGTAATCTTAAGCTGTGGTTGGCAATAAAAGTCGTTTGGGTTTGCGTGCGGGTGGCGGCGCGATAGAGAATTTCTTTAATCACCACCGGGCAGGCATCGGCATCGACCCAGATTTCAGGCGTTCTGGAGTCGCTCACTGATTTTTATCAATCTGGCGGGTGCGTTCGACTTGTTTCACTTTGATATGAATAGCGGCTTTGGCCATCAAATGGGCACTGACCGGAGCGGTAATAAACAAAAATAACGTCACCAGCACTTCATGTAGACTGATATCGCCGGATTTACTGGTGAAATAGACCGATGAGGCAATCAGAATCGCGCCAACACCCAGCGTACTGGCTTTGGTGGGGCCATGCAGGCGCATATAAAAATCGGGCAGTTTAAACAGGCCGATAGAACCGACCAAGGTAAAAAAACCACCGAGAATAATGAGAATAGCGATTACGATATCCAGCATGGCTTACTCCATGATATCGCCGCGCAGCAAATATTTGCTCAGCGCCAGCGTGCCCATAAAGCCCATCACCGCAATCAACAGCGCCGCTTCAAAATGCAAGGCACTGTCGAGATGAATACCCAGCAGAATCAATAGGGCGATGGCATTAATGTATAGGGTATCCAGCGCCAAAATCCGATCCGGCACATCTGGCCCTATCACCAACCGGATAAAGCTAAGCATCAGCGCCAGGCCAACCAGAACAAAACTGATCACAATCGCAACGGTCAGCATCAGGCAAAAATCTCCTCTAGCGGTTGTTCAAACTTGCGTGCGATATCGGCTTTAATGGTCGCTGCATCATCAATATGTAATGCATGGATCAACAAGGTGCGGCCATCTTCTGTTAAATCACAACTGACGGTACCCGGTGTCAGCGAAATGGTATTCGCCAACAAACTAATGGCAATCGGTGATTGCAGTGATAACGGATAGGCGATAAAGCCTGGCTGTAGTTTATGGGTGCGATCCATAATCATTTTGGCGACTACCACATTAGCGATCATGATTTCCCACAACACGACGGCCAGGTATTTCAACAGTAATAATGGTTTGAGAATTTTGACCGTTTCTGGCCAGAACCCGGAAGTAAACCATGGAATAAAAATCGCCAGCAGTGCACCCAACAGCATATGGCCGACGCCAATGGTATTATTTAATAGCAGCCAGATAACCCACAATAATGCCGATAAAACCGGATGCGGGAAAAGACGAGACCAGCTCATTTGCTCACCTCGGTAAGCGGTTGTGTGCTCAAAATGGCATCAATATAACTGCGTTGATCGTTTTGTTGCGCCGCAATATCATTGGTGAAACCCGTCAAAGGTTTGGCCAATATCACCATCAGCGGACTGGTGACCAGCAACATAATAATGGCAGCAAACGCCATTTTATTCAGCGCCGGAGCAGGTTTGTCGGGAGCGGGCTGCACACTGTAAAACAGCAATGAACCAGTACGAACCAGCGCGACAATCATCATTAACCCTGCCAGCAAAATAACA
>JAVVFF010000052.1:0-13669 GCA_032250995.1 Methylophaga sp. | reverse complement strand
TTTGTCGACGGTGTCAATTTCATCAAACTGATAACCGGTGATATCGTGCACCGCCTGGCTGGTCATCAGGATACGGCCATCTTCACGATGAATAAAGGTCGGTAACGGTGAATGAATAATGGCGCGGCGTAATTGCTTTTCCGATTCGCCAATCTCATGCAGCAGTTTTTGCCGCTCAAAACTGTGTTTTGGCAGCCAGTGGCGTATTAATAAAAATAACACCAAACAAGCGGCCAACAAATTGACCAGTTTAGGGACAATCAATAACTGTGGTTGTGACAGCAGATTATAAATATCAGCTGGTATAAAACCGTAAAGTGATGTGAAGTAGCTACCAAAATACGCTGACTCAAACACACTGCGAAACGCATCAATGGCCAGAATCACCAACAACACACTGACGGCACCACCAAAAACATGATGTTTACGCAGATTCAACAAATACAGAAACAGAATGACCAGCCACAACACCATCAGCAGCCAGTAAAGCGATGAGGTGATGAGTTCAAAGCTCATTGAGACTCCTGTATTCGACAAGAATGTGCATATGCAATTGTTAGTTGATCGGCATCATAGGACAGTCATTCTAACTTTGCATACACTTCTAAATATATATCTGAGACACTGCTTTAACTGATTCATTCTATTGATCAAAAAATGCCGGCATAAGCCGGCATTTTTAGGGTTTGAGTCAGGAATTTATTGGTTCACCCATTGACCTTGGGCATTACGGCAAGCCGTGCCTTTAACTACATCACGCTGGCCGTCAATATAGACATCCATTTCGTATTCTCGGCAAGGTCTGTCATTCGTCTCATAAGTGCGGGTTGGCGTCACACTATATTGCGCACCACTATCCGGATTATTCCAACTGCTGGTGCGACCGGTCGGGTAATTTTCCAATGCCTGATTAGCACGGCGACGATCCAGTTCATCCATTTCCGCGCCAATATGGCTGCCTAATGCGGCACCCAATAAAGAACCTGCAATAATAGCTGCAGTGCGTCCGGTACCGCCGCCGACATTGGAGCCCAGTACACCGCCCGCCACACCGCCAACCGCACCACCGACCGTCGATTTATTAAAACTTTGACAGCCCGCCAACATCAGGGTGACTGCCAATGCAGTTATCAGAATTAATCTGCTTTTCATAACACTTCCTCTTTAAGTAACAGCAAAAATTTGCCGGCTAATTAATGTTGAATTTTACGGTGTTAGTTACATAACTAACCCTGCCATAGATCAGATCACACTGTTAACCAATCGGCGCGGTCATCATGGCACCAGCCACTGAAAACTATTGATGCTGAGCAATGCTCGCTGATGTCCGGTGTGAGACAAAGCCAACCAATCAATTTGTTTTATTGTGGCAATAATCACCGCTATATTTGGCGTATCTGCTGTGGCATTGGTTGTCGTCTGCAATTCACTGCCGGGAGGCTGCAGTGACAAATAATCATTAGCTGCTGGCGTTGCCGCGATTTGCTGCCAGATTTGTTCAACCAATGGCCCTGAAGTTAGCAATCGATAATCAACTTCCGCCCGCAACTGCCATTTTAAATCCGGACACCAGAATAATAATTCGCCCGTAGGCTCAGCCTGTATTTGCTGACATTTACCGCTGCGTTTATCGGTATAGAACTGACACTGCCATTTATCCGCATCAACATTTCGCAGCACCACGGTGCGCATAGTGGGACGGCCGTCTAAGCTGCGGGTGGCTAATACCGGCGTGCGCCAGGCATGGTCTTTTTTATCAACAGCGGCTGTTAATTGAGTCCAGATTTTTGCGGCCAGCGGTGATTGGCTTTCTGTCATATTTAATCTAAATCGGCCAGCCACTGCGGGCCGCCAAGCCGGCGTTGTTGTTCAAGATTCCAGACCGCGCGTTGATAAATATGATTGGCCGGTCGCGCCGGGTCATAGCGCAGTGGACTGGGTAGGGTAGATGCCAATAAAGCCGCCTGCATTGGTGATAACTGGGCGGCAGATTTACCAAAATGATATTCGCTGGCGGCCTGTAGTCCAAAGATCCCCGGCCCCCATTCCGCAATATTCAGATAAATCTCCAGAATCCGTTGCTTTCCCCATAGCATCTCGATCAATACCGTAAACCAGACTTCAATGCCTTTTCGCAACCAGCTGCGACCCGTCCACAAATACATATTGCGCGCCACTTGCTGACTAATGGTGCTGGCACCGCGTAATTCGCCGCGTCGCTGCCATTCTTTAAGCGCCTGCTGAATAGCTTCAACATCAAAGCCTATATGCTGAGGGAACCGCTGATCTTCTGAAGCGACCACTGCCAATGCAGCATGTTTAGGAATATCCTCCCAATCCAGCCATTGCTTTTCAATATGAAAATCGTCTTCGGCTGATAACCAGCGATCGGCCATCACCATGGTGATCGGCGGATTTAGCCATTTAAATAGCAGTACTAATAACAAACTGAACAGCAGCAACGCTGCCAGCAGAATGAGAAAATAACGCCCTGCACGGCGGAAAAAGATACGCAAACCAGCACTCATAATGAACTACCCGCGGGCATCATACGACAAAGCACGCCGCAGGCTTTGACTTTTTCATTAACTCACAAACGCAGTTGCGAATTTAATTGATCAACCACTTCCGCCCAGTCAGAATCCTCGGTAAGACATTCACCGATAAAGGCTGCTTGGGTTGCGGTCCAAAATGGCGCGTTTTCGATGGTTTCATGTTCATGCAGCCGGTGGATATCAATAAAACGGCGGATTGACAACGGGTCATTATCCAAGCCTAACTGCATAAATAAATTTTCCATGTTGTGAAATTGATTGTCCATACTTTTCCCCTCTTATCGCGTTATCATCAGCCTACGCAATATCAGTGATTACTCCAAACGTTTTAACAACAACATTGGCGACACAGTCAGTACCGGCCGTAATTGCCAGCGGCCCAATAAGGCCAGTAATATGCTGCTAATCAATGGCAAGATTAGTAGTACCGGCCAATGCCAGCGAAATTCACCGGCAAACATCCGGTATTGAAGTGCCCACACCGCCGCTTCCGCCGCCAGCACCCCTAATATACCCGCTACCAAACCGATTAAGGCAAATTCCAGCATGGTTGCTTTGACCAGCAGTTTTTGCTGGGCACCCAGGGTTCGAAGCAGTGCACCTTCCCGTAGCCGTTCACTCATGGTGGCACTGACTACCGCCACCATGACTGACAATGCCGCCAGTAAAATCAGCAGCAAAATCGCTTCTACCGCCTGGGTAACCTGCTGAATAATATCCTGGATACGCTCGATAACATGGTCAATTTCCAAAACCGACACCGTTGGAAACTGTCGGACAAAATTATTCAAAACCGATTTATCAGCAGGATCCAGATAAAAACTAGACAGGTAAGTCGCCGGTAAATCCTTAAGTGCGCCATTTTTGGGAAACATAATATAAAAGTTAGGTTGCATGCTGTCCCACTGAACACTGCGAATACTGGTGACTTTGCCACTGAAAACATCACTACCGGCAGTAAAGCTCAGTTTATCACCAAGCTTGATCCCTAATGATTCAGCCAGTGACTGTTCGATCGATAAACCCTCGGTCTCGTCCTCGGTGAACCACTGGCCAGTGATGATTTTATTATCATCGGGGTAACTTAGAGCTGCAGTCAGATTCAACTCCCGGCGCAATTCATCATCGTCAGGGTTTAATGCAACTTGTTTGGCCGGCTGGTTATTAATTTCCGTCAGCCGTCCCCGTACCATTGGATATAACGGACTGCGTTGTAATTGTTCGTTGCTTAAAAACTCATCGACATCGTCGACTGTTTCCGGCGCGATATTAACCAGAAAATGATTTGGCGCACCCTCGGGCAGCTGTGCCTGCCAGTCGGCTAATAAAGATGATCGCACCAGCACCAAAGTGGCCGCCAGCATCATAGTCATGGCAAACACCGCCAATTGTGACAGCGTTGCCCGTTTATGGCGGTGTAAAGCAACAATCGCGCTGCGCCATGCAGTACTGCCGCCTTTAAAGGATCGGACACTGCTGACAAATAGCCAGCCAAACAGCAACAAGACAACCAGTAATACCGAAAGCCCGGCAAGCAAAGACAGCACCAGTTTCAGTGCGCCGGCAAATAGCCATAACAAACCAAACACCAGTAATCCGGAAAACACTAAATCCTTGGCCAAAAAGCCCCTATCGAGCTGCGGCAAACTACGCAGCACCTGCATGGCCGGCGTTGTCCGTAGCCGGTCAACCGGTGGTAACGCAAAGGCAAATAACACCAACAAGGCAGTCAATAAGGTAGGCCATAAGGTCCAAAGTTGTAATGAAAATGTCAGGGGCTGAGCCATTAACTGTGCGGTCATCGCTGACAAAAACCAGGCAAACGGCACGGCAATCAATAACCCAGCCAATGTTGATAAAAGACCCCACACCAGCAAACGGGTGGCATATAAACGGCGGATAGCACGACTGGTCAGGCCTAATGTTTTTAACAGGGCGACGGTATCGCGCTGCTGTAAGGCATATTGCCGACTGGCAACAGCAATTGCTACTACCGCCAGCAACACTGCCAAACTGCCACCCAGCAGCAAGAAGCTTTCTGCTTTATTTAAGGATTCTCCCAAATTGTCGCCATCGCGGGCGTCACGCCAGCGGTGGCCGCCACTGTCGATTTCTGGTTGAACGCTATTCTCAAAATCCGCCAGTAGATTTTCATCGCCGGCCAGTAATAATTTATGGCGTACCCGGCTACCGGGCTGAATGACATTGGTGGCCGCTACATCAGCAAAGTGCATCATGGCGTGCGGTGCAAAAGCCGACAAATCAAAACTACTGTCTGGCTCACGCAGCAGCAAACCACTGACTGTTAGCTGAGCTTCGCCCACCGTGACTTGTTCGCCGATAGTCATTTCCAGCAAACGCAATAGCCGAGGATTTAACCAGATCTCGCCGGGCGCAGGCCCTTGCTGCAATATTTCTCTGGGGGCCTGCAAATTTGCTTGCCATTCGATTTGACCGCGTAACGGATAAGCACTGTCAACAGCTTTAACCGAGGTCAGCTGAAAAGCACCACCGGCCGTTAACATCGTCGAAAACTGGCTGATTTTGCTGGTTTTCAGGCCCATATTGCGGGCAGTTTGTTGTAATGGCTCAGCAATTGGCTGACTACTGCGGGCAATAAGTTGCCGATCCGCCGCCAGAAAACTGCTGGCTGTTTGCATCAGGGTTTGCTGTAAATGCCCGGCAAACAGGTTAATGGTGGCGACCGTCGTCACGGCAATCATCACCGCTGCCAGCATCACTTTGACCTGACGCAGACGTAAGTCACGGCGGATCGTAATTTGTTGTAATGCTTTAATCATTGAGATTGCACACGACCGGCATCGATATGAAACTGCCTATCACAACGCGCCGCCAATTGATCATCATGGGTGACCATGACCAACGTCGTACCTTGCTGTTTATTAAGCTTCATCAATAAATCAGTGATATCAGCACCGGTTTGGCTATCAAGATTACCGGTTGGCTCATCGGCAAATAAAACCCTTGGCGTGACGGCAAACGCCCGGGCAATGGCGACTCGCTGCTGTTCACCGCCAGATAGCTGCCGTGGCGTATGGTGTGTTCGCAAAGCCAAACCGACCTGCTGCAGCAAATCAATGGCTTTATCGCGAGCATCAACCATGCCGGCTAATTCCAATGGTAAAAGCACATTTTCCAGCGCCGTTAACGACGGCAGTAACTGAAATGACTGGAATACAAAACCAACCCGGGCCGCCCGCAGCCGGGCACGCTCATCTTCACTCAAACAATTGATTTGCTCGCCATCCAGATAAATGGCCCCACTGCTCGGTACATCCAAACCTGCCATCAAACCCAGTAAGGTAGTTTTGCCGGAACCGCTACGACCGACAATCGCCGCCGACTGGCCACGCTGAATTTGCATGGTCACATCCTGTAAAATTTGCAGCGGCTGACCGCCGGGCGTAACCACATGATTAACCGATTGAATATTGATCATGCAGTCATTGGCATTATTTATAGGTCTAGTAATAGTCATTATTTCCTCAGAAGGATTCAGCGATTGGCTATGAGAACCCCTGCTGTCTGGCAAAAGTTCATCTTTTTACTGTTTTTAACAAGTTTATTGTTCAGTGTTGCCAGTTATGCCTCAACAGCAAAAACTGTATTGGTCATAGGTGATAGCCTCAGCGCCGCCTATGGTATTGATAACGACATAGGCTGGGTTAATCTGCTGCGCCAACGTCTCAATGACAAATCAACCGACTGGCAGGTAATCAACGCCAGTATTAGCGGTGAAACCACGGATGGCGGTTTACGCCGGCTACCCGCGTTACTGAATGAACATCAGCCAGAAGTCGTCATTATCGCCCTCGGTGCCAATGATGGTTTGCGTGGTTTTCAGCCGCCTGCCATCAAACAACGACTGGCCGAAATGATCGCTTTATCTCAGGTGAACGCCAGCGTATTACTATTAGGCATTGAAATCCCACCCAACTACGGCGTGGCATACACCAGCGCTTTTCGTAATATTTACAGCAGTCTGGCAACAGAATATAACACTGCCCTACTGCCATTTATGCTTGATGATATTTATGATGGTGACGGTATGATGCAGGCCGATGGCTTACATCCCACTGCACAGGCACAACCGAAAATTCTTGATAATATCTGGCCTAAGCTCTCGCCGCTGCTACCGTAGCCAAATAGGCATCATCCAATCGCGGCACAGCCTCAAGCAAGGTTTTAGTGTAATTCGACTGTGGTGCCTGCATCACGCTGTCGGTCTGACCGCTTTCGACAAATTTGGCTTTGTGCATCACCAGCATGCGATCGGCAAGATAATCGACGACCCCCATATTGTGAGTAATAAACAGCATGCCGATATTGTCTTCATCGACCAGTTGCCGCAGCAGTTTTAAAATGCCCGCTTGCACCGATACATCCAGCGCTGACGTGATCTCATCACACAAAATAAATTTCGGCTCTAACACTAATGCCCGGGCAATCGCCAATCGCTGGCGCTGACCACCGGAAAATTCATGCGGATAACGCCACAAGCTATCGGAGGGCATTTCCACCCTGTCTAAAAATGCCGCAGCCCGTACCGTACGTTCATTATCGTCAGCGCCAATACCTTGCACTCGCATCGGTTCGACCAGTGACGTGTGGATCGGCAGCCGCGGATTTAAACTGGATCCCGGATCTTGAAATACCACCTGCATTTGCCGGCGTAATGGCCGCATTTCTTTGGCCGACAGATGGGTAATATCCTGGCCATTAAGTATTATCTGACCCTGGGTGACATCCTGAAGCCGTAAAATCGCCCGGCCCAAGGTGGTTTTGCCACAGCCGGATTCGCCCACCAATGCGACGATTTCACCAGCATTCACCTGAAATGACACGCCATCAACGGCACGAAAATGATCAACAACCCGGCGTAATAAACCACGGCGCACCGGAAAATGCACGGCGACATCGTTGACTTCCAGCAAGCTCTGATGGGCTTTTTCGGGTCGTGATGGTCGTTGCAGCCGTTCCGGTAAGGCGGCAATCAGACTTTGTGTATATGGATGTTGTGGGTTACGTAATACATCACCGGTAAGGCCCGTTTCGACCAGTTCGCCATGACGCATTACCCCGACTTTATCGGCTATTTTGGCCACCACACCAAAATCATGGGTGATAAACAACATGCCCATGCCATAACGCGTTTGCAGATCGCCCATCAATTTAAGAATTTCGGCCTGCACTGTGACATCCAGCGCCGTGGTCGGCTCATCGGCTATCAATAAGGCCGGCTCACAAATCAAGGCCATGGCAATCATCACTCGTTGCCGCTGCCCGCCAGATAAACGATGCGGATATTCTTTAATGCGGCTTTCCGGTTCCGGTATAAGCACTTCTTTCAGTGCCGCTAGAATCCGATCTTTTCGCTGCTGAGCAGACCAATCCGACCGGTGGATCTGTAATGCTTCATCCAACTGGTCGCCAATAGTCTGCACCGGATTCAGTGAGGTCATCGGCTCCTGAAAAATCATGGCGATTTTACCGCCACGGACGCTGCGCAACAGCGCATTATCAGCGCCCAGCAGTTCCAGCCCGGCAGCACTGTCTTCTGTAAACAATTTGATGCTGCCGGAAGGATGACGAAATCTTGTTTCCGGCAACAAGCCCATAATCGATAAGGCAGTGACCGATTTACCGCTACCGGATTCACCAACCAGACAATAGGTTTGTCCCGATTCAATGGTCAGACTGATCTGTTTGACCACTGACTGCCACTGGCCTTCGCCGCCCAAATCGGTGCTTAAGTTATTTATTTCCAGCAACTTCATGCTTGCCGGTTCCGGTTGGTATGTGGATCCACGGCATCCCGCAGAGCTTCACCGAGCAGATTATAGGCAAATACCGTCATAAAAATCGCGCCGCCCGGAAACACCGCCAGCCACCAGTTAAAGGTCGATGACTGCACCGCCTGATTCAGCAACTGGCCCCATGACGGATCATCAATCAGACCCAGGCCCAAAAAGCTCAAGGTCGCTTCTGCCAAAATAGCTGACGCCACACCAAAACTGGTTGCCACCAGCAGCGGTGCCAGCCCGTTGGGCAACATATGCCGGAATAAAATTGACCGTAACGGCAAACCACAGGCCACCGCCGCCTGGACAAAATCCTGTTGCCTTAATTTTAAAAATTCAGCGCGCACATAACGGGCATACCCCGACCAGGCAGTAATGCCGATTATCACCATCATCATATAAATCGACCGGCCGAAAAAAGCGACAAACGACAACAGCAAAAATAAGGTCGGGATCGCTTCAAAGATCTCCACTAACCGCATACCGATAATATCGACGATGCCAGAGAAATAGCCCATTAAGCCGCCAATAATGGTGCCAATCACTAAAGCAATACCAGTAGCGATAAATCCAATGCCTAAGGCTATCCGTGACGCATGAATCATCCGCGAGGCAACATCTGCACCATTTTCATCAGTACCCAGCCAATGGGTACGCTCAGTGGCTTCTAGCGGTGCTTCAACACCGGTATTAGCATAATCGCGCAAATAATCTTTGGCTGAATACGGAATCGGCGCATACATAACCTTATCCAATTCACCGGCTGCCTGCATTTCCCGGTATTGCTCATAAATAATCAGTGTCGGTGGTGATGCCAGGACATTGGCAACCACAGCACTGACTGCCACCAAGCCCAGCCAGAACAACAATTTCTGCCACACCGGCCGCGACCATTTGAATAACACTAAGGTAAAGATAAATGCTGCCAGCCAGACCCAGTCCTGCGCGCTCATATGCATTAATAACGGACTGCTTATTTGCCCATCAACCACCATATACAGTGGATGACTACTGGCCAGAAACGGAGAAAATGTGGCGATGACCACCAAAATGCCAATCCACAACAAGCCAATGCGTGCACTGTTACGTTTTAATAAAGCCACCAACACTTGCTGGCTCCAGGGTTTGGAGCGTTGAATTTGCTGGTTACTTAATGTTTGCTCAGTCATAACTGACCCTCGGATCAACCAGCGCATAAGCAATATCCGCCATTAAATAGCCAAATAGCGTTAGCAATCCAGAAATCAGCGTGACTGATAACACCAATTCCCGATCGCGGGTTTGCACCGCCTCAACAGCTAATTTGCCCATACCATCAATACTGAAAATGCTCTCAATAATCACTGATCCGGCCAACAAACTGGGCAACAACGTCGCTGATACCGTGATGAGTGGCAACAATGAATTACGAAAGACATGTCGCCATAACACCGATTCTTCATCAACACCTTTGGCCCGCGCGGTACGGGCGTAATTGGCGGCCAGATTTTCTAATAATGATGAACGGGTGAGTTTGGCCAGAAACGCCAGACCACCATAGGACAGCGCAATAATCGGTAATACCAGATGCCAGATACGATCCAGCAAATAACCATTTTGCAGGAAGGTCACGCCCAGTTGTGCGGCGAGGCCTAAGCCCAATCCCAGCCCTAAACTGCCGGCGATCGCTAAACGCAGCGATAGATTTTGCAGGTTACACAGGCTGCGCATCAATAGCGCCAGTAACAACATCAATACAATATGTAACACCCCAAACCACTGTCCATAAAGGTTCAGCGCCATCATATAACCAAGCCCTGCACCGATCACCACGCCCAACCATTGCCGGTTACTGGTTGATAAGCGACTCAGCAATTGCATGAATAGCAAGGTTAAAACCGCGACGCAGCCAACCGCTATCAATACATCGGTGAAGCTGGCAAATAAAGGTAAAAAGGTTTCACTGGCCGTTTCCCGGCGCATTAACCCGCCGGTCGGAAACCATCGCCAGTATTGCTCCGAAGCAAAAAAGCCGATAAACAACACCCCCGCCAGCATACTGGGTACCGACCATAAACCGAGCAGGAATATATTAGAACTGACATCAAAGCGCCCACCGCGATCCCGGGCTGCTTGTACGCCGATACCAACCGCCAGGGCGTAAATCAGCGGTATCGAGATGAGATTGAGTAATAAAGTGATGGGCAAACGCTCAGCCAGCAAATCGGTGACCGCCCGTCCATAACGGAAACTGGTGCCTAAATCGCTGCCTTTCCACAGTGAAAAACTGCCCAGTGTGCCATCGACGTTACGCTCAAAGCCGACTGGCGAAATATTATTTAGCCAGCGTAAATACTGCACCGGTGCCGGCTGATCCAGGCCATAAAGTTTGTTGTAATAATCTTCCAGCGCTTTACGGCTTTGTGGCTCCAGCTCCATGCCATCGACCAGCGTCTGGGCGCTGATACCACCCGGCGCGGCCGCCATCACCACAAACACCACCAGGGTGATGCCCAACAAAGTGGGCACCATTAATAACAAGCGGCGCAGTAAATAATTCAGCATATTGGCTTAGCGCTGCAGTTGCAGATCAGCCGGCACATAAACCTCCACCGGCACCGACATCAGATTTAGTCCCAAATCAGTTTTTTCGAGATTTTTGATGCGCTCATCAACAAACGCCATGGTATTGCGCCGGAATAGGAATGTGTAAGGCTGATCTTCAACCAGAATCTGTTCCGCCTGATGCCATAATGCCATACGCTTGGCTTCATCAACTTCGGCGCGAGCCGCATCAATGACTTTATCCAACGCAGGGTTTTGGTAATTAATAAAGTTATCACCGCCTTCAACCGTTTGGCTGGAGTGAAACATCTGAAAGATGTCGATTTCGATACCTGACGTCCAGGCAAGTGTTATCGCATCAAAATTCTTTTGCTGAATATTCTCAACCATAATCGACCATTCAGTCGGTTTGGGTTTCATAACAATGCCGGCTCGGGCATACAAATCACGCAAAAACAGCACCATCCGACGGGTATCGTCACTGTCCTGAAAGAAAGTCAGCTCAAATTCAAACGGTGTACCGTCTGCTGATTCCAAAATGCCATCGCCATTACGATCGGCAAAACCCGCTTCATCAAGTAAGGCTTTGGCTTTGCTGACATCATGCGGCATCGGCGTAATCGCTGGATCATGTTGATCTGAACCCGCCATAAATGGACTGGCGGCCGGCTGACCATACCCCAGAAAAATCTCTTTAAGTACCCGATCAACATCGGTCAGCAAAGACATCGCTTCACGGACCCGTTGATCAGCAAAGCGGGTTTTCTCGCCGCCTCGTGATTGATTCCAGGCAATAAAACTATAGCCAGCGGTCGGGCTCATATATTCAAAGTGCTGGCTACGTTCGGTAATCGTCTCATCTTCGAGTAAATCCTCAAATTCACGTGGCAAGGCGTTGTAAACATCAATATCACCATTACGGAAGGTGGTTAGCCGGGCGCTGTCATTTTCGATAATCCGCCAGAGAATTCGATCAAAGGGCGGATTCACTGGCCCCCAGTAACGCGGATTACGTTGTAACTCAACAGCGCCTAGATCGGGTGTCCAGTTTTCCGGATCAGCCAACCGATAAGGACCTGACCCCATCAATAAACCACGGCTTTCATTAAAAGTTTGTGGGTTTTCCAGATAACGGCTGTAAAAATGTGCCGGCATGATTTCAAGGCTGCCCGCTAATTGCAGACTGTTAAAGTAGGGTTCACTAAATACAAACTCGACAGTAAATTCATCCAGCGCTGTCACACTGGCGATACGTGACAAATAAGCCCGTGCCCGTGGCGCCGCGATTACCTCATTCATTATAAAATCAAAAGTAAAGACGACATCTTTGGCCGTCAGCGGCTCACCATCAGAAAAATTAATGCCACGTTTTAAGGTGAAAGTGATGGTCAGACCATCATCAGATATTTGCCAGTCATCGGCCAGTAACCCCTGCCATTTCAGGGTGTCGGGATCGCGTACCAACAGAGATTCCAGCACATAGTTTTGTACATCAGCTGAATAGGCATCAGCTGACACCAACGGGGTCAACGTTTTCAGACCACTGGCAAACGCCAGTCTTAACCAATCACCTTGCGCAAAATCCGGCTCAGCCATCGCTTGACGGGCGCGATCAAAAGCATCGCTATCATCAACTACCTCATTCGTAGTTGGGGCAACATTACCAATATTAAATTGACCACTACGCAGGGATTTTTCGAGCGTTCGTAATACCGTGTGACTACTGCGAATATCTTTGGCCTGTTCGTCCATAATGCGCCGCATATCATCCATGCGCGTCCACTGCCGGTCAATCTGCACCATCAGTAAAATCAACATCATCACTACTAAACTGATGGCTAGCCAAAATCCTAAACGACTGATCCCTGACTGTCCGTTTTTCATATTGTTATATGCCTTGATCACGTTTTATTGAACGGTTTTTATTTTGCAGATTGACCGGCTGAGGTCAACAAGGGTTCCAACAATAAATTATTGCTGATGTTTTTCGCAGCCCGCAAAGACCTGCGCTTCCACATCGGACTCTTGTAGTCCATCAGGAAAGGTATAGGCAAGATTTATCGCCAAATCAACGGTGCGTATGAACGCATCGTTGATAAAATCAGGGCGCAACGTTTGTTGCACTTGTTGTTTAGTCTTGCCAGATTGTTTGTGATGGTAATAATCGCCGGTTAACGCCGAAATCGTTTCACACTGTTTATTATCTGGCTGACTCAGTCCCAGCGGCGGTTGCGCCAGCGCTGGCAATACCAGCAACAAACCAACACCAGCCAAAATGCCGGAGAGGATTTTATTCATAACGGGCTCCCAGAATATTTTCTCAAAAGACGTCGAACTAGGACTCATCTGTATCGGGAAATATCCCGCTTAGTCTTAACCCGCTATATTAGGGCTTGTTTATCTTTCATCTCCGCCTCTGTTGTGAACTGAAAAAGCGTCAATCAAGGCGCGAGGAGAGCCGTTTGTGAGATACATCCCTGTATCTCTCTCCCCCTTTAGGGGCTTGCGCTCAAAAACGCTCCTAGCGTTTTTGTAGTTATTCTAAACAAACAACGAGCAACGCGGACCGGCGCGCGCATCCCTAGCGCGCCGGCATACCGTCCATCCATGGACATAAGTGACGCTTTTTTCAGACACAACCCGTAGGGCTGGGACTATTTTTGCGCCCGGCTGCGTTGTATGAAATACGTCCATGTATTTCACCGCTTCGCGGCCAGCAAAGCTGTTCAAATGGGTTCCAGACCTATT
>JAVVFF010000190.1:0-2394 GCA_032250995.1 Methylophaga sp. | reverse complement strand
GGAGTTTGATCTCTTCGCTGAGTCAGTCAAGTACTCTTAACTGATCAGCATTGCGTTGGGATGCGGCTTTTGCCGAGTTTTCTGGCCCGAGGATTACCAGCCGACGGCAATGGGATGCAGACTTTGCCCATTATGTTGGCACACCTGATATGAACGCCTTACCTCGAGCATTAGCCTTGGCGCTGAATATTCGTTATGACTGCAATATTGAATATATCCGCCGTGAAAACCATCTCTGGCAGCTATTTGCCGGAGATCAACTGATCGGCGAATTTGACTGGGTGATTAGCAGCTTGCCGGCCAAACAATCGGCAGCCTTATTTGCAAAACATACCGCCATCCTAAGCAGACTACCGGCAAATTTAATGCGGCCCTGTTATGCATTGATGCTTGGTTTTAACAAATCACAAGATCTCGATTGGCAGGCAGCCCATGTTAAACAAGCAGATATCAGTTGGATGTCGGTCAATAACAGTAAACCCGGCCGCAATACAGCATTCAGCATGCTGGTGCTGGCGACCAACACCTGGACACAAGCTAACTTTGCCTTAGATTTAAATGCCGCCGGTGACCATTTACTGTCTGAAGTTGAACGAATTGCCGGCATTAACCGGCAGGATATCGTGCACCAAGAGACCAAACGCTGGACCTATGTGAATTTGCCCAGACAAACAGCCGCCAAAGCTTACTTGGACAAAGCCCAACAATTGGCGGCCTGTGGGGACTGGTGTATTCAGGGCCGGGTTGAAGCGGCTTTTACTAGTGCCCACTGGCTGGCACAGAGAATTAATAACTTGCTTTAAAGCCGGTGTTTGTCGATAAACGCTAAAATTGGCTGCAACAATTCACCATTACCACGCAGTGGTTTGGCCAGCTTAGCTACCATTGACACATGACCGTAATCCGGGAATTTGAGTAATGTCACTTCACCACCTTGCTCGGTAAGTTTATCAGCAAGCCGATAACTGTTACGTGGCCAGACGGTTAAATCACGCTCACCGACCATCAACAACATCGGCGGATTATCACCCCGCACATAATTTATGGGTTGTGATTGCCAGCGCTGGTCTTCAGGTCCAAAGATAGTTTTTAAGGTGTCACTTTTTAACGGCAGAAAATCATACGGCCCCGCCAAGCCAATTATGCCCCGAATAATATCCGGCGTGAGTGCGTACTTTTTAAGATAATCAGGGTTTAAAGCCAGCAAACTGGCAATATGCGCCCCGGCGGAATGGCCAGCAATAAATAGTTGCTGATTATCGCCGGTATAACGTTGAATATTGGCGTGGATCCAGGCAACCGCTGCCGCCCCATCATCAACAAAATCTGGGAAAACCACTTCTGGATAAACACGATAATCCGGGATCACCACGGTAATACCATGGCTGCTCAGGGCTTCGCCAACAAATTTATAATCTTTTTTGTCACCCCCTTCCCAGCCACCTCCATAAAAAAACACCACCACCGAATTACCATCGGCAGCGCGCTGGGTGGGCAGGTAAATATCCAGCGTTTGCCGCGTCAGATCGCCATATGCTATATCCCGATGTGCGGTGAAACCGTGATTGGGTACCATGGCATTAAGTAAATTAACTGGTGAACAGGCGGCCAGCCACATGGCTGACAAACCGCTGAATATTGTTTTTAACACCGTAAAATTCCTAAACTAAATTGGGTTGCTTGCCAGACTGCCGGCCAAACGGCACAGTTCCGGTACTGTTACGAATTAATTTGATGTAAGCGCTCACATCTTTTTTTAGCGTCTTTTAAATTATGCTTAGTAATAGCCACCCGTTTATCTTCAATCATGGCGATCATTGCTACCACACCAAAAATACTGGCCAGAATGCCGGCAAAACCACCTGATAACCAGGCAATAAACATCGCCAGCATAATCAGTAAACACACCTGCACCACCATCCATTGTGACGCCCAGCGTTTTTTTAAACAGATAAGTCGTTTTTTGCTGCAACAGCTGCTGTAATGTCGCCAGCTCAGTGGGCGTTAACACCTGCAAATTAGCGTAATAATCGATACCGATGATTTCATCGTTATAATTCCGTGATGCTAGATTAATATCCTCGGCAACAGTTTCAAAGCACTAAAAGTATCTTCATCCCGCTCGATCATATCGCTCTCCCATTTACTGCTTTACGCTGGAAAAACAAGCTTTCACGGGAAATTCACAAGCCGGCCACGACCATCAGTATCGATATTCAGACAATCGGGTTGGCTTATGTTATTTCCACATTTTTTGACTTTCCTCAGGGGATCGGCGCTGATCCTGTTGCTCAGCATCTTTAATGTGAGCAACGCTGATCAGCCTACCATGGCTTTTGTCGAAAATCTGGCTATTGATTTTAAATTCGATGATGCTGGCCGCTTTAATAACGG
>JAVVFF010000051.1:0-14245 GCA_032250995.1 Methylophaga sp. | reverse complement strand
GGAGTTTGATCTCTTCGCTGAGTCAGTCAAGTACTCTTAACTGATCAGCATTGCCTATCCCAAGGGGCTTTTTATTTTGTATTGTTAGGATGAGTTGGTAGTGAAGGCTGCCCCATGATTGGGCAAAAAATGCGTAAACCGCCCCTGTTTGGTGCGTAAAAACAAATCCACCTTACCCAAAAAAAACACTTAACCATATGATCTTTATACAATTTAAGGGATCACACAAAACTGGCCTGAATGATGCTTTAACAGGAATAGCGTGTCAGAGGTGTTTTAGTTACACCGAAAGAACAGCAATAGGTCTCTAGGGTTCCGGTTATGTTTATAACGTCTGGACCGAGAGTGACCGACCTTCACAGCGAAGGTTACACGGAGGGATAAAAGCCCGGGAGATTGTTTGAATAAAACATCTCTTTCACCGTGTTTTTAACCTAAGCTGTGAGGTATTACCCAAATGAAGCATTCATTTCTCCGCATTGCCAGTGTATTGCTGCTTTCACTTTCTGCCCTGCTTTCTCCCCTATCAGCACATGCTGAAACCAAAGATAAATTCAGTATTGCCTGGACTATTTATGCTGGCTGGATGCCTTGGGATTATGCTGACAACGCGGGCATCGTCAAAAAGTGGGCAGATAAGTACGATATCGAAATAGATGTCGTGCAGATCAACGACTATATCGAATCTATCAATCAATACACCGCTGGCCAGTTTGATGGTTGCACCATGACTAATATGGATGCCCTGACCATTCCTGCTGCCGGGGGTGTGGATAGCACAGCGTTAATCATCGGCGACTTTTCAAACGGCAATGATGGCATTGTATTGAAAGGCTCAGATAAAAAGCTTGCTGATATTAAAGATCAACGCGTCAATCTGGTTGAATTATCGGTTTCACATTATCTGTTAGCACGGGCTTTGGATAGCGTAGAAATGAGTGAACGCGATGTGACCGTGGTCAACACGTCAGATGCCGATCTGGTAGGCGTATTTAATGCGTCGGATGTCACCTCCACAGTAACCTGGAATCCATTACTCTCAGAAATCACTGCGGTGCCTGATACCACCAAAGTATTTGATTCATCGGATATTCCGGGCGAAATCATCGACCTGTTAGTCGTTAACACTGAAACACTCGAAGCTAATCCCGCTTTTGGTAAAGCATTAACTGGCGCCTGGTATGAAATCATGGCCAAAATGCAAGCCGGTAATGAAGAGGCTCTGACAATGATGGCTGTGGCATCAGGAACCGATCTCGCCGGTTATCAGGCACAGCTCGATGCGACCAATATGTTCTATACCGCCGATGAAGCCGTTAGTTTTACCAACAGCGATCAACTGCAATCCACCATGAAACACATTACTGATTTTTCTTTTGATCATGCTCTGCTCGGCGACGGCGCGATGGATGCCAACTTTATCGGTATTGCCTATCCCAATGGTGACGTGGCCGGCGACAAAAATAACGTCAAACTCAGATTTAATTCCAGTTTCATGAAAATGGCCGCGGATAACGCCCTTTAAGGTTAGCAACACAGGGAGTTTCTCGTGAAGAGACTGATCAATCAGCGTCCTGGGACTTTAGGAAAATGCCTGTTGGGTCTGTTGCCATTCGTGCTCATTGGAATTGTGTACTTTTACTTTTCCAGTGAACGTCTGGCGATTAACCCAAATGATAAATTGATGCCGTCAATGCAGTCTTTTATTGATGCGGTGTCCTATCTGGCATTTGAGCCCAGCAAGCGCACTGGTGATTATGTTTTGTGGGCGGATACTGCCGCCAGTTTGCAAAGACTTGGACTCGGCGTCGGCATCAGTGCATTGACCGGTCTGATTATTGGCATTCTGGTCGGCATTATTCCATTGGTCAGAGCTGGAATAGCACCCGTGATAACCATCATTTCACTGGTGCCACCTTTAGCGATTCTGCCAATATTGTTCATTATCTTTGGTCTGGGTGAACTCTCCAAAGTGATGCTGATTGTGCTCGGCATTACACCGTTTCTGATCCGCGACGTGCAACTCAGGGTGATGGCATTACCCCAGGAAATCATCATCAAAGCCCAGACTTTGGGTGCCAATAGCTGGCAACTGATTCTCCGAGTGGTGTTACCACAGGTCTTGCCCAAGTTGATTGATGCAGTTCGCTTGAGTCTGGGCTCAGCATGGTTATTTCTGATCGCTGCAGAGGCCATTTCGGCAACCGAAGGACTGGGCTACCGGATTTTTCTGGTTCGACGCTATATGTCGATGGACATTATTTTGCCTTATGTGTTGTGGATCACGCTGTTGGCCTTTTTGATGGATTTCCTGTTAAGACGCCTGTCAAAAACTGCTTTCCCCTGGCATTCGACTGATCAGGGGGAAAGTAAATGAGCGATATCAAGGTCAAAAACCTGTGGAAGGAATACGGCGACAACATCGTGCTGGAAAACATCAACCTTGATGTCAAAACCGGAGAGTTTGTCACGCTGGTAGGCGCATCAGGTTGTGGTAAAACCACCTTCCTGAAAATGCTGTTGGGCACAGAGCAGCCCACGCGGGGCGAACTGTTGCTGAACGGAGCGCCGATTGCCAGGGAACCGGGTGCTGATCGCGGCATTGTATTCCAGAAATATTCGGTATTTTCCCACCTCAACGTCGTCGAAAACGTGATGTTGGGTGAGGAGCTTAAAGAATCGCCATTACTGGGACGCTGCTTCGGCAAAAGACGTCGAACCATTCGTGAACGAGCGATCGCTTTGTTGGAAAAAGTCGGTCTCGACCACGCTTTAACCAAATATCCGAGCGAATTGTCAGGTGGCATGCAGCAACGTCTGGCTATTGCTCAGGCCTTAATTAAACAGCCACAGATTTTGTTACTGGATGAACCGTTTGGCGCACTGGACCCAGGTATTCGAGCTGATATGCATGATTTGATTCTGGATATCTGGCGTGAAACCAAAATCACTATTTTTATGATCACCCATGATTTGTCCGAGGGTTTCTCATTGGGCACGCAACTGCTGGTATTTGATAAACAGCGACATGATCCGGATCAGCCTAACCGCTATGGCGCCTCGATAACTTATGACATACCGGTAGGACGTTCAGAAAAACAAACGATCAATAACATTCAAGATACGTTGATGACGCAACAGGCAAAACAAAATGACTGAAATCACCAAAGACAAAGACGTTTTATATCAGGACACGCTTCCGGGCGGAGCCCATTGGTCAATGCTGATGCGAAAAGGCACCACCCTGCGTCTGATTGACCAGCAAGGTGGTGGCAATGTCGGCATGTTGTTTTACAACCCGGCAAATCCGCTGGAACGCTACAACGCACCCGATACGTTGAAATGTCAGCACACCTTCAAACTCACCAAGGGCCATTGCCTTTATTCTGATATGGGCCGCATCTTTTGCTCCATCACTGAAGATACGCTGGGCTGGCACGACACGGTCGGCGGCAACCTGACCGATGCTGCTCTGCAGACAAAATGGGGCGTCAAAAACTATCAACAGTTTGGTAATGACTGGACCATCAGTGGCGAGCATGCCTTTTTAGTTGAATTAGCCAAATATGGTCTGAATAAACGCGATATAGCGGCCAACCTGAATCTTTTCAGCCGCATACAAAGTGATGATCTCGGCAACCTGACCTTTATTGAAAATCACAGTAAAGCCGGAGATTACCTGGATTTACGCTTTGAGATGGATACGTTGGTGATATTGCACACCTGTCCTCATCCGATGAATACATCAGCAGCCTATCCCAAAAAGCCGGTTATTTATCAACTTCGCGATACGCCTGCTGTAGCAGAAGATGATCTGTGCCTGAATGCCTGTGACGAAAACCAGCGCGGTTTTGAAAACAACCGTCTCTATCACTTGTGTGGACAGCATTAAAAGCTCAAAGGACAAACAGACTGTGATTAAAGAAAGTAATTTGAATATCAATCAGGCGGCCCGTTACGAAGAAGTGCTGGCCGGTGACTACTGGATGCAGCCGCTGCTGAAAAACCAGACTTTGCGCATCGTCGATCTGCATGGCAATCAGGCAGCCGACACCTTGTTCTACAGCGTCGCAGATCCAGCCGAACGCTACAGCGCAATGGATACCATTCGCGAACAGAGAAATGTTTACCTGACTGCCGGCACCACACTGTTGACCAATATGGGCAACCCGATGTTAGCCATTACCGCCGATACCTGCGGCCGCCACGATACGTTAGGCGGTGCCTGTGCTACGGAGTCCAACACCGTGCGTTACGCACTGGAAAAAAAATGTATGCATGCCTGTCGTGACAGCTGGATGCTGGCCGTCGCGGAAAACGAGCATTTTGGTATCAGTAAACGAGACATCACCCATAACATTAATTTTTTCATGAATGTACCGGTTACTGAACAAGGCACATTAACCTTTGAAGATGGTATTTCAGAAGCGGGTAAATACGTTGAAATGCAGGCCGAAATGGATGTCATCGTCTTAATTTCCAATTGTCCGCAGCTCAATAACCCCTGTAATGCCTATAACCCGACACCGATAGGCCTTTACATCTGGGATTGAACAAACATCAGCAATAACGTGTTTTGGGACGACTTAAAACGCGCCGGTTATATGTGGGACGACCCACAGCTTGAGATGATAAAACCATGTTCAAGAAGATTTTAATTGCCAACCGCGGGGCCATTGCCACCAGAATTATTCGCACCTTGCAGCAAATGGGCATTCAGGCCGTTACCGTCTATGCCGAAGCGGACCGGGACTCATTGCATGTCAGCACCGCTGATGAAGCCTTTTCGCTTGGAGAAGGCCGCGCCGCAGACACTTATCTGAATCAGCAACAAATTCTGCAGATCGCCAGAGAAACCGGCGCCGAAGCGATTCATCCCGGTTATGGTTTTTTGAGTGAAAACCCCGACTTTGCCCGACTTTGCGAAGCAAATAATCTGGTTTTCCTGGGCCCGACACCGGAGCAGATGGAAGCGTTTGGCCTGAAACACAGCGCCAGAGCATTGGCTCAGCAAAATGCTGTGCCGTTACTGCCAGGCTCAGAATTACTTAAGGATATTGAACAAGCGATCACGACGGCTCAGAACGTTGGTTATCCGGTAATGCTTAAATCCACTGCCGGCGGTGGCGGTATTGGCATGAGCCGTTGTGATAACGAAGGTGAGCTGAGAAATGCTTTCAATTCAGTAAAACGGCTCGGCGCCAATAACTTTTCCAATGATGGCGTGTTTATCGAAAAATTTATCACTCAGGCACGGCATATCGAAGTACAGATCATCGGCGATGGTCAGGGTCATGTGCTAGCACTGGGCGATCGGGATTGTTCCAGTCAGCGGCGTAATCAGAAAGTTATCGAAGAAGCGCCTGCGCCGAATATTCCAGACAACGTTCGTCAGTCTATGCACGAGGTTGCAGTTCGGTTAATGGCGGCCGTTAATTATCGCAGTGCCGGTACCGTGGAGTTTGTCTACGATGCCCAGTCACATGATTTTTATTTTCTGGAGGTGAATACCCGTCTGCAGGTTGAGCATGGTGTAACAGAAGCCATCTATAAAGTGGATCTGGTGCGCTGGATGATTGAGGTCGGCGCGCAGGAAAGCACACTGCCTCTCGAAGCACCCAAACCTCGCGGCCATGCCATACAGGTTCGTTTGTATGCCGAAGATCCGTTTAAAAAATTCCAGCCGTCTGCTGGCCTGTTAACAGAGGTTATTTTTCCGCAACTGCCAGACTTACGAATTGATCACTGGATTAAACCCGGTATCGAGATCTCGCCGTTTTTTGATCCAATGCTGGCCAAAGTAATCAGCTATGCACAAACACGCGAAACCGCGCATGAGAAACTGCTCACAGCACTGAAACAAGTCAGCATTTACGGTATTGAAACCAATACCGACTATCTCAGCCATATTTTGAATGATGCCGCCTTTTTATCCGCCAGCATCACCACCCGTTATCTGGACAGTTTTGTCTATTACCCCGCTACCTTCAGTATTTTATCGCCGGGCACCATGACCACAGTGCAGGATTATCCCGGTCGGCAAGGCTATTGGGATATCGGCATTCCGCCTTCCGGTCCTTACGATAACTGGTCGTTCCGGCTGGGTAATCGTCTGCTTGGCAATACCGAAGACTGCGCCGGCCTGGAGATCACGCTGAGCGGCCCGGATCTGGTGTTTAACTGCAGCAGCAGCATTATTCTCACTGGCGCCAACATCGAGGCTAAACTGAATAGCGAGCCGATTGATTGCTGGCAGATCTATTCAATGTCTAGCGGCGACAAACTAACGCTGGGGCAAATCAAAGCCGCCGGCACAAGGGCTTATCTGCTGGTTGCCGGTGGTATTCAATGCCCGAATTATCTGGGCTCCCGCTCCACCTTTACCCTGGGTCAATTTGGCGGTCATGTTGGCCGAACGTTAAAAACCGGTGATGTTCTTCATTTATCAGACGAAACCGCGGCAGTTGATTTAACAACACTACCTGCCGAGTTAATTCCCAAAATATCCACTCACTGGGAGATTAAGGTCATTTACGGCCCGCATGGCGCGCCGGATTTCTTTACCGAACAGGATATCGAAACATTTTTTGCCGCTGACTGGAAAATTCACTACAACTCCAGCCGTACTGGAATACGGCTGATTGGGCCACGCCCGGAATGGGCCAGAAATACCGGCGGTGAAGCGGGCTTACATCCTTCCAATATTCACGATAATGCCTATGCGGTGGGCACCATTGATTTCACTGGTGATATGCCGATTATTCTCGGCCCCGATGGTCCGTCGTTGGGTGGCTTTGTCTGTCCCGCCACGGTAATTACTGCAGAACTGTGGAAAATAGGCCAATTAAAAGCTGGCGATACCGTGCGTTTTATTCCAGTGTCGATAGAAACCGCCAGAGCCATGGAGCGGGCTCAGCTGGAATCGCTTACTCAACTGACACAGCAACCTGTGAAAGTCATCCCCACAGAAATTGGCTCGCCCATCTATGACACGCTGAACTCGCCGGAAACGGGTATCGATGTCTGTTACCGATTGGCCGGCGATCATTATCTGCTGGTCGAGTATGGCGAACTGAAACTGGATATCAATCTGCGTTTTAAAGTGCATGCGTTGATGTTGTGGTTACAGCAACAAGATATCAAAGGATTACGTGAACTTACGCCCGGCATTCGTTCTTTGCAGATCCACTATGATGGTCTGCAAATTTCCCTGGAAACCCTGGTCGGTATTCTCAAAAAGGCCGAACAGGAAATCAGCAATATCGAAGATATGGACGTACCTGCGCGCATCGTGCATTTACCTATTTCCTGGAATGACGAAGCCTGCCAGCAAGCCATCGAAAAATACATGCAATCGGTGCGGCATAATGCGCCTTGGTGTCCGGACAATATTGAATTTATCCGCCGCATTAATGGCCTCAGCTCGGTTGATGAGGTGAAACGCATAGTGTTTGAAGCCAGTTATCTGGTGATGGGCCTGGGTGATGTCTACCTGGGTGCGCCGGTAGCAACGCCGCTGGATCCAAGACACCGTCTGGTCACCACCAAATATAACCCTGCCCGCACCTGGACTGCTGAAAACTCCGTTGGTATCGGTGGTTCCTATCTGTGCGTTTATGGCATGGAAGGACCGGGTGGCTATCAGTTTATCGGCCGGACCCTGCAGATGTGGAATCGTTATCTGCAAACCACTGAATTCACTAAACCCTGGTTGTTACGGTTTTTTGATCAAATCAAGTTTTATGAAGTCAGCCACGATGAACTGGTGAAGATCCGCCGGGATTTTCCGCAAGGCAATTACCCACTGAAGATTGAAGAAACCACCTTCAATCTCAAACGCTATAACCAGTTTATTGCGAAACATAGTGAGTCGATTGACAGCTTTACCCACCAGCGTGAACTTGCCTTTGAACAGGAGCTGGAACATTGGAAACGCGAGGGGCTTTTACATTTTGATAGTGGCAATGAACCGCAGGTAATTGATGAAGAAACTGCACCTTTGCCAGAAAATGCGATTTCCGTTGATAGCCCGCTCAATTGCAGCGTCTGGAAAGTGGAAGTGGAAATCGGCTCGTCTGTACAAGAAGGCGATGTATTGATGATCCTGGAAGCGATGAAAATGGAGATCCAGATAACAGCGACTCAAGCCGGTACCGTCACAGAAATTAAACGACAGGCCGGCGCGCAGGTTGGTATGGGTGATCGTCTGGTCGTTATCTCCGGGGAGGCAGAATAATGGATCTGACCATTGATGCCATCCATCAGGCTTATCGTGATGGCAAGCTCTATCCACATAAACTGATTGATGATGTGCTGAAACGCGCCGCCACCTATGCTGATCGAAATATCTGGATAACTCTGTTATCTCGCGAAGCCATTCAGCCTTATCTGGATAATTTAATCGGCCAATCACCTGATAAATTGCCGTTGTACGGAATTCCGTTTGCGATAAAAGATAATATTGAATTGGCTGGTGTGGATGTCACTGCTGGCTGTGAAGCTTATCGCTATACAGCAGAGCAATCTGCTCATGTGGTGGAATTACTGATTAATGCCGGGGCGATTCCGATTGGTAAAACCAATATGGATCAGTTTGCCACCGGGCTCGTTGGTGTACGTTCACCGGATAAATGGGGAGTCTGTCATAACAGTTTTGATCCAGAGTATATTTCCGGTGGTTCCAGTTCTGGTTCTGCGGTGGCGGTCGCACTGGGGCTGGTGAGTTTTTCTTTAGGTACCGATACCGCTGGCTCTGGTCGGGTACCGGCTGCATTTAATAATCTGATCGGTTTAAAACCTTCGCGAGGTTTGCTCAGTAATCACGGCGTAGTGCCTGCCTGTAAAAGCCTGGATTGCGTGTCTATTTTCAGCCTGACCACCGACGATGCAAACCGGGTATTTGAAGTGGCTGCTGCGTTTGATTCCAAGGATGATTACTCCCGACAAAATAAAGATACCAATCGGCGAAATTATGGCCAACTGGCAGCTGATAGCTTTAACTTCGCTATTCCGCAAGCCGAACAACTAGCATTTTTTGGCGATCAGGAAAATGAACAAGGCTTTTATAACACGGTTGAAACACTGAAAAAACTTGGTGGTATCTGTCATGAAATTGATTTTGAGCCGTTTCTGACGGCGGCCAGATTGTTATATGAAGGGCCGTGGGTGGCAGAACGGCGCATTGCCACTGCCAATGTTAAACGTGAAGCTATGCTGCCGGTTTTACAACAAATTCTCGATAGCAATAACACCGCTTCAGCCGAGGATCTGTTCAGCGCTGAGTACCAACTACAGCACTGCAAACAGCAGGTCACTCCGGCACTGGAAAACTTTGATTTTATTCTGACCCCTACCGCCGGCACGATTTACAAAATCAAAGAGGTCCAGTCAGAGCCTATAAAACTTAATAGCCAGCTGGGTTATTACACCAACTTTATGAATCTGCTCGACTGTAGTGCAGTTGCAGTTCCGGCAGGTTTCAACGCAAACGGGTTACCGTTTGGCGTGACACTGTTTTCCAGAGCCTTCAGTGATACCCGCTTATTGTCTTATGCCAATCGACTGCAACAAACATTGAAATTACCGCTGGGAGCAACCTCGTTGCCGCTTGCTGAATCTCAAGCGTTAAACGCCGGAGTGATGGACCGGATCCAGATCGTTGTCTGTGGAGCGCATTTAGAAGGACAACCGCTTAACTGGCAATTGCGGGATCGTGGCGGCAAGTTAATACGCGCCACACAAACCAGTTCAGATTACCGACTTTATGCACTTCCCGGCGGTCCCCCAGCCCGGCCTGGCCTGGTCAGGGATGAACATCACGGTGAATCGATTGAAGTTGAATTATGGGAATTACCCACCGCCAGCTTTGGCTCTTTTGTCGCTGGGATCCCTGCCCCATTAGGTATTGGCAAGGTCCAACTGGCCGATCAGCAATGGTACACCGGCTTTATCTGTGAACCGTATGCAATCACCCACGCCACCGATATCAGTCATCTCAAAAGTTGGCGAGCCTATCGTCAGTAATGAGCAAATTCTTCTGACAATGCCGTCAGATACCCTGGTCACCCCGCAATGAAGTGGGACTGTAATTTTGTAGTGTTTTATTTTTATATGGAGTCGCCTTAATGAAAAAGTCCACTTGCAGTGCAATGGTTTTATTTTCCCTAACCACATTATTTTCGTCAAACAGTTTCGCAGAAAGCGTACTGGATAAAGAAAACTTTAGTGCCAATGTCGCCCTGACATCGAACTACCTGTTTCGCGGTATTACCTTATCGGATAATAAACCCGCGATCAGTGGCGGATTTGATTGGGGCTATGAAGGATTTTATCTGGGCACCTGGGCGAGTTCAGTATCTGCCGTAGAAACTGAAGCAGTTGAAATCGACTACTACGGTGGCTACACAGGTGAAATCAATGGTTTTGCCTATTCACTGGACTATATCTATTACGACTACCCGGGTGAAGCAAGCTCCGGTGATCCAGAAGATATCGGCGATCTGGCCTACTACGAATACGGTGGTTCGTTAGCCTATACTTTCGATAGCATGTGGAGCCCAACACTGGGGATGTCCATCATGCATTCACCTGACTTTTTTGCAGAATCAGGGGATGCGACAGCTATAGAGAGCTTTCTGGATTTGAGCCTGACAGACGATGTCGCTCTCGGCATGCATTTGGGTACCCAAAAACTTGATGACAAATATAATCCTGTAGATAGCTATACCTACTACGGAATTGATCTGACAAAATCACTCGGAAATTTTGCCGTCACGGTTGGGTACAGTGATACCGATAGTGATGGGGAAGAATTCCAGGGCAGTTCTACTAATGAATTTTATCTGACGGTTTCCGCTGCAATTTAAGTCTCAACATACCTGATAGCTGCCCTGCGATACGGGGCGGCTTGAGATTTCTTTAATATCTGAATGACTAACTATTAACTTATCGGGAGCACACCAGGCTATGTAAAAATGTAGTCCTTAAAAAGGAACGGATTTTGTTTTCTGTAACTGTTCACTCATCGATTGATTCCCACCGCTAACAGTGGGAGTATGGCGTCATGCCTTTTCATCAATAGAAATCTATGAACAAAATCAAACAAACCTCAGTCAGACCCCTGCGCACCTTAAATCTGTTATCCCAGGAAGAAATCCGCCGCCTCAGTAACCCCGGCGAAGACTTGCACCGCCTGTTTCGCGACTGTGCACTGGCAATCCTCAATACCGACAGCCACGAAGATGATGCCGAGGAGATTTTTAATAAATTTGCCGATTTTGATATCCGGCTGATCCCGCAAGAACGTGGCATTTTGCTACAAATAGACAATGCCCCGGCGCAATCCTTCGTCGGTGACACGCTGATCCGCGGTATTCAGGAGCATTTATCGTCAGCGCTGCGCGATATTGTTTATACCGACTTTAAAATTCTCTCTCAGCATCCAGAAACCCCTGAGCAAATCACCGACAGCGTGTTTATGATTTTGCGTAATGCCAATGTAGTGCGGCCCGATATGCCACCCAATATGGTGGTCTGCTGGGGTGGTCATTCCATTCCCCGCCTTGAATACGATTACGCCAAGCATGTGGGTTATGAACTGGGTCTGCGCGGGCTGGATATCATTACCGGTTGCGGCATCGGTGCCATGAAAGGCCCGATGAAAGGCGCGGCCGTCGGTCATGCCAAACAGCAAATTAAAACCGGCCGTTATATCGGCATCAGCGAACCGGGCATTATTGCCTCGGAATCCCCCAATGCCATTGTTAATGAGCTGGTGATCATGCCCGATATTGAAAAACGCCTGGAAGCGTTTGTCCGCCTCGGCCACAGTTTTATTGTCTTCCCCGGCGGTGTGGGCACTATTGAAGAAATCTTCTATTTGCTGAGTATTTTGTTGCACCCGGATAATAAACAAGGCATTCCATTGATTTTTGCCGGCCCGGCAAGTTGCGAGGCATACTTTGCAACGCTGGATAAGTTTCTGAAAAGCTGTCTCGGTGACGAAATCAGCGAGCTGTATGAAATCATTACCGGCGACCCGGATAAAGTTGCCCAGCGCAGCCGCGAAGGTGTCACCAGTGTGCAGCAGTCCCGCCGCAAAAATGAAGACGCCTATTACTATAACTGGCAGCTATATATTGACCCGATGTTGCAACAGCCGTTTATTCCCACCCATGCCAATATGGCGGAATTAAGACTGTTTCCGGATATGCCCAAACATGAACTGGCCGCACAAATGCGTGCCGCGTTTTCCGGTATTGTCGCCGGTAATGTGAAGGCATTCGGCATTCGGCAGGTTGCCGAACATGGCCCTTATCAGATCAATGGCGACCCGGCATTAATGCGGACGATTGATGATTTACTGCGCCAGTTTGTTCGTGATCAGCGTATGAAACTCGGTCAGGACGCCAGCCGGTACAAGCCGTGTTACCAAATCATTAATCCTGATGCAGGTGAAACACTTTATTCATGATCTGCCAGCGGCCTTCGGTTTTAAGCAGATTAAATAAATCGGTAAAGCGTAAACCGGTCCAGTTATCCGACTCCAGCCGCACGGTGGCGACGGTGCCGTAAATATCAATACTGGCGAGGACGCTTTTGATATCCGGCGCCGGGCCATTTTCATCATTCCAGTCGTATAAGCCTTGAATGGGTCCGGCAAATAAATCGTCACCGACATAACCATAAATGGTCGCATCCCGATGAAAGCCCGGACGCATCAACTCACCAACGCCGGCGCGGGCACCATCGATATAATGCTGAATAACCGCGCGAATCGCCTGATAATCGTCAATCGTAGCTGCTTGCATCGCTAACTCTCCCAAGTGAAATGATGGATTCAGCCTAGCATAAACTTATTGGGAAAAATGCCTGCTAAGCCGCCAGCAGACAGACTTATTCCGCGAGCTTAAAATGTCGCCGGGACAGCCAAATCAGTAACAACACCGGCACGCCCAGCATCGCCGTAATCAGGAAAAACTGCTGATAGCCCATCGACTCCACCATCGTGCCAGAATACCCACCAAGAATTTTTGGCAGCAAAGTCATCAGCGAACTGAAAATCGCATACTGCACGGCCGTAAAAGAGATATTGGTCAGACTCGACAAAAAAGCGATAAATGCCGCACTGGCAAGGCCCGCCGATAAATTATCAGCGGAAATCACGATATACAGCATGGTCAGATCATTACCCATTGATGCCAACATCATAAACAGCAGATTGGTCAGCGCCGACAATACCGCGCCCAGAAACAAAATCCGCATCACGCCATAACGCATTGCCAGGATACCGCCGACAAAGCCGCCAAAAATGGTCATAAACAGGCCAAAGGTTTTCACCACCGTGGCGATTTCAGGTTTGCTAAAGCCCATATCCTGATAAAACACATTGGCGATTACGCCGAGCACAATATCGGAGATCCGGTACAAACCGACCAACGCCAGCAATAACAAGGCAGCCGACAAACCATAACGCCGGAAAAAATCGGCAACCGGCTCCACATAACCGCGTTTTAAAATCGTTCGTTGCACCAGACCTAATGCAATCAAACCGCGGCCAATCGACACAGCAACGACTGTTGCCAGCAATAACCGCATCAATTCAATAACTACGGTGGTCAGGGGGCTATTCAGCAAAACCAGCAGCAACTGACCATGCATCTCAGCCGCCCACTCACGAGTCAGATAAAAACAACCGATAAAGCCGGCAATCGCCAACGCAAACGACAGCAAAAGACCCAAATAATCTTGTCTGCTTTCAATCACTTTTAATGGATCAACATCCGGTTCGCGGCATACTAACGTCGTGACCACACCAATCAGCATCAATGAGGCCATCACAAAATAACTATGCCGCCAGGCCAGATAATCGTAGTTATATACTTCCGAGCCAAAATAACTGGCTAAATACAATGCCCCCGCCCCGGCCATCAGCATGCCGATCCGATAACCAGCGATATAACTGGCCGACATCAGTGTCTGTAAGCGTGGCTCAGCAGATTCAATCCGATAGGCATCAATCACCACATCCTGCGTCGCCGCCGAAAACCCCAGCAATACCGCAGCAACCGCCATCAAAGTCAGCGAATGCGTCGCCGGATCAATCATCGCCATCAATAAGATCGAACTGATAATCATCAATTGCGACAACAATAACCAACTGCGCCGCCGGCGTAGTAATTTATGCAGGAACGGCAACGGCAACACGTCCAATAACGGTGCCCAGACAAACTTGAATGAATAACCG
>JAVVFF010000050.1:0-14339 GCA_032250995.1 Methylophaga sp. | reverse complement strand
AGCCGGGCCCCATTAGCCTGACACAATTCTCTGGCCAAGTATAAACCCAGCCCCGTACCACCTGATCTTGCAGAATAAAACGGCTCGAATAAATGTTTCAAGGCCGTATCGCTCACACCAGGACCATTATCAATAACATCAATAATGACCTCATCGACGTTAACATCTACCCGCAGTTGCAAAGCTGGCGCTGCTGACATATCAGCATGTTGCAACGCATTTTCCAATAAATTCCACAACACCTGATGCAACTGTTGGGCATCGGTCCAGACCCGGGCCAGTGGCGCCAAAATAGTCAGGCTAATCTTGTCGCTGGCTAATTGTTTGGTTTCAGCAAATTCTTCGATAAACTTTTCCAGCCAGTCGGCCAATACTACTATCTGTGGTTCAACTGATTTACGCCGGCTCATTTGTAATATTGTTTCGATGATGGCATTCATGCGGCCACTATGACGTTCTATAATTGCGGTCAGCTTGCTAATCGCCTTATCTTCGTTACGTTGCTCGGCCAGCAACTCCCCGGCATGGCTGATAGCAGCCAACGGATTGCGGATCTCATGCGCAATACTGGCAGTTAAGCGGCCCAGTGACGCTAGTTTTAACTGTTGCGCTTGTTGTGCCAGCTCCGTGGTATTTTCAATAAATAATAGAATTTCCCCGGAATCCAGACGGGTGACTCTGGCCTGTAATTCCGGCAAATCAGCGCGCGCTTGAAACGGCTTAAAGGCATCTGGAATATGCTGTTGCCAATGTTGTAATTGCAGCGCTAAAGCCGGCACATATCGTTTCAGACTGAAACCTGCCTGCAAATCATCTAAGCCTAATAAACGCTGCGCCGACTGATTCAGCAAACTTACCCGGCCCAACTCATCAATCACTAATACGGCGATCTGCATACGGCTGATGATGTGCTGATTTAAAGTCGCCAACTTGCTTAATTCAGCCGCCCGCTGCGCGGCTAAGGTCTGGGATCGCTCCATCGTACCCGAGACCAATTGCGCCAACAATGCGGTGATAAAAAAAATGGCACCCAGCATACCGGCCTGACCAAAATGCGTTATCGATTGGCCGGTTATCTGCCCGTAACTGGCTTCCAGTAACACCGCCAACGTGGCAATCGCCGCAATAAACGCTGCCATCCGCCCCGGGATCAAAGCACCGCCAGCGACCACAATCACCACCAGCAAAGCACCTAAACCAGTTTGTAAACCACCACTGGCATGGATGATCAATGCCAGCGCCAGCACATCAATTAACAACTGAATACTGCACTGGGTAACAAAAACACCCCACTGGCGGCTGCTAAATACCAGCAGCGCCACAGCTAGCAGCAAATAACTGAAGCTGATTATCTGATACAGCGCAGGATATTTTTTGCCGAGAAAATCCGGCGGTAACTGCAGATAAACCACAAAAAATAAAACCGATGCCAAAAACAGTCGGTAGCCTGAAAAAAAGCGTAAAGCCCGCCAAGACGTTTCGGTATGTTCAACAGCGGAGCCTAATTCTACGTTTGACATCAGGATTGGTTCTGATCGGCCTCAAGGTGTTCCTGACTGCAAAAATATTGCTGATCTTTACGAACTGCTTCTTGTGGTAGCAGATGCAAACCACAGTGCTTACAACGCACCATATGTTCTTCTCTGGGACTTGCCTGACGCTCACTGCGCGCCTTTCGCAACAGATTGCGAAAAATCAAAAACAGCAATAAGCCAATTGCCAATAAAATTAAAATGCGCATGTCCAGCCTCAAAAAAAGGGATATTCCAATAGAATACCCTTTTATGCTGCGAAATCGCTAACTGACTAGCCCCGTGAGGCTTTCTTACGTTCATGCTCAAGCAGCAGTTTTTTGCGTACCCGCAACGACTTAGGAGTGACTTCCAACAGTTCATCATCACCGATAAATTCCAGTGCCTGCTCCAGACTCATGCGAATCGGTGGGACTAATGCGATCGCTTCGTCAGTACCCGAGGCACGGACGTTGGTCAGTTGTTTGCCCTTTAGTGCATTAACCACCAGATCGTTATCACGGGAGTGAATACCGATCACCATGCCTTCGTAAACTTCGTCGCCATGACCAATAAACATCCGGCCACGTTCTTGCAAATTAAAAATCGCAAAAGCCACCGCTTTACCAACACCATTGGCAATCAGCACGCCATTTTGTCGCTTACCAAAAGTACCGGGTTTTAAGGGCGCGTAATGATCAAATACGCTGTAAATCAAACCAGTGCCCTGAGTTGCGGTCAAAAATTCGGTGCGAAAACCAATCAGTCCGCGCGATGGGATCATAAAGTCCAGCCGCACACGACCTTTACCGTCGGGCGACATATCTTTTAATTCACCACCACGGGTACCCATTTTTTCCATCACCGTGCCTTGATGTGTGTCTTCAACATCAATAGTGACCGATTCATAGGGTTCTTCTTTGACGCCATTATTTTCGCGAATAATGACTTCCGGGCGCGACACGCCCATTTCAAAACCTTCACGGCGCATATTTTCAATCAACACTGATAAATGCAGTTCACCACGGCCCGAGACACGGAACTTATCCGGGTCTTGCGGCAGTTGATCCACCTTCAGCGCCACGTTGTGGATCAATTCACGATCCAAACGTTCACGAATTTGCCGGGTGGTGACAAACTTGCCTTCTTTACCGGCAAACGGTGAATTATTGACCTGGAAGGTCATGGTCACAGTTGGCTCATCAACACTCAATGGTGGCAAGGCTTCGACGGCACTGGGATCACATAGCGTATCGGAAATATTCAGCGGATCCAGACCGGTAAAGGCAATAATATCGCCAGCCGAAGCTTCTTCAACTTCTTCACGGTTCAGGCCCATAAAGCCCATGACCTGCATCACCCGACCATTACGTTTTTTGCCCTCACGGTCGACTACTGTTACCGGCGTATTGGTTTTGACCCGACCGCGTTCAATCCGGCCAACGCCGATAACGCCAACATAGCTGTTGTAATCTAATGAAGACACCTGCATGCGGAAAGGACCATCGGCATCAACAGCTGGGTGTTTAACTTTATCAACGACCAATTGAAACAACGGCGTCATATCACCGCTACGTACGGTATCTTCCATGCCGGCAAAGCCATTCAGACCCGATGCATAAATCACGTCGAAGTCTAACTGTTCATCAGTGGCATCCAGATTGGCAAATAAATCAAAGGTCTGATCCAGTACCCAACTTGGCCGGGCACTGGGTTTGTCGATTTTATTGATAACCACAATCGGTTTTAACCCTAAAGCCAGTGCTTTTTGGGTGACAAAGCGGGTTTGTGGCATCGGACCTTCCGAAGAATCAACTAGCAATAAAACTGAATCGACCATCGATAAGACCCGCTCAACCTCACCACCAAAATCAGCATGGCCCGGCGTATCAACAATATTAATCCGGTAGTCATGCCAGCGGATGGCGGTATTTTTGGAGAGAATGGTAATGCCCCGCTCGCGCTCTAAATCATTGGAATCCATGACGCGATCCTGCATCTCTTCATGTTCACTGAAGGTGCCTGATTGACGCAGTAACTGGTCAACCAAAGTCGTCTTACCATGATCGACGTGGGCGATGATGGCGATGTTTCGGAGCTTGCTGATGTCTTTCGAAAATTCAGTCATAAAAATTCATTTTAAATGGCGTATGCACGAAGCATACAGGTTAAAGATGCCTGCAAAACAGGCGCTTATTTCAAAGATTCGGTGATAAATGGCGTGATCGCTGCCTGTAAATGTTTATGCAAGCTCAGGCCGGCAGCAATCACATGGCCTTTGTCGAATAATAGATCGCCGCCGCTAAAGTCCGAGACAGTGCCGCCGGCTTCTTCAACCAGTAGTAAGCCGGCTGCCAAATCCCAATTTTCCAGGCCAATTTCCCAATAACCATCCACCCGCCCGGCAGCGACGTAAGCCAAATCCAAAGCCGCGCTGCCGGTGCGGCGAAGATCAGATACTTTTGGTAGCACATTGCCAAACATAGCCAGATAGGCTGGATGATGTTGGGGATACTTAAAAGGAAAACCGGTGGCGATTAAAGCACCGTTTAAATCCTTGCGTTTACTGACCCGCAATCGGCGGTCATTGAGCTGGGCGCCAGCACCACGGCTGGCTGTAAATAATTCCTCGCGCAGCGGATCATATATTACGGCGTGCTCAACGCGACCTCTGACTCGTACGGCAATTGATACGCAATAATGCGGAAAGCCATGCAGGAAATTGGTGGTGCCATCCAGCGGATCGATGACCCAAACGGTGTCATTAGCACCACTGTCGCCAGACTCTTCAGCCATGATGGCATGATCCGGATAGCTTTTTTTAATAACGCCGATGATTTCCTGTTCGGCCAGACGGTCAACATCAGAGACATAATCATTACGACTTTTAGTGGTAATTTCCAGATGTTCGACGTGCTGTAGCGAGCGCAAGATCAACGATCCAGCCTGACGTGCCGCGCGAACGGCAATATTCAGCATTGGGTGCATAGACAGATTTTTCCAGAGCAAATAACGTGGGAATGAGCATTTCCGGCCGATTTCCAGCCGTTGCACCATCTTAAGGCGCGCGCCATTATAGCAACAATTTGCACTGTTTCGCAGAATCAATTGAATCGAATAGACAGCAATTTTTTTTCCTGCTAGCTTATATCAGGCTTGCGTTTAACCATAATTCATGGAAATGCCAATCCCCCAACCGAAAAATCAAGGAGTTTTTAAATGAAATCATTAGTTAAACTGGGCGCAGTTGTTCTGCCATTAGTTATGCTGACAGCATGTGCTAACACAGAAGAAATGGAAGCCCTGAAATCATCAGTAGAAACAGCACAATCAACTGCTGATTCAGCAATGGTCGCTGCTCGCAATGCTCAAAGTACTGCTGACACTGCCCAACGTACTGCTACTGATGCAGAATTAGCTGCAATGAATGCACAAAAATCGGCTGAAGATGCACAAGCACAAGTTGATGAATGCTGTGCAAAAATCGACCGCATGTTTGAAAAAGCGATGAGCAAATAAGCTTTAGCTTCACAAACGAAAAAGCCGGGATTTGTCCCGGCTTTTTTTTGTGTTTTTTTTTGAATTTACAGCATAGATTCAGGTAGTTGTGCCACCCACACAGGCGTCCCCGCCGCTTCTGAAACCTGACGAGCCATGTCATCAGCCTGCTCACGACTGTCAAACGGACCTAGGACAATTTCGCCAAGCGAACCACCACGCAGTGGCCAAAACCAGTTTTCCAATTGCAGTTGTTTTATAGCAGCATGCATCTTTTGTGGCACCTTCTGACCGGTTCCACCATGCACAAACCAGATATTTTCAGCGATACTGGCTTCCGGCGCATTAAGTTTCTGCACCAAACCATTACCATTCAACACCATGTTTTCAGCATCAGTCCAGGCATCACCTTTGGGTAAATCATCAGTTACTGCCAACATGGCCGCAACCACCGGCGTCATATTGTAACTATCACGCTTATCCATATCATCCAGGGTTTTATGCGCATCCATGTAAAGTACATTATCTTTAACACCCACTTTAAAGGGTGCGTAAATGATATTAACCTGTGTGTCCATCGGTACTTTACTGAACAAACTCTCAATATCTTCAGGATATAAACGAATACAGCCACTGCTCACCCGCAAACCCACGCCATAGGGCCGATGGGTGCCATGTATCAAATAACTCGGGTTGGATAACCGCATAGCACGGGTACCCAGTGGGTTTTCCGGACCGGGTGGCACAACTGCTGGCAAAATATCACCATCAGCGGCATGTTCTTTACGGACTGATTCCGGTGGTGTCCAGCTTGGATTTTCACGTTTTTGGATAATTGATAACTTGCCCAGCGGTGTATCGCGTCCCTCACGGCCAATACCAATTGGATGCGTGACCACACGCTGCGCTTCGCCAACCTGTTTGGCCGGATAATAGTACAAACGCATTTCTGGAAGATTAATGACAATGCCCTGACGCGGTGCATTCGGCAAAATAAAACGGGTCGGTACAATGACTCGCTGGTTATCACCCGGCACCCAGGGATCAACCTCCGGATTGGCATTAACAATATCGCCATAACCTAGATCAAAGTTACGGGCAATATCCAGCAAGGTATCTTCAGCGGTGGTGTAAACCACGACATTCTCGCCGATCACCTGAGTTTGCTCATCAGGCAGTTCAAACACTGCCGCCTGCGCCGAAACACCGAATACGCCGGTTACTAGCACAGCGATAAAACGCTTGATCATGTAAAGTCCTGTTTAATGGGTGAAAAAATTGAGCATAATTGTACTCGGTTTCAATTCAGTAAGTTACCGATTTCAAGATGCTATAAGCTATCAAAAAGACTACAATCCATCTTTACCGATAACCGACCGCTAGCGTATTCTAAGCCCATGAAAAAAATATCCCTGCTATTTATTTTGATGCTCTCACTGAGTGCTTGTTCCATTTTTGGCGATAAAGAAGAAGTTAAAGCCGAAGAAAGTTGGGGGGTGGAACGGATTTATGCTGAAGCCAAAACGGCTTTAAATATGGCTGATTACGGCACAGCAATCCAATTCTACGAACAGCTCGAAGCACGTTTTCCGTTTGGTGAATATGCTCAGCAGGCCTTGCTTGAGTCAGCTTATGCACATTACAAAAATAATGATCCGGAAACCGCCATCGCCACCATCGACCGGTTCATGCGAGTGTACCCACTTAACGAAAATAATGACTATGCGTTGTATTTACGTGGGCTGGTCAGTTTCAACAAAGACATCGGTATCCTTGAAAGGTACATTCCCCGCGATGAATCTCAGCGCGATCCGGGTTCTGCAGAAGATGCGCTGAACGATTTCAATTTGCTCATTAAACGCTACCCACAAAGTAAATACGCCGGGGATGCTGCACAGCGCATTGTCTATCTGCGAAACCGTCTGGCACAACATGAGATTAACGTCGCCAATTATTATATGCGCCGAACATCCTATATTGCCGCAGCCAACCGCGCGCGTTATGTCATTGAAAATTATCCGCGTACGCCGGCCATGCCGGAAGCATTAGTCATTATGGCCAAAGCTTACAAAGTTATGGAATTGAATGATTTATCAGAAGATGCGCTGCGTGTGCTGGAAAAAAACTATCCAGCACATCCTGGTATTGCTGATGTGCGGCGTTCGACATTAATACAATAAAACGCTAGCTGCCGTATCCGGCAGCCAGTCATAGCATTTTCTAGGGTTTGTTTATCTTTCATCTCCGCCTCTATTGTGTCTGAAAAAGCGTCAATCAAGGCGCGAGGAGATCATCCGTTTAGTTGTTCTAAACAAACCCTAGATTGCGGTTTCGCCGTCTTCACCGGTACGGATACGAATTGCCTGTTCTAAAGGCATAACAAAAATCTTACCATCTCCGATGCGACCGGTATGCGCGGCTTTGGTAATCGCTTCGATACAGCCATCGACTTGATCGTCAGCCAGCACAATTTCCATTTTGACCTTAGGCAGAAAGTCAACCACATATTCAGCGCCACGATACAACTCGGTGTGGCCTTTTTGCCGGCCAAAACCTTTAACTTCAGTAACCGTCATGCCGGTTACACCAATTTCCGACAATGCCTCACGCACATCATCGAGTTTGAACGGTTTAATTATCGCTTCAATTTTTTTCATGATGAATTCCTACTCTATGGTTGATGTCACGGTATAGCCCGATGTTATCGGGTAACGACGATCTCGGCCAAATGCACGGCCGGTAATGCGGATGCCGGGGGGGGCCTGACGCCGTTTATATTCATTACGATCTACCATTTTGATAACCTGTGCAACTATCTCGGCGGCAAAACCTTCTGCCACTAAATCTTCGAAACAGCCATCATCGGCAATATAACGCTCAAGGATTTTGTCGAGCAGTGAATAAGGTGGCAATGAGTCTTCATCTCGCTGATCAGCCGACAATTCCGCAGATGGTGGCCGGCTGATGATTCGTTCTGGAATGATTGGCGCTAATTGGTTGCGGTATTTTGCCAGTGCAAACACCAGCGTTTTATAAACATCTTTAAGCGGTGAAAAGCCACCAGCCATATCCCCATATAACGTTGAATACCCCACCGCCATTTCGCTTTTATTACCCGTAGACAACACCATCGCACCGGTCTTATTGGATATCGCCATTAACAGCACACCACGGCAACGTGCCTGAATATTTTCTTCAGTGGTATCAGCCGCTTTACCAGCAAAAGTGTCATTAAGAGTTTTCAGAAAACTGTCAAATACTGGCTCAATCGATAACACGGAGTAAGCAACATTAAGCCCTTTAGCCATCGCAGCCGCATCATCAAGGCTGATTTGCGCGGTATAACGTGACGGCATCATCACAGTTTGCACCCGATCGGCCCCCAGCGCATCTACGGCTAAAGCCAACGTTAATGCCGAATCAATACCGCCTGACAATCCCAACACCACCGCGGGAAAACGATTCTTTTCAACATAATCACGCAGTCCCATAACCAGCGCTTGATAAACACTGGCCAGTGGCGACAAATGTTCATAGATATTGCCGTCTATCAGAATGTTGCCGGTTTGATTTTTTTCGATATTGACCACAGCTAATTCATCAGCAAATGCGGCAGCTTGCATCTGCAAAGTCCCCTGGCTATCAAGCGCGAAAGACCCTCCATCAAATACCAGCTCATCCTGACCGCCAACCTGATTGACATACAACATGGGTAACTGATTTTCGATAGCCCGCTGACGTACCGCATCATAGCGCAGTGCTGATTTGCCTTGTTGGAACGGTGACGCATTGAGATTTAATAATAGTTCAGCACCAGCATCTTTGGCCTGCGCAGCTGGGCCGGTAAACCAGATGTCTTCACAGATAGTAATACCCAGCTTCAAGCCATTTAAAGTGAAAATAGCCGGCAAATGACCTTCGATAAAATAGCGTTTTTCATCAAACACACTGTAATTAGGCAGCATTTGTTTGAAATACTGGCAAATGATCTGACCATCGGCAATGACGCTGGCAGCGTTGTACAGCTCTTTACCAACTTCTCCGAGCGGATGACCAACAACGATATGAATGCCGGTAATTTTGTGTTGTAAGGTTTCCAGCGCTTTATTAACGCGTTTTTGCAACCCCGGCCTTAACAATAAATCTTCGGGTGGATAACCGGTCAGACATAACTCCGGAAACACTATCAGATCTGCTGATAATTGATCCCGGGCAGTATCGGCAGCCTGAATAATTTTAGTGGTATTGCCAGCTACATCACCGACTACCGGATTGATTTGTGCCAGAACAACGGTCAGTGTCCGGCGCACCGTTATTGCCCCATTGCTGCCAACATCGCATCACCGATTTCTGCCGGTGAGCGACTGATCGACACCCCGGCGGCGGTTAATGCTGCTAATTTGGCTTCCGCTGTACCCTGACCACCACTGATAATCGCACCGGCGTGGCCCATGCGTTTACCAGCGGGTGCGGTTAAGCCTGCGATATAGGCAACCACCGGCTTGCTAACATATTCAGCAATATAGGCTGCGGCGTCTTCTTCTGCCTGACCGCCGATTTCACCGACCATAACAATACCCTCGGTCTGCGGATCGGCCTCAAACAGCGCTAAACAATCAATAAAATTCATACCCTGAATCGGATCACCGCCAATACCGACACAGGTACTTTGCCCCAGTCCATTTAATGTGGTCTGATGCACGGCTTCATAAGTCAGCGTACCGGAGCGCGAAACAATGCCGATTTTACCGGGCAAATGAATACTACCCGGCATAATGCCGATTTTGCATTCCCCAGGCGTGATTAACCCCGGGCAGTTAGGACCAATTAAATAGACATCGCTGCCTTGTAATGCGTATTTGACACGTAGCATGTCGAGTACCGGTATACCTTCGGTAATACAGGCAATGAATTTAATGCCGGCATCAGCCGCTTCTAAAATCGCATCGGCAGCAAACGCTGCGGGGACATAAATCATGGTGGCATCGGCGCCGGTTTCAGTAACAGCATCAACGACCGTATTAAATACCGGTCGATCCAAATGCGTTTGTCCACCCTTGCCTGGTGTTACACCACCGAAAAATTGGGTGCCATATGCAATCGCCTGCTCAGAATGAAACGTGCCCTGTTTACCGGTAAAGCCCTGACAAATAACTTTGGTGTCTTTATTGACCAAAATACTCACGCTGATAACTCCCCTGCCGCGCTGACTGCCAGTCTGGCAGCTTCGGTTAAATCCTGCGCCGCTTTAATATTCATACCGCTTTCTGCTAGTAATTTGCGGCCCTGCTCAGCATTAGTGCCTTCCAGCCTGACAACCACCGGTAAAGACAAACCAACTTCTTTCGCCGCCTGAATAATGCCCTCGGCAATCAAATCACAGCGGACTATGCCGCCAAAAATATTAACCAGAATCGATTTTACCTTGCTGTCCGACAAAATCAGTTTAAAGGCTTCGGCAACTCGTTCGGCGGTGGTACCACCACCGACATCAAGAAAATTTGCCGGCTCACCGCCCTCTTTCTGAATCAAATCCATGGTTGCCATGGCCAGACCCGCACCGTTAACCATACAAGCGACATTGCCATCCAGCGCGATATAGTTCAAACCGAAATCACGGGCCGTCACTTCAGCGGCATTTTCCTGGCTGGGATCAAACATCGCTGCCAATTCCGAATGCCGGAACAAACCATTGTCATCAAGATTGATTTTGGCATCGACTGCCAGCAAATGACCATCATGGGTTACCACAAGTGGGTTAATTTCTACCAGGCTGGCATCATTGTCGATAAACAGCTGATACAAGTCTTGCATCACCGATTGTAATTGTTTAAAGGCATCACCGCTTAATCCCAGGAAAAAGCCGGCACGACGGCATTGATAACCCTGCAAGCCTACTACAGGATCGACAGCGAGGGTCAAAATCGCCTCAGGACTTTGCTCCGCCAACGCTTCAATATCCATACCGCCTTGCGCTGACATCATAAAGGTGACACGTTGGCTAACGCGATCAACCAGTAAAGCTAGGTAAATTTCCTGGCCAATATCAGACGGTTGTTCAATTAGTACTTTGTTGACCGGCAGACCGATAGATGTGGTTTGCTGGGTGACCAGTGAGGTGCCAAGCAATTTTTTGGCGGTTTGCACAGCCTCAGCTTCGCTATCAACCACTTTGACGCCACCGGCTTTGCCACGACCACCACTATGCACTTGCGCTTTGACTACCCAACGATTGCCGGCCAGTCGTTTTACAATATGCATTGCTGATTCGGCATCATCGGCAACATCACCATGGGGCGTGGCGATGCCATAACGGTTAAATAATTGTTTAGCCTGATATTCGTGCAGGTTCATTTCGCTTAACCTTCATCATCACATCCGCTACGCTGGATGATTGTAAATAAACCGTATATTTTCGCCGATCAAGACAATAAATACCATCATCAATGCTATAGTGCGGCACAAGAAAATAACCGGCCATTTGCGATGCTGACTTTATACCCTGATATCGAACCTTTCCACAGCCATCTGTTGCCAAGGGAAACGCTGCCCGATGGCCAACAACATCAAATATACGTCGAACAATGCGGTAATCCGGAAGGTATTCCGGTATTGTTTTTACACGGCGGTCCAGGCTCAGGTTGCCGGCCGCAGCATCGTTGTTATTTTGATCCGGCGCGCTACCATATCATTCTGTTTGACCAACGTGGTTGTGGTCGCTCGCTGCCCAGCGGCGAACTGACTAATAATGATATGGCGCATTTGATTGGCGACATTGAAGCTATTCGCCAATTACTGAATATCGATAAATGGCAGTTGTTCGGGGGTTCCTGGGGTGTCACGCTGGCGTTATGTTATGCTCGGAAATATGCAAAACAGGTGTCATCGATGATCCTGCGCGGGTCGTTTTTAGGCCGGCAGCAAGATATTGACTGGGTTTATGCCGGGGGGGGCGCGGCCAAAGTATTTGCTGATGCTTGGCAATTTTTTGTCCAAAATGTGCCGGCTGAACAACAAAATAAACCACTGGATTATTATTTTCAGCAGCTTAACCATTCAGATACCGAGGTACAGCAAACAGCGGCAAATACGTTGCAACAGTGGGAGGCCACTATTGTCATGATGCGTGATACCCCTAGTTATCAGCTCCCTGAAGATAGTAGTCCCGGTCCATTAGCCCACAGCCACATTCAACTGCATTATGCTTTGAATCAATGTTTTATCGCTGATCGGCCGATTCTCTCGGACTTATCGATGTTATCGAATATTCCAACGATTATTATTCATGGTCGTTACGATATGGTGTGTCCGCTGCAGCAATCCTGGCTACTGCAGCAACAATTACCTAAAGCGGATTTACGGATTGTGCCGCTGGCTGGTCACGCCGCCGGTGAACCGGGATTAATTGATGCCCTGATCCGGGCCACCGATGAGATGGCTGAACGTTTGAAATGATTGGTTTGATCCAACGGGTTTCACAGGCTTCGGTCAGTGTGGCCGGTCAGCAAATAACCGCTATCGATAAAGGTATTTTGCTACTGCTTGGTGTAGAACAACAGGATACTATTAGTCACGCTGAGAAACTGCTTAGCAAAGTACTGCAATACCGGGTTTTTGCCGACATCGATGACAAAATGAATATGAGTTTGCAGCAAGTCGACGGTGGTTTATTGATTGTGCCGCAATTCACACTACCGGCAGACACCCGTAATGGTAATCGGCCGAGTTTTACACCGGCGGCACCACCTGAACTTGGGGCCAGTTTATTTAGCTATTTTTGCCAGCAAGCCGAACAACAACATCATCACGTCGGCCGTGGTCAGTTCGGTGCAAGCATGCAAGTCAGTCTGATTAATGACGGGCCCGTCACTTTTTGGTTACAGGTTTAAAACAAACATGAAGATATTGCTGAAAATTATTGTGATCATGCTGCTGGTGATTGCCGGCATTTTGGCGCTGACATTGATCCCCTCCCCACAACCGGATGGTCCCAAACCTTGGGAAATAAGCATGCAGGGCGATGGTGAAATCAAAGTTTTTGATATCCACCTCGGCCAGGATACTTATCGTGATGCGCAACTGCGCTGGCGTGAAGCCGGTAAGGCCGCTTTATTTGTAGAAGATGGCGAGGTAGCGACCGCAGAAGTGTTTTTTGATCGCATTCATCTCAGCGGTATGTCGGCAAAAATTGTCGCCAATTTACAATTGCCAGCAGCAACACTCAATGAAATGGCAGCCAATGCCACTAGCAGCAAACTGCAACCTAGTGGCGCACGGCGTCTGGAAATCGCTTTTGATGATCAAGCACATTTGCTGGATGCACCAATTATTGCCATTACCTATATTGCCAATTATCCGCCTGATGAGACTATGTTACGCAGCCGTTTTGGTGAACCAGCCGAAATCACTGGCGATCCTGATGACCCTGAAGCAACTATCTGGCAATATCCGTCAAGTCATCTGAGTATTCGTCTGCATCCTGAAGATAAGCCGGTATTTATTTATAAGGCGCGCAGTGCCTTTTCCCGCTGACGCAGATAGACCATTAATTCATCCAAATCTATGGCTTTACTGAAGAAAAAACCCTGAGCACGCTGGCATTGTTTTTGTTCCAGAAATGCCAATTGTTCGGCGGTCTCGACACCCTCAGCGACCACTTCCAGACCCAGACTATCTGCCATCGCCATAATGGCGCTGACAATCGCTGCATCATCTTTATCGATGGTTAAGTCCCTGACAAACGCTCTGTCTACTTTCAAAACATTGAGCGGGAATTGTTTCAAGTAGGATAACGACGAATAGCCGGTACCAAAATCATCAATGGCCAGTGTGATACCCATATTGCTTAAAGCACGCAGGGTATCAATGGCCGAGTCGGTGTTATCCATCAGCAGACTTTCGGTGATTTCCAGTTCCAGATTACCGGCGGGCATATCGGTTTCAGCCAGCAACTGGCGAATATAACTGACCAGTCGGTTGCCTTTAAATTGGCGGCCAGATAAATTCACTGCCATAATGAAATCATCGGGCAATACACTACGATTCGTCATAAATACCGTGCAGGTTTCACGCAACACCCATTCGCCGACTACACCGATCAAGCCAGTGTCTTCGAGAACCGGTACAAATCGCGCCGGAGAGACCTCACCCCATAGGTCAGTGTGCCAACGCAGTAAAACTTCGACCCCCACGACCCGCCCGGAGGCCAGTTCAATCTGCGGCTGAAATTGCAAATAAAACTCGTTTTGCTCAACCGCTCGGCGCAAGCTGGTTTCCAGTGTCAGACGATTAGCCGCTTCGGCATTCATTTCGGCAGAATAAAACTGGAAG
>JAVVFF010000189.1:0-2492 GCA_032250995.1 Methylophaga sp. | reverse complement strand
CGGGCCGATGGCGCATCCGGTGCGGCCCGATAGCTATATCGAAATCAGTAATTTTTATACGGTCACCATTTACGAAAAAGGCGCCGAAGTGGTGCGTATGCTGAAAACACTGGCGGGTGAGGCCGGTTTTCGTAAAGGCACTGATTTATATTTTGACCGCCATGATGGTCAGGCGGTGACCACCGATGATTTTGTTAAAGCCATCGAAGATGCCAATGCACTGGATTTAAGCCAGTTCAGACGCTGGTATAGTCAGGCGGGCACGCCGCAATTAATGGCGGAAAGTCATTATGATGCGTCGGTGCAAATTTTTACCGTGACCCTAAGCCAAAGCACGCCGGCTACGCCAGGGCAAAATGAAAAATTACCGGTGTTAATGCCGGTGGCGATGGGTCTTGTTGATAACCAAGGTAATAGTTTGCCATTGCAGCTTGCTGATGAAAACGCACCTGTTAGCGATGACACCCGGGTGTTAATCCTCAGTGATGCACAACAGACCTTCACTTTTACAAATATCACCGAACAGCCGTATTTATCGCTACTGCGTGGTTTTTCGGCACCGGTGAAACTCAATCAGCCCCGTGATAATGCCGAGCTGGCATTTATGATGGCGCACGACGCTGATAGCTTTAATCGCTGGGATGCCGGGCAAACGCTGTTTATCAACGTGATGCTGGACATGATTGCTGAATATCAGACAGGTCAGTCGCCACAGGTGCCGGTAATATTAATCGAGCAACTGAGCGATGTATTAAAGCAGGCCCATAGCGACCCGGCATTGACAGCGCGAATGCTTAGTCTGCCGACCGAGAATTATCTCGCCGCACAAATGCAGGTGGCTGACGTTGATGCTATTCATGCGATACACCAACAGGTCAAACAAACCATTGCCAAGGCATTAAAAGCAGAATTTGATTCGCTGTATCAAGCGTTAAATATCAAACGCGAATATCGCTTTGCGGCTGAAGATATGGCGCAGCGTAGTTTAAAAAACACCTGTTTGTCTTTTTTGATGGCGACCAAAGATCCGCTGCAAATCCAGCGTTGCCTGAAACAAATGAAACAGTCTGACAATATGACTGATTTGCTGGCCGGTTTGCGATTGATGGTTGATGTTGAAGGCTCAGAAAGACAACAAGCGCTGCAATCGTTTTATCATCAATGGCAGCATGATCGTCAGGTGGTTGATAAATGGCTGACGGTGCAGGTGTTATCAACGTTGCCGGGCACCTTGCATCGCGTCAAAGGCTTGATGCAACATGCAGCATTTAGTATTAAAAATCCCAATAATGTGCGAGCAGTCATTGGTCAGTTTTGCCGTAATAATCCGTCGCAATTTCATGCCAAAGATGGCAGCGGTTATCAGTTTTTAGCAGAGCAAATCCTGGTGCTGGATAAACTTAATCCGCAGGTGGCCGCACGACAATTAGGTGCATTTAATTCCTGGCGGCAATATGATGAAAACCGGCAGGTGCTGATGCGCGAAGCATTACAATCGATTGCCAGACAACCGGATTTATCATCGGATGTGTTTGAAATCGTCAACAAATATCTGGTGGATTAAGCATGGCATTTACGCTGCATAAGCAACTGGCAAAAGACACCATCGCCGTCGGTGATTTGCCACTGTGTCAGATATTATTGATGAATGATGCCCGTTTCCCATGGCTGGTTTTGGTGCCGCGCCGCGAATCGGCCAGCGAGCCATTTGATTTGTCGATGAAGGATCAACAAATGCTTTGGCAGGAAGCCGCATTTGTCGCCGAAAAGCTCAAAGATTTAACCGGCGCTGATAAGATGAATTTAGCGGCTTTAGGCAATCAGGTGCCGCAACTGCATATTCATATTATTGCCCGTTTTAAAGATGATGCCGCCTGGCCAGCCCCGGTGTGGGGTTTTGGTAAAACTGTTGCCTATCCGCACAAGGAACAGCAAAAAGCAGTGGCGGATTTGCAGGATTTATTTGCAGGTTTTCTGGTGAGTGGACAGAAAGTTAACCTTTAGACTTCACGTTGAGCGTGATGAGGCGATGCGTTATTACCGTGGTGAAGCTCTGGCGGTAAGGGTTGTCGCTGAGACTGGCCAATCCGTGCAGTTTCCGGCGTTACATATTCGCCGGTTTATTACACAGCATGGCATCAAAGGCCGTTTTCAAATTAGCTTTGACGCCAATAATAAACTCAAATCCATTGAGCGGCTTGGTTAAGCCAGATGTTATGGGCTGGCTTTTTTATCACGCTTGATTAAAACCATCTCACTGCCCGAAGCAATATCATGCCAGCTGAGTTTATCCGGGCTCAGCCATTGCCACCAAAAGCCTAAACCGATTGGTAACCAGGAAAAAATCGCCACAACAAAGCGCAATCCGGCCTGCTGCCAATTAATGCCGGTTTGGTTGCCGCTGACTAAGTAAACCTGCCAGGCGCGCATGCCCAAAGTCTGGCCGCCATGGGTCCAGAACCAGCCATAAAACACAAACGCCACACCGAGAA